>PMJR01000116.1:244-90478 GCA_003158475.1 Ignavibacteriota bacterium | reverse complement strand
GCACGTGATCGACAAAAAGAACGATGTCACGACCAACCTCACCGAGCTGAAGGCGCTGGAGCTTGTACTGGAAAAGGACGAGGCCCACGAAGCGGAGTACCTGTTCAAGCACTACCTGATCCAGGAGGTGGCCTACAACACCATCCTGCTCAACAAGCGGAAGGAGCTTCACGGCGCCATCGCGCGGGCGATCGAGGAGCTGTTCGCGGACCGCCTGATGGAATTCTATGAGCTCCTGGCGTTTCACTACGAGAAAGCGGAGCAATGGGACAAGGCCGCGGAATACCTGAGCCGGTCCGGTCACAAGGTCCGTCAGATGTACTCGCAGGAGGAGTCGAAGGACTTCTTCGAGCGGAAGAACGTTGCCGTGAAGAAACTGTACCAGTCCGCCAGCGCGAAAGCGAGCATCGGCGCGACGCTCCTGGCCATCACCCCTCCCCTTATCCTGATGCTCATTCCGATTCTCCCGATCTTCGCCTATATCAGAATCCTGGGGCGTGCACACTCCGTCGATATCGTCGAGCAGCTCATGGTCGGGATTCTCGCCAGCGCGCTATGCGTCTGGTACGCCATCTCTCTCTGGTATCTGGGTGTGGTGCCCTTCCTCCGGGGCCGCCCCAAACTGTACGATCTGATCGAAGACCAGGTGCGGATCATTTACAGGGAAGGGACGACTCTCTCCATTCATTTCTCCGAAATCGTTCAGCTCTCGCTTGTCAACAACCGCCTCAAATCTCTCCGCCCTTTCCGGTACAAGATCCTCGATCCCTTCGGGAGGATCAGCGACTACAACGCGATGACATTCAGGGTCTGGCTGAAGGAGGTCGCGCTGAACATCCTTCCGCCGTATTCATTCGGTTTCGGGTCGGCCCAGGGGGAAATCCTGATACAGCTCGTCGCGGGGTACCGGACCATGCGCATGGTGATCCCGTGGTGGAACACCCCCCTGAAGAGCGCCGACTTGAGCATCTCGCCGTTCGACGCCCGTGAGTTCTACGCGCAGTTCGATGTGGCGTTCAAGAAATGGCGGCGCCAGCAGAAACTCGAGAGAGAGGCCGCGAAGTAGGCTGGGGGCCCCCCCCGCGCATTCCGTCGAACCGGGTTCCGTCCATGCGATTGCGCTTTTTGACATTCTCCCTCTTCTGCACACTGCTCCCTGCGGCTCCGGTTCCGGCCCAGCCCCGCGAACGGGGCGACTTCCGCGCGTCGGATCTCGTGGAGCTCGTCCGGCTCGATTCCACACTTCACCTCGATATACGTTACGCGACGAAGGACAATTTCATGAAGCGTCCGGTGTACCCCGAAGCGCGCGCGTTCCTGCAACGCCCGGCTGCCGAGGCGCTCCTGCGCGTGCACCGGAAGCTCCGTTCACGCGGGTTCGGCCTCCTGGTCCTGGACGCGTACCGCCCCTGGTCTGTGACGAAAAAATTCTGGGACGAAACGCCCCCGTCTCTGCACAGGTTCGTGGCGAACCCGTCGAAGGGCTCGCGTCACAACCGGGGGTGTGCTGTCGACTGCACGCTGTACGATCTCAAAGTGGGGAAGGAAGTCCGGATGCCGAGCGCCTACGATGAGTTCACCGTGCGCGCCTCACCCCGCTACGACGGGGGGAGCCCGGAGGAAAGGAGGATGCGGGCCCTTCTCCGCGCATCCATGGAGGAGGAGGGGTTCACCGTCGACCCGGGCGAATGGTGGCATTATGATTACAGGGACTGGAAGCACTACCGCGTACTGGACATCCCCTTCGGCCCTCTCCGCTGACCCCCCTTCTCCGCCGCCGGTCCGAACAGGAGCATCACTTCCGTCTCGTCCGTCCCCGGGAACATATCGAACGGGACCCCCCTGACGGGCGCGTACCCTGCGGTTTTCCACCGGGAGATTTCCGCCGGCATGATATCGATGTTGCAGATCATATGGACGACCCGGGCGGGGCGGCGCGCGGCGACGCATTCGATGACCCCCGGGGCGGTCCCGCCGCGGGGAGGATCGAGAAGAACCACGTCCCGGGGCCGTACCCGCGGGAGGAGATGGGGGAGTGTCGTTCCGGTGATGTCGGACCGGAAGAACCTTGCGTTGGCACCTCCCAGTCTTTTCGCATTGCGGATCGCGGCGTCGATCGATTCCGGGGTCCGTTCGATCCCCGTCACCCTGCGTGCGCGTGTGCCGAGCGTGAGTGTGAACAGACCGTAGCCGCAATAGAGATCGTACAGGTCGTCACCGGGCGAGAGCTCGAGCATCCGGCCCGCCTCCGCGATGAGGACGTCCACGAGCGACGCATTCACCTGCGAAAAAGCAAGGGGGGGGAAGAGGAAGCCTTTCCCGCCGAACTTCTGGTAGATTTCCGTTTCGCCGAATATCTTCCGTGTACTCCCCCGTGCCGCAGGGCTCCGCGTGCCGAGGTAATACCTGCCGTCGCTCCGGTCCTCATAGAGCATGACCCCCCGGACATCAGGACACGCGGATGTCAGCCCCCGTGACAGCGTGTTGACTGCGCTGACGATCGCGCCGTCGATGCGCGTGACCGACAGGATCACGACGAGCTCGCTGTAGTTTCCCTTGACGATGACGTAACGGAGTGCGGGGACCAGCAGCCGGGCAGAAGGTGAAAGGATCGATTCCCGCAGGCGGGCATACACGGCGGCATGCGACGCCGGCTCCACCCGGCAGGCCATGACGTCCACGGGGCGGTGCCCGTCCTCTTCCCCCGGATCGATGAGGCCGAGCCTTGTTTCATCTTTGAGCGGGAACGCTTTCCTCTTGCTCACGGTCCGGTATTCCCTTCCAAGGGGAGAGGGAACGAGCGGTGCAAGAGGCGCCTCCAGGAGAAGTTTCCCCCAGAAGTCCCGGAGTGCGGCGTCGCGCGCCCTTGCTTCGGCCGGGTACTCCACGCCTGACGCATGGCACAGCGTGCATACACGGGAAGAGTATGTCCGGCAGGCGCCTGAGGCGGAAGCCTCGGGGGGCGGCCCGGCGCTGCGGAGATGTTCTTCAAAAATCTCTTTGAACATGCCGGAATATACTCAATCTGATGGAAAGAACGGACGCCCGCCTCCGCGCGCTCCTTGGAAATCCGGCGTTAAATCGGTACTTTGCAAATCAGGAGATGCGTATGGGCGGCGAGCAGAGTCTGGCGAACATTTTCATCGACATCATACCCGACATGTGTTTCGTCGTTTCGGGCGATCGGGATGTCCTTGTATACAACAGGAAGGCCCGCGAACTGCTCGGACTTCCCGAGACTCCCTCGGGGCCCGTATCGTTTTACTCGCTGCTGACCGATGATTCCCCCCGTCCTCTCCTTCCGGTGCTGCGGACCACCGGGCGCTCTCCGGAAGCGGAGGCCCGGTTCAAGGCCGCCGACGGCGGCGTGATCGACGCGCTCCTTTTCATACGAAGGATTGCCGGCGTGGGGGCCGACTTCCTCTACGTTATCGCGAGGGACGTGTCCGAGTTCAAGAAGAAGGAACTCGACCTCCTCCGGTTTTCCAATGTCGTCCACTATACCGTCAATCCCATCCAGATCACCGACGCACAGGGGAGGATGGTCTACGTCAACCCGGCGTTCGAGAAGGCAACCGGGTTCTCGAAGGACGAGGTGATCGGATCCAACCCGAACAAGCTCTCGAGCGGGAAATTCCCGAAGCAGTTCTGGAAGCGCGCCTGGGACCAGATCAACGCGGGAAAGGTCTGGACCGGCGAGGTCGAGAACACGAGGAAGAACGGTGAAGCCCTCTTTACGCAGCTCCTGATTTCTCCCATTGTCGACGGCGAGGGGAAGGTGGTGGGGTTCCTGGGGACACACAGGGACGTCACCGAGCAGCGCCAGCTCGAACAGCAGCTTATGCACTCCCAGAAGATGGAGAGCATCGGCACGCTCGCCGCGGGGATCGCGCACGAGGTCGGGAACCCCCTGGCTTCCATCTCCTCGATCGTTCAGGTGCTGCTCCGGACGCTCACGGACGACTTTGCGAAGGAGAAGCTCGGGCTCGTCCAGTCGCAGGTGCACAGGATCACCAAGATCATCCGCGATCTGGTGGACTTTTCGCGCCCCTCCAGCTACCTGGTGCAGCCGACCGATCTTGTCAGGTCGCTGACGGATGCGGTCGAAATCGTCAAGATGGGGAAAAAGGCGAAGGATGTTACGTTTGTCACCCATGTCCGCCGGCAGATCCCGGTGCTGTCGCTGGTGCCGGACCAGATCGCGCAGGTCTTCATCAACATCCTCCTGAACGCGGTCGACGCCCTGCAGGGGAGACACGGCGTAATCACGGCGGAAGTGGAGAAGGAGAATGAACTGGTCCGCGTCACGATAGCCGATGACGGCTCGGGCATCCGCCCCGAACACATCCCGAAGATCTTCGAGCCGTTCTTCACGACGAAACAGGTGGGCGAAGGGACGGGGCTGGGACTCTGGGTGAGCTACGGGATTGTCAGGAGTTTTCGAGGCGACCTCACGGTGCACAGCACGTGGGGGAAAGGCACATCGTTCAGCATGACGCTCCCGCTGAACGGAAAGGGGACACGGGATGTCTGAATCGATACTTATCGTCGATGACGAGGAGATCATCCGCGAGTCACTCTCTTTTGTTCTGGCGAAAGAGGGATACAGCGTGCGCGAGGCTGCGAACGGTGCGATCGCGGCCGAGATGATGAAAACCGAGTCGTTCGACCTCGTGCTCACCGATCTCGAGATGCCGGAGATGAAGGGGATCGAACTGCTCGAGCACGTCGCGAATTTCTCCCCCGAGACCCTGGTGGTCATCATCACCGCGTACGGGTCGATCGATTCCGCCATCGCCGCCCTCCGGAAGGGAGCGGTCGACTACATACTCAAGCCGGTGGAATTCGACGAGCTGCTCGTCAAGATCCGGCGGATCATCGCCGGCAAGAGGCTGACGCTGGAGAACAAGCTGCTGCGGGGGGAGCTCCACCGGCAATACGATTTTTCCCACATCGTCGGACAGAGCCCTGCGATGGCCAGGGTGTTCGACACCATCAGGAAGGTGGCCTCCACCGACGGGACCGTCCTCATCTACGGCAAAAGCGGGACGGGAAAGGAGCTCGTCGCCCGCGCAATCCATTTCAACAGCAAGAGGAGCGCGAGACCGTTCGTTCCCGTCAACTGCGGGGCGATCGTCGAAAACCTGTTCGAAAGCGAGCTTTTCGGGCACAAGAGGGGGTCCTTCACGGGCGCGACGGCAGACAGGGACGGGTATTTCAAATCGGCCGACGGCGGGTCCATATTCCTTGATGAAGTGAGCGAGATCCCTCTCCACCTGCAGGTGAAGCTCCTCCGTGCGATCGAGCTGAAGGAGATTACCCCGGTCGGTACATCCACCTCCCAGACCGTTGACGTTCGCATCATCGCCTCGACGAACAAGAATCTGGAGAAGGAGGTCGAGGCGGGACGGTATCGCGAGGACCTGTTCTACCGGCTGAACATTGTCGAGATCAACCTCCCCCCGCTGGCGGAACGGGGGGACGATATCCCTCTCCTGGTACAGCATTTTGTGATGAAGTATGCGCGGGAGATGAACAAAGATGTCAGGGGGGTGGACAACGAGGTGATGAAGTGCCTCCTTGCGCATTCCTGGAAGGGGGAGATCAGGGAGCTGGAGAACATCATCGAACGTGCCGTGATATTCGCAGAGGGGAACCTCGTCTCCAAAAACGAACTCCCCGGCTTCTTCGAGCAGCGGCAGGACGCGCTCTACCCCTTCGACGCCCGGCGCTCCATGAAGGAGGCTGTGGACGAGTTCGAACGCCAGTTCATCACTCACGTGCTCCGCGCGAACGGATTCAACAAGGAGGCGGCGGCGAAAGCCCTGAAGATCAGTCTCTCGTCCCTCTACAGAAAAATCGAAGAGCTCGCCATACCTTCGCAGTCGTAGGAATTCCCACCGGACGATTCCCACTATTTGGAATGCGGGCTGTTGAGATTTTCCACTCCCGCCCCCCTGTTTGCGGTTTTTCCTCCACTTATTCCACCCCTTTCCCTGTATCGGTTGGCACATATGTTGACATAAACGGTTGTGAACCGGAGCGATCGCTGTGGTCTACCTGAAAAAAATACTTGTAACGACCGACCTGTCGCAGTATTCGCTCGAAGCGCTGGAGTATGCGCAGTCATTCGGACTTCTGTACGCCTCGCGCATCTTCCTGCTGCACGTCGATGAGCATGGCCACCACAGAAGCGAGGATCAGGCGGTTGCAGCCCTCGCAGAATTTGTTGCCCGGAACGTCGACCCCGACGTAAGACTTACACAGGTCGTCCGTTCGGGCCACCCCGCGGCAGAGATCAGGAGGTTCTCCCAGGAAGAGAATGTGGACCTGATCGTCATGGCGACTCACGGGCGTACCGGCGTGAAACATGCGGTGATGGGGAGCGTGGCGGAGAAGGTCGTCCGCCTTTCCGCCGTCCCGGTCCTGACAGTCAAGCCCCTTCCGGTCCGCGAGAGCATTCTGCATGACGAGGATATCGAGAACGAACTGCATTTGCGCTGAGGGGTCAATTGGGAGATGATATCACGCATACCGCAATCGGCGAACGGGATCCTGAGATGAAAGGGTCGGCGGGAGAGGACCGTGACCGGAAGACGATATTGATATTCAGCCCCGACCTCAATCTCTGTTTCAGCCTCTCCAGCCTGTTCCAGGACCGGTACCATGCCGTGACGACAACGAACATCGCCACATTCGAAAAACTCGCGACATGTTTCGGGGCCGACCTGGCGATCGTTGATGAAATCCCCTCTGACTGCCTTGTCAAGAGGCTCGAAGTCCTCGGTGCAGGTCGCCCCAAAATTCCTATCATTGTCCTCTATGTCTACAGTGGGAGGGATGTGGCTCTCGATCGGGCGATCAGGAGCCAGGTCGATTCTGTCTTCTACAAGCCCGTGGAAATCTCTGTCGTTTCAAAACGAATTGACGAAATTCTGACCTCCTGAGCCCGCTGCTCCTTCCGCCCCCGCCTTCCCTCCGGATTCCCATGCATGAAAACTCACAATCGGAAGAATCGCAAAAATAGGAATAATTCGGCATTTTGGATCGTGAATGTGGCAAAATTCAACAAATTGATTGGAACTTCCTTGGCATGCTGATTGACCCGATTTCTCTACTATTCGTAGGGAAATTCAACAGCAAGCGAAGTTTGATGATCACGGGTACCGATGTACCCCGGGACTGATTGATGCCGGCAAAACGCAACGCCTTTGTCTTAATCTCGGGTTTTCTCCTCCTCGTGCCCCCACCTGCCATCGCAGGAGGAAACGCCGATTGTCTTCCCTGCCATGCGGACAAAGGGGCCACGATATCCCGGAAGGGGAAGACCATCTCCCTGTACGTCGATGCCGGAAAGTTGGCTCTGTCGGCTCACGGCGCCCTGGAGTGTGTTTCCTGCCATGAGGGTTTCAATCCGTCCGAGCTCCCCCACGCGAAGAAGATCCGGGCTGTCAACTGCCTCTCCTGCCATGACGGGGAGCAGTTTGCCCATTTCAGCCAGAGCGTTCATGGAGCGTTGAAAGGGGGGGCCGCGGCCGCCTGCTCTGACTGCCATAGCACGCATGCTGTGGTAAAGGTGACGGCGGAGACGGCCGAGGCCAGAAAGCTGTTTGCGCTCACCACATGCTCCAGGTGCCATGCCGCTGAAGAGGCAAGATTCATGGCCTCTGACCACGGCGCCGCACTCGCCTCCGGCGTCAAGGGGGCGCCGACCTGCATCGATTGCCACGACGAACACAACGTAAAAATGAGGTCGGATTCGACAGCGCAGACCAGCCATTCGAACGTGGTCGCCATGTGCCTCAGGTGCCACCTGGACAACACGGATGTCCGGGTAAAGGTCGGCCCTTCCGCCGGTTTCATATCGAGTTACGAGAAGAGCATCCATGCGCGGTCGGTGCGGAACGGCAACACGGCCGCTGCCACGTGCGTAGACTGCCACGGCAGCCATGAGATGAGGAAGGGTGTCAATCCGGCCTCAAACGTCGCGCGGAAGAACATCGCGGCCACCTGCGGACGGTGTCACAAGGATGTGCTCGCGGAGTACCGGGGGAGCATACACGGGACGTCGTTCGCCTCAGGGGTGGGGGCGTCGGCAACCTGTACCGATTGTCACGGCGAGCACAACATCCTTTCGCCGGCGGATGCCGGTTCTCCCACCGCCGCAAAAAATCTTTCGGCCCAGGTCTGTTCTCCCTGTCATGCGTCGGTGAGGCTGACCCGGAAATTCGGGATGGCCTCCGACCGGTTCCAGAGTTTCTCCGACAGCTACCATGGTCTTGCCGGGAGGGCGGGCTCGGTCGAGGTCGCAAACTGCGCCAGCTGTCACGGAGTGCACGATATCAAGCCCTCGACCGATTCAACCTCCCGGATCTCAGCGAAGAATCTGGCGAAGACATGCGGGACGTGCCACCCGGGGGCGAACGCGAACTTCACGAAGGGGGCTGTGCACGTCATCGCGACGGCCCGCAATGACAGCATCCTCTACCTCGTTTCCACCGGATACATACTGCTCATCGCCGTGGTCATCGGCGGCATGATGCTGCACAACCTTCTCGACTTTGTGAGAAAATCGAGGCGGCAGTTGATGTACAGGAGGGGATTGCTCGAGCGGACCCATGTCGGCCACAGGCTCTACCTGCGCATGTCTCTCGGCGAGAGGATCCAGCACGGCACGCTTGCGCTGAGCTTTATCACGCTTGTCGTAACCGGGTTTGCCCTCAAATTCCCGGATGCGTGGTGGGTCGCTCCCATCGGCGAAATCAGCCCGCTCATGTTCGCCGCACGCGGGATACTCCACAGGACCGCCGCGGTGCTGCTCGTGCTGGCCGGACTCTATCATTGCTACTACGTCCTCAACGTCCCCCGGGGGAAACAGCTCCTGCGCGACCTGATGCCCGTGCCGGGTGATCTCCGGGATGCTGTTGCCGTCATGAAGTACAACCTCGGTTTCACGTCGGGAAAGCCCGCATTCGGCCGGTTCAGCTACATCGAGAAGAGCGAATACTGGGCCCTCGTCTGGGGGACGATTGTCATGGGCCTGACGGGAGTAATCCTCTGGTTCGACAACACGTTCCTGGGGCTCCTGACGAAGCTCTGGTGGGACGTCGCCCGGACCGTCCACTATTATGAAGCATGGCTGGCAACACTGGCGATAATCGTCTGGCACTTCTATTTCGTGATTTTCAACCCGGACAGCTATCCGCTGAACCTCGCTTTCTGGAAGGGGACGCTGACCGAAGAAGAGATGGGCGAAGAGCACCCTCTTGAGCTCGAGGAGATTCAACGGAAACGGGCGCTCGCCGAAAAAAGCGAATCGATGTGAGGCTCAACTGACGGGGCGATGCAACTGACCTCTTTCATAGTGCGGCGATACTTCCTCCTGGCATGCCTGGGTCTCGCCCGGGGTCTCTCCGGTGCGGTGGCTCAGGAAAACTCGGATTGTCTCGGCTGCCACGGCGACAGATCGCTTGCGACGCAACGGGGGGGAAAGTCTGTCCCGTTGTTCGTCGATGAGAAGAAATTCGGGACCTCCATCCACGCAGCGTTGCCCTGTGTCGGCTGCCACAGCGACCTTCAAGGGAAAGAGCTTCCCCACGGCTCGCCGCCGGCAAAGGTGGACTGCGGGCCCTGCCATACGCTCGAGCAGAAGGAGCACGCCGAATCCCTGCATGGCCGGGCGATCGCACGGGGAGACCAGCTCGCCCCGCGGTGTCCCGACTGCCATGGGTATCATGACATCGTCGCGGTAAAGAATCCGCGGTCGGCCGTTGCTCCCCAGCGCATCCCCTGGGTCTGCGGCAAATGTCATCAGGAGGGATCGCCTGTCCAGCGCCAGCGCGTCATCCATGAGGATCACATCCTCACGAATTATTCCGAGAGCATTCACGGGGAAGCGCTCCTGAAAAAAGGGCTCACGGTCGCGGCGACGTGCGTCTCCTGCCACACGGCGCACACGATCCTGCGGCACACGGACCCGCGCTCGTCGATCAACCGGAAGAACATTGCGGCGACATGTACCAAGTGCCATTCGGCGATCGAAGCAGTCCACCGGAAGATCATCCGGGGGGAGCTCTGGGAGAAAGAGGCAAACTCCCTCCCGGCCTGCGTCGATTGCCACCAGCCGCACAAGGCCCGCAGGGTCTTCTACGACCAGGGGATGGCCGATGCGGACTGCATGAAGTGTCACGGGGATCCCGGCATCCGCGCCTCGAAAGGGGGGCGCACCCTTTTCGTCAATCTGGGAGAGCTCAGGAGTTCCCGGCATCTGAAGACCGCATGCAGCCAGTGCCATTCTGAAGTCAATGCGTCCAGAGTGAGGCCGTGCGAGACGATCACGAAGAAGGTGGATTGTTCCTCCTGCCACGCCGACATCGGTGCCCTGTATCAGAAGAGCACGCATGGGATGCTGGTGGCGAAGAACGACCCGAACGCACCGGTGTGCAATGAATGCCACGGCACACACGGCGTGCTGGGGAAGCGGGATCCCGCTTCTCCCACTTTCCCGACAAACATTCCCGACCTCTGCGCGCGCTGCCACCGCGAGGGGAAGAAGGCCGCGGTCCGCTACACAGGTACGGAACACGACATCATCGAGCGTTACCAGGAGAGCATCCACGGGAAGGGATTGCTGAAGAGCGGGCTTACCGTGACCGCGACGTGCACGGACTGCCACACGGCGCACAGCGTCCTGCCGGTCGCTTCACCCGAATCAAGCGTCAACCCCGGGAACGTCCCCTCGACATGCGGGCGGTGCCATCACGGAATCGAGGAAATGTTCAATGCAAGCGTGCATGCAACGCAGAGAGGGAAAACGGACAAGCGTCTCCCGGTGTGCAATGACTGCCATTCGGCTCATACGATCCTGCGGGCGGATACCGAGGGCTTCAAGCTGACGATCATGATACAGTGCGGGAAATGTCATGAGGCTATCACGAAGACATATTTTGACACGTATCACGGCAAGGTGTCCCAGCTCGGGTACACCAAGACCGCGAAATGCTACGACTGCCACGGGGCGCACGATATCCGGGCGATCGGTGATCCGAAATCACACCTGAGCAGAGAGAACGTCGTGGCGACCTGCCAGAAATGCCACCCGGGGGCGACACGCCGCTTCGCCGGATATCTGACGCATGCGACGCACCACGACCCCCAGAAATACCCGTTTCTCTTCTACACGTTCTGGGGGATGACGGGACTCCTGATCGGTACATTCGTGGTCGGCGGCCTTCACACGATCCTCTGGCTCCCGCGCGCCATCCAGATGCGCCGGAAGAAAGAGATGCCCCGGCCCGAGGAGGGGAAAGCATGACACCGGACGAAGGCGGATCCCGCATGGAACCCCGAGCCGAGCCCCTGCAGGGGGAGAGGCAGTACCTCCGGTTCAGCCGTCTGAACAGGATCCTGCACGTCGTGATGATCGTCAGTTTCATGAGTCTCGCACTCACGGGGATGACGCTCAAGTTTTCCTATACAGCCTGGGCGGGGATTCTTTCCCGCATCCTGGGAGGGTATGAGACTGCCGGCTACATCCACCGGATGGCGGCGGTGCTCATGGGGACGATATTCATCCTGCACATCAATGATCTCGCCCGCCGGAAGAGGAGGGAGTATGGATCGTGGAAGGCTCTGCTCACCGGTCCCGACACCATGCTTCCAACAAAGAGGGACCTGAAGGATTTCGTGGGGTCGCTCAGGTGGTTCCTGGGCATGGGGCCCCGGCCGCGGTACGGCCGTTGGACCTACTGGGAGAAATTCGATTACTTCGCGGTGTTCTGGGGGATCTGTGTCATCGGCTCAACGGGGCTGATGCTCTGGTTCCCCGAACTATTCACGCTCCTCCTCCCGGGATGGACGATCAATGTCGCCACAATCATACACAGCGACGAAGCGCTTCTTGCCGTCGGGTTTATTTTCACCGTCCATTTCTTCAATACCCACCTCCGCCCCGAGAAATTTCCGATGGACATTGTGGTGTTCTCGGGCCGGATGCCGGTCGGAGAATTCCGCGATGACAAGCCCGCGGAATATGAAGCGCTCGTGAACGCGGGGAAGCTGGACGAGCACCTGGTGGACCCGTATCCGCCGATCGTCATTCGCACAATCCGCGCGTTCGCGTGGACCGCACTGGGGCTGGGTTTCGGCATTGTCGTGTGGATCCTCTATGCAATGCTGTTCGCATATCAGTAGAAACGCATGGCAAATCTCATTTTGAAGTCGTACATTTTTCCACCAATATCACAAGGAGGACCTTCTGCATGAGAACACTTAACGCAATGGTCGCGATGATCGTCGCCGCCCTGTTCATGGCCGGGTCGGCCGCCGCCGACAACAAATACGTCGGGGCGAAGTTCTGCGGGATGTGCCACAAGATGAAAGACAAGGGAGAGGCATTCGCGGTCTGGGAGAAGAGCGCGCATGCGAAAGCGTTTGAGACGCTGAAGTCCAAGGAGGCCGACGAGTTTGCGAAAAAGCGAGGCCTGACAAAGCCGGCGGTGGAAAGCCCCGAATGCCTGAAATGTCACGTCACGGGTGGCGGAGCCGCGACAAACGTCGAAGCGACCTTTAAGAAGGAGGAAGGCGTGACGTGCGAGGCATGTCATGGTCCCGCATCAGCGTACAAGATGGTGCACAACAAAGGTGACCTGGCAAAGTCAAAAGAGGCGGGCTTGATCCTCCCCGACAAGACCGATGCGAAGTTCTGCGAGAAATGCCATAACTCGGAAAGCCCTACGTTCAAGGGGTTCAAAATCACGGAGATGTGGGCGAAGATCGAGCACCACGGTCCGCCGAAGAAGTAGTCACGTTGATGTCCCGCGGGACCCCTCCGGGGGTCCTGCGGGATCGCCCCCGGCTCTGAGGATGGATTGATGAGAAGAATTTTACCGAATTCGTTCTATAATCCCGCGACGCTTGCGGGAGGCCTCATCGCAGGGATCAGCTTCGGCCTGATCCTCTTCCTGATGCTCCTGGAGACCCTGTCCGGATCTCCGAAGCCCTACATGGGGATCATCGCGTTCGTCCTGTTGCCGGCGGTCCTTGTCGTGGGACTCATCATTGCCCTGATCGGCGTGTGGCGGGAACACAGGCGTGCGCGCGCCGGAATAAAGATCGAACATCACCTCCCGGCGATCGACTTCAACAACCCGCGCCACCGGACGGCGTTCGGGTTCGTCGCGATCGGCACAATCCTGCTCCTTCTGTTCTCGGCATTCGGAAGCTTCGAGGCATATGAGCACACGGACTCCGATCAGTTCTGCGGGGAGAGCTGCCACACGGTCATGGAGCCCGAATACACGGCGTACCAGTACTCTCCGCATGCCCGCGTCGGATGCGTGAAGTGCCACATCGGCCCCGGGGCGGGATGGTTTGTCCGGTCCAAACTTTCGGGGACGTATCAGCTCTATGCGGTGACGTTCAACAAATTCCCGCGCCCGATCCCCACACCGATCTCCAACCTGCGTCCGGCGCAGGAAACGTGCGAGCAGTGCCACTGGCCGAAACAGTTTTTCAGCGAGAAGGAGATCAAGAACACCTACTTCATGTCTGATGAGAAGAACACCCGGTGGTCCCTCAACCTCCTCATCAAGATCGGAGGGGGGAACATCGAAGCCGGACCCACATCCGGCATCCACTGGCACATGAACATTGCAAATGAATTGACGTACATCCCGGCCGACTCGGCCCGCCAGGTCATCCCCTGGATCCGCTCGAAGCACCCCGACGGCAAAGTGACGATTTACAAGAGCACCGAGAGCACGCTGAGCGACGAGGAGCTGGGGAAGCGTCCTGTGCGCCGGATGGACTGTATTGATTGTCACAACCGACCCACGCACATCTACCAATCGCCGGCCCGCTCTGTGAACCACGTGATGGAGCTGGGCTGGATCGATCCGTCGCTTCCGGGTGTCAAGGCGCTCTCGGTGCGCGCACTTGAGTACCCGTACTCGTCCACCGCCACGGCGATGGACAGCATAAAGCTCACCGTCGAGGAGTATTATGCATCGAAGGATCCCGCCCTTGCCTCCTCACACAGGGGAGCGATCGAACGGACGGTGGAGGAGCTCCGGAAGATCTACAGCCGCAACTATTTCCCGTTTATGCGCGTGAACTGGAAGACCTACACGGATAATATCGGACACATGTACTACCCCGGGTGCTTCCGCTGTCACGACGGGAAGCACGTGTCGGAAAGCGGCGTGGCTCTTTCGAAGGACTGCAATATGTGCCACACGATCCTCGCGCAGCAGTTCCAGCAGGACACGCTCCGGCTCTCCCTCGGGGGCATCGACTATCGCCATCCTGTGGATATCGGCGATGCGTGGAAAGAGACGAACTGCAACGAGTGTCATAACTCCAACTAGCCGGAAGAGACGATGTCCTCACGTCCGGATGAATTCGCACCCCTGCCATCGGCGTCAGGGCAGAATGTCCCGCTGGAAGCGGGACAGGAGAGGCGGGATTTCCTCAAGCTTGCACTCGGGGGGGGATTCATCGCCTGGATTGCGGCCGTGGCGTACCCGGTGTTCTCCTATCTGAAGCCGCCGAAGCAGGCCGAGGTCGAGGTGACGAGCGTAAAGGTGGGGAAGATCGCCGAGATCGGGAAGGACTCGGGGATGATCGTCCGGTTCGGGTCGAAACCGGTGATCCTGATACGGACCGCCGACGGGGAGTTCCGTGCTTTCTCTGCGACGTGCACGCACCTCGACTGCACCGTCCAGTACAAAAAGGACCTGGGCGTGATCTGGTGTGCGTGCCATAACGGTAAGTATGATCTCACGGGGCGGAACATCTCAGGCCCCCCCCCGCGCCCGCTCGAGGAATACCGTGTCATTGTCCAGGGGGACGAAGTTTCCGTCTTGAAGAAGACATGAAGAAGCCGCTGCGGAAATTCTACGCCTGGCTGGACGAGAGGGTCAAGATCAGCGACTTGGTCCAGTTCATGGGAAAAAAATNNTTCCGTCTGGTATTACTTCGGCGGCGTCGCCCTCTTCCTGTTCATCATCCAGGTCACCACCGGCATCCTGCTCCTTCTCTACTACAAGGGGAGCGAGCAGCTCGCGTTCGAGAGCATACAGTTCATCATGTCGAAGGTGCAGTTCGGCTGGCTCGTCAGGTCGATACACAGCTGGGCGGCCAACCTGTTTATCCTGGCGGCGGTCATCCATATGTTCAGCGTGTATTTCGAGCGGTCCTACCGGAATCCCCGCGAGATCACCTGGCTCACAGGGATGCTGATGCTCTTCCTCGGGCTCGGCTTCGGGTTCAGCGGCTACCTTCTCCCGTGGAACGAGCTGGCGTTTTTCGCGACAAAGGTCGGCACGGACATCGCGGGAGTGATTCCCGTGGTCGGCAAACCGCTCATGATATTCCTTCGCGGGGGGGAGGATGTCACGGGTGCGACCCTTTCGCGGTTCTTCGGATTCCACGTGGCCCTGTTCCCCGGCATATTCACGTTCCTTCTCGTCATTCACCTTGTCCTGGTGCAGAGGCAGGGGATGAGCGAGCCCCTCGGGCTGGATGCGGCACACGAGCGGAAGACGATGCCGTTTTTCCCGAACTTCATGCTCCGTGACGTCCTCCTCTGGCTCATCGTGCTGAACGTGCTTGCGGTGCTCGCGGTGTTCTTCCCGTGGGAGCTCGGAAGGAAAGCCGACCCGTTTGCGTCGGCTCCCGCGGGGATCAGGCCGGAATGGTACTTTCTGTTCATGTTCCAGAGTCTGAAATACGTCCCCCCCAGGATCCTGTTTCTCGACGGCGAAGTGCTGGGGATCGGACTCTTCGGCGTCGCGGGGCTCATCTGGCTCCTCGTCCCATTCTGGGACAGGAAGAGTTCCCGCGGGCTCCGGGGGAAGGAGATCTCCTACATCGGTATCGGCGTTGTCGTCTACATACTCGTCTTCACAATACTCGGATGGTTTTTGTGAAACAGGTCCTCGCCCCGGCTGCGGCACTCTTGTGGATTCTCCTTGCCTCCGCCCCTCTTTCCCGCGCGGATGCGCGGGACGGCTGCCTGACCTGTCACCAGGGACTCGGCGACAAACCCTCCGCGCTCTTCGCGCACGACATACACGCCGCCCGGGGAGTCACCTGTGCCGGTTGCCACGGAGGGAACGCGTCCACCGACGACATGGAACAGGCCATGAACAAAACGGCCGGGTTCCTGGGAAAACCCGTTGGGGACGGGATCTCCCTGATGTGCGCGCGGTGCCACTCTGATTCCATAAGGATGGCAAGCTTCCATTCGCGGATCCCCACGGGCCAGTTCGCCGCTCTCCAGCAGAGCGTTCACGGCCGTCTCTCCCTGAACGGTAAAGAACGGATGGTCCAGTGCACGACGTGTCACGGTGCGCACGGGATTCTCGCAGTCAGCAATCCCTCCTCCCCCGTGCATCCCCTGAACGTCGTTGCGACCTGCACGTCCTGCCACAACAATGCAAAGTACATGCGCCAGTATAATCCGGGTCTGGCGGTCGATCAGCTCGAGAAGTACCGGACGAGTGTCCACGGGGTCCGGAATGCGGCGGGAGACGGCCGCGTTGCCGAATGCGCGAGCTGCCACGGGAGCCACGGGATCCTCCAGGCAAAGGATGTCAGGTCGAGAGTCTACCCGACGAACATCCCCGGGACGTGCGCCTCGTGCCACAGCGATACCGTGCATATGCGCGGCTACGGGATCCCGACGGATCAGTTCGCGAAATACTCAATGAGCGTTCACGGGATCGCCCTGCTCGAGAAGAAAGACCTTGGCGCGCCGGCCTGCAACGGCTGCCATGGCAACCACGGCGCAACCCCGCCCGGCGTGGAGTCCATTTCCAAGGTCTGCGGCACCTGCCATGCGCTGAACGCCGACCTGTTCTCCTCCAGTCCGCACAAGGGGGCGTTTGATGCGGCGAATCTGCCGGAGTGTGAAACATGCCACGGAAACCATGAGATCCTCCCGGCAACGTCCGGACTTCTCGGTGTCGGGCCCGACGCCCTATGCATCCGGTGCCACTCCGCGGGGGACTCGGGGTACAGCACCGCCGGGACGATGAGGGTCCTGGTGGACAGTCTGGAATTGGGAGAGAAATCGGCCCGTTCGCTTGTGGAGGAGGCGGAGCAGAAGGGGATGGAGATCGCCGAGGCAAAGTTCAGGCTGCGCGATACACGCCAGGCCGCCCTGGAGGCGAGGACAATGGTCCATTCGTTCGATGGGGCGCGGTTCGCAGCGGTGATAGCGAAAGGGCTCGCAACGAATTCGTCCGTCGCAGAAGAGGCGACGAAGACGGTGCAGGAGTTTTATTTCAGGCGGTTCGGCCTGGGGGTGGCGACACTGATCATCACGGTCCTGGCCGTCTCTTTGTACGTGTACGTCCGGCGGATCGAGCGCCGCCAGGCGGGGGAGGGGAAAAAAACCGGGGGGACGCCGCTCGCGTGAGATATGCCGGTTGAATGCCGGATCGACAAAGGAGGAAACACACACGTGAAACCCCGAGCACTTACAGCACTCCTGCCGTTGCTCATCCTGGGGGGCGCCTCCGCTCCCGCCCAGCTTGTGAACGGCAGGTTCACGACATCGTTTTACACGTTCCAGCGGTTCGACACCGTGGGGAGCTCAAAAACGTACCTCCGGGCATTCCAGTCGGTGCAGCTTTCGATGGCGCAGCACGACTTCTCTGTCCACGCATACCTCCAGGGGGCCGTCAACGGGACGAACGATTTCGGCGACAACGGGAACGTCCGGTTCTACAACCTTTACTTTCGCTGGGCCAACATCGCCCGGATGCTCGATCTGAGTCTCGGGCGCCAGGCGGTCTACGCGGGGGTGGGCAACGGGACGATAGACGGCCTTACTGCCCGTGCGAGGATAATGAACGATCAGATCACGGTTACGGGGTACGGGGGGACGTCTGTCAATGACGAATACACGGGTGTCCGGAATGACTGGCATGACAACCTCAACATGGGGGGACAGGTCCTGACAACCCTGGTTCCCGGGGCGCAGATCGGACTGAGCTACATGTACAGGGGGGAAGAGCGTGACAGCTATGTTGCGCAGAGGGAAACGCAGCTTGGCGACAGCCTGAAGACATACCTCTATATCCCGTTTATGATCGGGGGGGGATCGATTGCCGAACAGCTCGGCAGCGCCGACGCGTCATGGTCCAATGGCAGAACCGTCTCGGTGTACGGGCGCTATGACTACGATTTCAACTACAAAGAGACCTCCCGGGGCCAGGGATCGGTGCGGGTGAATGTCACCGACGCTCTGGCGCTCACCGGCGACTACACATACAGAAAACCGCGGATCTCGTTCAATTCGATATTCTCGGTCTTTACGATGAATTCCACAAGCCAGGTCGAAGGGGGGGTCGAATACGGGTTCACCCCGCTCCTGCGCGCATTCGGGAAACTGGGGGTTGTTTCCTACACGGATACGAGCAGCCTCACCTGGACACTCGGGCTCAATTCAGGATACGGGAGCGTGAGCTACAGCGGCAGCACCGGGTATGCCGGTGAGCTCGAATCATTCAGCGCCCAGGCCGCGTATCCGCTTTTTGACCGCCTCCTGGTCCCGACACTCGGCCTCTCCTGGTCCCTGTACCGGCTGAGTGCGGAAGATATGAGGCACAACGCAGTGGCGGTTCTCGCCGGGGCCACCGTCCGCCCCACAAGGAACTTCTCGTTCGATGTCCAGGGACAGTGGATGACGAACAGGATGTATAGCCGCGACATGAGGCTCCAGGTGAAGCTGATGTACTGGTTCGCCGAGCGGGTGTCGCTCTTCGCACAGGAGGTGAATTGATGAGACGCTGGACAATAATACTGCTCGTCCTCACGGCCGCCCTCTTCACCGCGGTGGCCCGCCGCTCTGCGGCTCCCGCTGGGTGGCCCGACAACGATGATCAGAAGTCGCTGAAGTTCTCCCACGCCTTCCACGTCGCGGAAGCCGGGGTGGCATGCGTGGACTGTCACAAGGGGGCGTCGACGAGCACGATGTCGTCCGACAATCTCCGGAGCACGCACGAGAACTGCATCACGTGTCACGAAGAGCAGGTCAACACAAAATGCGGCTACTGCCACCGTGATACGCTCAATATACAGGTGGCGCCCCGACCGGTCCGCACGATCGTGTTCTCCCACGCAAAACACACCGCGATGAAGAACGTGGAGTGCGCACTGTGCCACGCCGGGCTTGACAAGACCGAGTATGCGGGCCCGGCCAACATGCCCCCGATGACGACATGCATCACCTGCCATGACAATGCAAAGGCGACGGGGACATGCGAATCATGCCACACGAGCTTCACGAACCTTATCCCCTCCGACCACCTTGTTGCCGATTTCAAGAAGGAACACAAAAAGCTCACGCGCCTGGGGGGACTCGATGTCTCATGCGCCACGTGCCATACGCAGAATTTCTGCGCCGACTGCCACGGTGCGGCCCCGCTGGAGCGGTTCGGACGGAGCGCGCTGATGAGCGAGCCTTCCCCGCGGAGTTCCTCCCCCACGGACGGTCCGAAGCAGATGACTCTGCAGATGACGCACAGCATGAACTACCGCTACACGCACGGGATCGATGCGAAGGCGAAGGCGACCGAATGCGCCAGCTGCCACAACGCGCAGACGTTCTGCGAGCAGTGCCATGCCGCGGGAGACAACCTCACGCCGGGGATGAAGCCCGCGTCCCATCTCGCCCCGGGATTTACGACGTTCGGCGTCGGCTCCGGGGGAGGGCGCCATGCCCAGATCGCCCGGAGGGACATCGAGAGCTGCGCCTCGTGCCACGATGCGCGCGGTGCGGACCCGGTCTGCATCACGTGCCACATCGATCCGGACGGGATCAAGGGGATCCATCCGAAGACGCATCCTGCCGGATTCATGCAGGGAGAGCACGGGTCGTGGCACACCGATCCCGGTGCGGTATGCTACAACTGCCATACCGATATGAATGCCTTCCCCGGCGGCACCGCGGGAAAAGGGTTCTGCGGGTACTGCCACGGAGTGATGAGAAAGTGAGATGACAATGGAAAAAAGACTCGGCATTCTCCTCGCGGGCGCCCTCGTCGCCCTCTCCTGCAGCGAGCTGCGGAAAGACCTCCCTGCGCCGGTCGCACCGGGCGTGAATGTGCACGACGCGGCGTGGTCCGCTCCCCTGAACTCCGGTTTCCACGGGAGGCAGCTTCAGGCCGCACAGCCCGCATGGAATGACCAGAGTTGCCGCGTGTGCCACGGCGGCGACTACGCCGGCGGGACAAGCGGGGTCGCCTGCTTCAAGTGCCACGCCCCCTATCCCCATTCGGTGATGTTCAGCATCGCCACGGGGAGGCATCAGGGGTACCTTCGCGCCGGATACTTTCCCCTTCCGGCATGCCAGCAGTGCCACGGCGCGTCGTACACGGGGGGACCCGTGGTTGCGATATCGTGCGAGCAGTCCGGCTGCCACGTCGACGCGTCGGGAAATGGGAAATCTCCGGAAGCCTGCAACACATGCCACGGGACGTTTTCCGCCGCTGCGAACCTGACGGGACTCCCGCTTCTCCTCTCGGCTGCTCCTCCGGGAAGCGTCGCCGGCGATACCTCCGCGGCGTCTCCCGGTGTCGGCGCTCATCAGAAGCACCTCCTGACGGGAACCACCGGCAAATCCGTGAAGTGCCAGGAATGCCATGTCGTCCCTGTCTCATGGACAGACCCCGGTCACATACTGAGGCCTGTCATGACTATGGCACAGCATGGTCCTTCATTCTCGCCCCGCGCGACAATGACGGCAGTCGCCAGCGTATTTTTCAGGGACACGCTTGCGAATCTTGTGACGGGGAACGGATCGGTTGCCCCGCATCCTGCGTTCGATCCCGGCACCACGAAATGCTCGAACACATACTGCCACGGGAACTGGCTGCTCCGGAAAACCTCCGCCTCGTCGATCGCGCAGCTTGTGTACAAGGACACCGCCACGGTGATGGTCGGGGCCTCGGCTTCACCGGCCTGGACCGCCGGGTCGGCGGAGGGGCAGTGCTACAGTTGCCACGGCCTTGGGCCCGACAAATACACACCTGTGGGACACGAGGATTACGCTCTCAGTGCGTGTGCATTTTGCCACGGCGACGTCGTCGACGCGAACGGAAATATCCTGAACAGGGCAAAACACATGAACGGTGTGATCGACCTTGTGAGCGCCTTCGGGGGGACGAGGCCGATGAAGTGACTCCTAGTAATCTCAATGTTCTTAACCAGTGGGAGGCGGACCATGCCAACAGACGAGGAATACTGGGTAGCGCTGCAGCAGAAGATCTGTGCGAAGTGCGTGGATGGAGACGGGGGTGGAGGCTGCCTTATCGCCCACGGGCGGGATTGCGCGATCAGGACGCACTTCCCGCAGATCATTAACACCGTAAACTCTGTGTTCAGTCCGTCAGTAGAACCGTACGTGGAACAGCTCCGCAAGAAAGTCTGTGCAGTCTGTACGGGCCAGTCCTCCGAAGGTGCCTGCCGTCTGCGCGATGAAACCGAATGTGCGCTCGACAGGTACTTCCCCCTCATCGTTCAGGTCATCGAAGAGACCCAGTTGAAGAAGCGGCTGATGGGCTGAGCCCCCCATTTCTTCAATTTTTTCTGTCATTCTGCCGGAGTCCGGTTTTTCACTCCTGCCAACCATTTCTCACGGATTGGAAGGATTCCCTTCCCCGGATCTCCGCAATCCTCAAAAACGCCCCCTATCGATGCAATTCAGCACCCCCCCCGGGGATTTCGTGGCACGCATGTTGAAATAAGACCAGCGGGAGTCAATACGGGGAGGTTTGATGACTGTTCTTGGAAATGCGGCGATGATCGCCGGGCTGGTATCGGCGGTCCTTTCGGCAGGGTTTTACTACCGATCGGCATTGCGAAGGGGTACCTCCCCCTCATGGCCGCGCTTGTTTCTTCTCGCCTCCACGCTCTTCGTTGTCATTGCGTCCCTGAGTCTCCTCGACCTCATCCTCACACACGACTATTCGGCCGGCTATGTTTACAGTTACAGCGACAACTCGTTGCCGGTCCATTATCTGATTTCAAGCTTCTACGCCGGACAGGAAGGAAGTTTCCTCTTCTGGGCGCTCTGTTCGGGGATCATCGGAATCCTCCTTTACCGATACACGAAAAAGAGAGGGATCGAGTCCCCTGTGATGGGAGTGTTCATGACCGTGGAGGCTTTTCTCATTCTCCTGGTCGTCGTCAGGTCCCCGTTCCGCACCCTGTGGGAAATGTTCCCCGGAGCCCCGGCGTCCCCCCCTCCTGACGGACGCGGCCTGAATCCGCTCCTTCAGAACCTCTGGATGGTGATACATCCCCCCGTCCTGTTCCTCGGGTTCGCGGCAATGGCTGTCCCTTTCAGCATGTCCGTCGCAGGGCTCTGGAAAAAGAATGCCGCCATGCTCTCGACGCACGCATTTCCATGGCTTCTCTTTTCGGTCTCGGTGCTGGGGCTCGGGATCATGCTCGGTGCATACTGGGCGTACGGGGTCCTCGGCTGGGGGGGATATTGGGGGTGGGATCCGGTCGAGAATTCGTCCCTTGTCCCCTGGCTGACCGGTGTCGGCCTCCTCCACACGCTCCTGGCACAGCGGCGCACGAACTCGTACATCAGGACCAACTTTGCTCTCGCTCTCGTGTCGTTTCTCCTTGTTCTCTACAGCACGTTCCTGACCCGGAGCGGAGTACTCGGCGACGCTTCGGTGCACGCGTTCACGGATCCCGGCGCCCAGATCTACTGGCTTTTGCTCAGCGGGCTCATCCTCGTGACAGTGCTCAGCGCGGCCCTCCTGCTCCTCCGCAGCCGGTTCTTCCGTCCCGAAGGAAAAAGGAGCGGGCTCCTCACAAGGGAAACGACGCTCGGCTGGGGGACCATCACGCTTCTCCTGAGCGCGGCGGTCGTCCTTTTCGGTACGAGCCTCCCCATTCTGTCGAAGACCCGGGTGGAGCCGTCGTTTTATGACGCGACGAACCTCCCGATTGCGGTCATCATCACGCTCCTGATCGGGTACAGCCTGTTCATGCAGTGGGAGGTCCAGGACGGCTCGTACACGATCAGGCGGTCTCTGACATCGCTCGGCGCCGCCGCCCTTTCCTGCATCATCCTTCTCTTCGCGGGCGTGCAGGACGCGGGCGCGCTCCTCCTCATATTCACATCGCTCTTTGCGTTGTACGTGAATGTCAAGATCGGTGCAGGCGTTGCGCGTGCCGACTGGCGGTCCCTCGGCGGGAAAATCGCCCACGCCGGGATTGCTCTTCTCCTCATCGGAGTCATCGTCACGGGGCGCTTCTCCTCGAAGGAGCATGTGTCGCTGCCGCAGTATACCCCGCGCACCGTTTTGGGACGTTCGATGACGTACACCGGCTACACGCAGCTCCCGGACGGAAGGATCGTGTTCAACATCAGCGTCGTCTCCCCCGGGGAGTCGTTCAGGCTCTCGCCGGGGATGTCCCCCGGCAGCGATCAGGGGGTTCTCCGGACGCCGGACATCGCATCATTCCTTTTGCACGACATTTACGTATCGCCGGTCGGGGTCGAGACGGCGAACGCATCCGGGGCGTCCACAAACGCGGTCGCCGGCCCCGAATCGCTTGTCATCGATGCAAGCATCAAGCCATGCATCAACTTCCTCTGGGGAGGCACGCTGGTGATGATGGCCGGGTTTCTCCTCGCATTTCTCAAACGATCAAAGGAGTCGTGATGGAAGCCGAAGAGTCGAAGAAACTCCCGTACAACGTCCCGGGGAAGTACTACACGACAGAGCTGTGTGACGGATGCGCGTACTGCGCGGCCGTCGCCCCCGAGAATTTTGACTTCGAGAAATCGAGCAACACCTATTTCGTGGCACATCAGCCCAGGGGCCCGGAGGAGGAGGAATTCATCCAGGAAGCGATGGATGATTGCCCTGTGGATGCGATCCGCGCCATCGGAGAACTCCAGCCGCAGGCGGAGGCGTGACGATGCTCGTCCATGCCACCCCCGGGCTGGGGCCGCCGGAGGGGAAACCCATGCGGCAGAGGGAGTACGATCCGATGACCACGCCGTACGGGGTGAACGAGAATGACTTTCCCTGGACCGGATCATCGGACGAGCAGGCGGCGTTCCTTCTCCGCTACGCGATTCTCGCCCCCTCGACGCACAACACGCAGCCGTGGAAGTTTGCGCTGGTTCCCGGGGGTATCGAAGTGTATGCCGACTATTCCCGGCGCATGCCGGTTGTCGATCCCGGCAACAGGGAGTTGCTGATGAGCATCGGCGCCGCCGTCTTTACGCTCCGCGTCGCCGCGGAACGGTTCGGGATGGAAAGCCGCGTGACCTACTCCTACAGCGGCGATTCCGAACGACCGCTGGCTGTTGCGGCACTCTCCCGGCGAGCGTCACAGTCTGAGGGTGACGAGGGGATCGCCTCGCTTTTCGGTCCGATCGTCCGCCGCCACACCAACCGGTATCCGTTCCTCTACTCTCGCGTCCCCGAGACGATTCTCCGCAGGATAAGGGGGCTCGATGTCGGGAGGCGGGCGTCGCTGGCTGTCTCCACCGACGGGAGTGTCAACAGTCAGGTGAGTGAGCTTGTCGCCGCCGCGGACCGGATGCAGCTTGGTGATCCGTCGTTCAGGAGCGACCTGGCTGAATGGATCAGGCCGAACTGGACCCAAAGACCCGACGGCATCACCGGGGCCGCGCTCGGCGTGAACAGCGTCGCATCTGCACTCGGACCGTGGACCACAAGGGTCCTCGACACGGGATCCCTGAGAGCCGCGAAAGACAGGAACCTTTGCGCCCAGGCGCCGGGGCTGGTGGTCCTGCAGGCCCAGGACTCCGTGCCGGACTGGCTTGCATGCGGGGAGCTCCTCCAGCACCTGCTCCTGATTGTGACGCGCGAGGGGTTGCATCACAGCTACTTCAATATGCCCGTCCAGGTGCCGGACCTCAGGGTGCGGCTGCGTGGACTCTGCGGTCTCTCTGACTGGCCGCAGATCCTGCTCCGAATTGGTTTTTCGCTGACCGAGCCGGCGAGGACGCCGCGCCGCTCCGTCGAAGAGGTGTTGCTGACCGGTGCGGTCACCTGAAGGGGAGCGCGGGCTCTCCTGTTTCCTGAAAGGCTGGACACATGGATACGAAAAAAGAAGAAAAAGCTAATAAAGAAGACGGGTACTCGGCCGAGGCCCATCTCATCTACGGCCAGATGGACAATCCGAAATGGGACTACAGCCATCACCTGCTCCCGCCCATTTCGGGAAGCGCGACGTTCAGACTTGACAGCGCGCGGCGCGGGGCCCAGGGGTTCGCCGAGTTTGCCCATTCGAGCGACGAACTCACGGTCACATCAAAGGCTCCCATCTACATCTACGACAGGCTGGGGGAGCCCAACAAGGATATGCTGGAGGAGAACCTCGCCTTCGCCGAGGGGGGGGACATCGCCGTCTCTTTCAGCAGCGGGATGGGGGCCGTCTCCGGTGTCCTGGGGATCCTCACCGGGGCCGGGAGCGAGATTCTTGCACACAAGACGCTCTACGGATGCACCTACTCTCTCCTGACGAACTGGTATCCCCGCCTCAAGATCAACGCGAAGTTTGTCGACTTCACCGATATCAATGAGGTCCGCCGGTCCATCACCCGAGCCACACGCGTCCTGTACATGGAATCGCCGGTGAACCCTACACTCAGGCTCATCGACCTGCGGGCGATCGCGGAGCTCACGGCCTCGATCAATAGGACCCGGTCCGCCCGGGAACGGATCACCACCGTGGTGGACAGCACGTTCGCGACTCCGTTCTGCCAGCGGCCGATAACCCTGGGGATCGATTTTGTCGTCCATTCCCTGACGAAGGCGATCGGCGGGTTCGGCACGGACATCGGGGGGGTGGTCATCGGCCCGAAATGGAGCCGCGACCTGCTGATGCTGTACCGGAAGGATTTCGGGGGGATTCTCTCGCCCAAGAGCGCCTGGCCTGTTCTGGTCCAGGGGCTCCCTTCCCTTGCCCTACGGATGCGACAGATGCAGCAGACGGCGATGCAGGTCGCGGAGTTCCTGTCGACCCGCAGGGAGATCGAATGCACGCGTTATCCCGGCCTCCCGACGTTCAACCAGGCCGCGCTTGCGCGCACCCAGATGGTGGACTACGACGGGAATTTTGCCCCCGGGTCGATGATCTACTTCGTCATGAGGGGAGAGACGGCCCCGGAAGCACTCGCGAAGGCAGAACGGTTCATCAATCACATTGCGCAGAACGCCTACTGCATTACGCTGGCGGTGAGCCTCGGGAACATCAGGACGCTGATCGAGCATCCCGGTTCCATGACCCATTCGGCGATCCCCGCGGAGGAGCAGGTTGCCAAGGGGCTCGACCCCGGCGGCGTGCGCCTGGCGATCGGGCTGGAAAAACCTGAGGACATCATCCGGGATCTTTCCTTTTCGCTCGAGGGGACACGGTAGATGCCACTCCCGAAAGAACTTCATGCACTATAATTCCATTTCAGAGGCAGTCAAGGCCAGGTACAGGCGGAAATTCGTCACTCCGGCCGAGGCGGTCTCCGTCATACACTCGGGCGACCGGGTCTACATACACCCCGGGTGTGCCGTGCCGCAGGTTCTCGTGGGAGCAATGGTCGAGAGGTATGAGGAGCTGCAGGACGTCGAGGTGTGCCATCTGCTCGGGGTGGGCGAAGCAGCCTACGTCCGCCCGGAAATGAAGGGCCATTTCCGGCACAACGCCTTTTTCATAGGGAAGAACGTCAGGCAAGCCGTCTGCGACGGCAGGGCCGATTTCACCCCGATATTCCTTTCGGAGATCCCCGCGCTCCTCTACGACCGGCACTACCCTGTGGATATTGCACTCATACAGGTCTCGCCGCCGGACGAGCACGGCTACTGCAGTTTCGGGGTGGGGGTCGAGTGCACGAAGGCGGCGACCGAGGTGGCGAAGATCGTCATTGCCCAGATCAACACGAATATGCCCAGGACGCTCGGCGACAGCTTTATTCATATGAACAGGATCGACTACTGCGTGGAGGTCGCCGTCCCGCTGCAGGAGCTCCCCCAGATGGAGGGGGACGAGACGCCGGAGGAAATTGAGACCTATCAGAAAATAGGATCCTCCATCGCGGGGCTTGTCGAGGACGGTTCGACGCTGCAGCTCGGCATCGGGCGCATCCCGGATGCCGTGGTGAAGTTCCTCGGCGATAGGAAGCATCTGGGGATCCACTCCGAAATGGTGTCCGACGGCGTCATCCCGCTCGTCGAGTCGGGAGTCATCACGAACATGCGCAAGACCCTGCTCCCGGGAAAGATCGTCACTTCCTTCGTGCTCGGATCGCACGCTCTTTTTGATTTCATCGATAACAACCCGGCGATGGAGTTCCGCCCGACGCAGTTCACCAACGATCCGTTCACGATTGCCCGGAACAGGATGATGGTTGCGATAAATTCGGCGATCGAAATCGACCTCACTGGGCAGGTCTGTGCGGACACGATCGGATACCGGTTCTACAGCGGGTTCGGCGGCCAGGTGGATTTCATCCGCGGGGCCGCCCGCTCCGAGGGGGGGAAGCCGATCATCGCCCTTCCTTCGACGGCGAAACACGGAACGATCTCCCGGATCACCCCCAGGCTCATGGAAGGGGCGGGGGTCACGACGTCGCGGGGGGACGTCCACTACGTCGTGACGGAATTCGGTGTTGTCAACCTCCACGGGCGGACGGTGCGACAGCGCGCGGAGCTTCTCATCGGCATCGCCCATCCGTCCTTCCGGGAAGAGCTGGAATCATTTGCGAAAGTGCATCACTACCTGTAAGGAGAAGACCCGATGGCCATCAGGGGAAACGTATCGTTCGACATAGAAACCTGCAAGGGGTGCGAGCTCTGCATCGATGCCTGCCCCCAGGAGAGCCTCGGGCTGTCCGGGGAAATCAACGCGCAGGGGTACCATTACGCGGTCCTCATAAAGGATAACTGCACGGGGTGCGTCAACTGCGCCCTCGTCTGCCCCGACGCGGTAATCACCGTCTACCGCGAGAACAGGAAGAATGAGAAGGTGCCGGTGGCCAGGATCAGCAATGTCACCCGGAACCTCACCGTCACCATCGATGACGAAAGGAAGAATCCGTGAGCGACCTCAGACTGATGAAAGGAAACGAAGCCCTTGCGGAGGCGGCGATCCGCGCCGGGTGCCAGGGGTACTTCGGATATCCCATAACTCCGCAGTCCGAAATTCTCGAGTATCTTGCTGCGGAGGGGCGCGCGCGCGGGATGATCGTCCTCCAGGCCGAGAGCGAGGTCGCCTCCATCAACATGGTGTACGGCGGTGCGGGTGCGGGTGCGCGCGTGATGACGAGCTCCTCCAGCCCGGGGATCAGCCTCATGCAGGAAGGACTCTCCTACATCGCATGTGCGGAGCTCCCCTGCCTGGTCGTCAACGTCAGCCGCGGCGGGCCGGGGCTCGGCACGATACAGCCCTCACAGGGGGACTATTTCCAGGCGGTGAAGGGGGGAGGCCACGGGGACTACCGCCTTCTCGTCCTTGCTCCTTCCAGCGTCCAGGAGATGGCGGATTTTGTGTTCGACGCGTTCGATCTTGCGGATAAATACAGGACGCCGGTCATGATACTGGCCGACGGCGCGCTCGGGCAGATGATGGAAAAGGTGACGTTCAGGGAGTACAATCCGGCGGAACACATCGTCGCCAAACCCTGGGCCACGACCGGCAAACCGAAGACACGCGAGCGCAATATCATCACCTCGCTCCACATTGAACCGGAGATGATGGAGCAGATCAACCTCCGCCTTCAGGAAAAATACCGCTTGATCGCGGAGAACGAGACCCGGTGCGAGCATTTCCACACCGAAGATGCCGAGTACCTGATCGTTGCGTACGGCCTCGCGGCCCGCATCGCGAAGGGGGCGGTGGAGACGGCCCGCGCGCAGGGAATCAAGGCGGGACTTCTCAGACCGGTGACCCTCTTCCCGTATCCCACGGCTGCGATCCGCAGGCTCGCGGAGACGGTCAGGGGGGTGCTCGTGCTGGAGATGAACGCGGGACAGATGATCGAAGATGTCCGCCTCGCAGTCGAGGGGCGCGTCCAGGTCAGATTCTACGGACGGATGGGGGGAATCATCCCCGCCCCGGACGAGGTGCTCGTGGCGCTTGAAGGGATGGTGAAAGAGGACGCGGCACAGCATGAGGAGGTTTATTGAAATGGAACGCCACATGATCAGTCCGGATGTCTCGGGTCTCGCATGCGTGTACGAACGGCCCGGGACGCTCACCGACACTCCCTTCCACTACTGCCCCGGCTGCGGCCACGGAGTCGTGCACCGCGTCCTCATGGAAGCGGTCGATGAACTCGGGATACAGGAAGAGACGATCGGCGTCGCGCCGGTCGGGTGCTCCGTCTTCTCCTACAACTACCTGAACATCGACATGCAGGAAGCCGCGCACGGCAGGGCCTCCGCCGTCGCGACGGCGGTCAAACGCATGCTTCCGGGGAAGTACGTTTTCTCCTACCAGGGGGACGGGGATCTCGCCGCCATCGGGACGGCCGAGACGATTCACACCGCAAACCGGGGGGAGAACATACTGGTTCTTTTCATTAACAACGCGATTTACGGGATGACGGGGGGGCAGATGGCGCCCACGACGCTTCTCGGGATGAAGACAACGACTTCCCCCGCGGGAAGGACGGTCGAGACGGCGGGATTTCCCCTCAAGATCACCGAGATGCTGGCGATGCTCCCCGGCGTGTACTACGTCAGCAGGAATTCGGTGCACACGCCGGGTGCGGTGCGCCACCTGAAGAAGGCGATTCTGAAATCATTTCGGTACCAGAAAGAGAACAGGGGAACCTGCTTCATTGAAGTCGTTTCCAACTGCCCGTCCGGCTGGAAGATGACCCCCCTGGAGGCGAACAGGTGGATGGAAGAGCACATGTTCCCCCTCTATCCTCCCGGCGAAATCAAGGNNTACGGTCCGGAAATGCGCGGAGGAACCGCCAACTGCATCGTCATCGTCTCGGACGCGAGTGTCAGCTCGCCGATCACCACGATGTTCGACACCGTGATCGCGCTGAACCAGCCGTCTCTCGACAAGTTCGAACACGCCGTGAAGCCGGGGGGGCTCCTGGTCTACGAGTCCACCAATATCATCACGTCCCCCAGGAGGACCGACATACACATTCTCCCGATCGCGGCGGCCCTGGAAGCGACAAAGCTGAAGAATGCAAGAACGATGAACATGATCGTGCTGGGCGCGTTCCTCGATCGGACGCATGTTGTGGAGGTCAGCGGGATCATGGAAGCGCTGAAGAAGGTGCTTCCGGAGCGGTATCACCACATGCTTCCCCTCAACGAGAAGGCTCTCCGCCGCGGCATGGAACTGTCACGTGAGCCCGTCCCGGCGTAGTCACACACCATAGTGCACGAGGTCCCCATGAACACCACATGCGTTCACTCCTGCAAAGGTCTCTGCACGGCACTTGAAGTTGCGGAGCACCGTGAGCAGGAGGCGATCAGGGAGTACAGGCAATTCGCCGCCGGATGCGACTACCCCGACGTCCGCCAGATTCTTGAAGAGCTGGTGCGGGACCGGGAGAGGGCCCTGGCGGTTCTCCGCGAGAAGCGGGAAATACTGACGGTGAAATTCAATGCCATCGACAGGATCAACGACAGCTTCGCCTGACATGCCACACAACCGCCGGGAGGATCTGGACTGGAGCGCGATGTCCATCCAGGAGATACTCGAGCTCGCGATCGCCGACGAAGTTGAGGCGCGCGACTACTACCGCCGCGCCGCGGATCTCGCAGGAAGCATGCACACGCGCAAGGTTCTTCTCTCGCTTTCGGAGATGGAGCAGGGGCATGCCGACACGCTGCGCCGGGAGCTGGACGAGCTCCTCCTGCAGCGCGATCTTGAGGCCGGGATGGCCGACTGAGAGGTCCGGAATCCCTCCTTCCGGGTGCGCCTGAGGCGCCGGGGGTGACGTGTGTGCCGAGCTGTGTATGGTTGTACGGGCTGATCAATGGCGGCAACAATTATTGAACGAGCGGAAGATTTACTATGGGAAAATATCGGATCGCATGGCTTCCCGGCGACGGCATCGGGACGGAAGTCATGGAAGCGGCGCGCATAGTTCTGGATGCCCTTCACCTGGATGCCGAGTACATCAGCGGCGACATCGGATGGGACTTCTGGTGCACGGAGGGGGATGCCTTCCCCCGCCGCACCGTTGAGCTTCTGGGAAACGTCGATGCCGCGATGTTCGGTGCCATCACCTCCAAGCCGGCAAAAGCGGCGGAGGCCGAGCTCATTCCGGCCCTCCGGGGGAAGGCCCTGGTGTACCGTTCCCCCATCGTACGGATGCGCCAGATGTTCGACCTCTATATTTGCCTCCGGCCCTGCAAGGCATATCCGGGGAACCCCCTGAATCTCAAAGACGCCATCGACCTCGTCGTGTTCCGGGAGAACACCGAGGACCTGTACTCAGGCGTGGAGTTCAACCCTGTCCCCCGCGAGCTGGCGGACCTCCTGGGGCGCATCTCCCCCCCCTTTGCGCCGTTTAAGGACGTCCCCTCCGGCGAGTACGCCGTCTCATGCAAGGTGAACACGCGGAAGGGTTCGGAGAGGATCGTCCGTGCCGCATTCGAGTTCGCGAAGGAGCACGGGCGGAGGAAAGTCACCGTCGTCCACAAGGCGAATGTCGTCCGGGCGACCGACGGACTCTTTCTGGAGGAAGCGAAGAAGGTGGCGAAGGAGTTTCCGGAGATCCCGATGGACGATGCCAATGTGGACGCGATCTGCATGTGGCTGCTGAAGAACCCGCTCGGCTACGATGTGCTTGTCGCCCCGAACCTGTACGGTGACATCATCTCCGATCTCGCCGCCCAGATGGTCGGGGGTCTCGGGTTCGGCTGCTCGGGGAACATCGGGACGAAGCTNNGCGGCGAAGATGATGCTCGACTGGCTGGGCGAGACGGAGAAAGGAAAAAACGTCGAAGCAGCCGTCGCTTCCGTGATACGAGAAGGAAAAGTCAGGACATATGACATGGGGGGAGATGCGAAGACACTCGATCTCGCCCGTGCAATCGCCCGGAGGATATGAAAGCGCAGATGACGGACCTCCTTTTCCATGAAGTCGGACTCCGCGACGGCCTCCAGATGGAAGCCCTGACGGTCCCCACCGATCAGAAGCTCCGGTGGCTCCGCATGCTGATGCATTCCGGCGTCGATATCATCCAGGTCGGTTCGTTCGTCCATCCCGCACGGGTTCCGCAGATGGCCGATACCGACCGGCTCTTTGCGGCGCTGGGGGAATCGGGTGAGAAGCCGGCGAACGTGACGCTCTCCGCCCTCGTGCTGAATGAGAAAGGACTCGAACGCGGTCTTGCCTGCGGCGTGGAGATGTTCTGCCTGGGGGTCTCCGCCAGCGAGACCCATAGCCGGAAGAACACGGGGATGGGTGTCGGGGAAGCGACGGAACGGATCATTGCCATCGCGGGGGAGGCCGGCGCGGCCGGCAAGCGGGTGCAGGTCTCCGTCCAGTCTGCCTTCGGATGCGGTTACGAGGGGAAGGTTCCGCAGGAGCGGGTGCTGGCGATCGTGCGCCGCTATCTCGATGCCGGCCTGAATAACATAAGCCTTGCGGACACTGCGGGGCACGCAGTCCCCGACCAGGTGGAGCGGATGTTCTCGGCCATCATGGCGTTCGACGGGGACGTCGACATGGCGTGCCATTTTCACAACACATACGGTCTGGGTCTCGTCAACGCGTATGCGGCGCTGAAAGCCGGCGTCGGCTCTTTTGAATCATCGGTGGCGGGACTGGGGGGCTGTCCGTTCACGAAGATTGCGGGGGGGAACGTGTGCACGGAGGATCTCGTCCACATGTTCGGGACTATGGGCTTCAGGCGGGACGTGAAACTTGATCAGATCGTCGGCGTCGCGGAGGAGATGGCGAATTTCTTCGGGAGGGACCTTCCAGGGACGGTCTACAGGACCGGGACGCCTGCAGAGGCGAAAATATGAATGGGAACAATCTCCTGGCCGGCATCCGCGTTCTCGATCTGACCAATGTCCTCTCCGGCCCGTTCGCGACGGTGCACCTGGCGCTCCTGGGCGCAGAGGTGATCAAGATTGAGAACCCGGCCGACGGCGATCTTGCGCGGAAGCTGGGATGCGTCCCGGAGTTCAACCGGAAGCTCATGGGGACCAGTTTTCTTGCCCAGAACGCCAATAAGAAATCGATGACCCTCAACCTCAAAGCGCCGGAAGGGAAGGAGATCTTCCGCACACTGGTGAAGGGGGCCGATGTGCTTGTGGAGAATTTCCGTCCCGACGTGATGAAGCGGCTCGGCCTCGCCTACCCCGTCCTGGGCGCGCTCAACCCGCGGCTCATCTACTGCGCGATCTCGGGCTTCGGTCAGACCGGCCCCGATGCTCTGAAGCCCGCGTATGATCAGATCATACAGGGTCTGAGCGGCGAAATGGCGATCAACGGGGATGAGCGCCTGCACCCGCTCCGGGCCGGTTTCCCGGTATGCGATACCGTGGGGGGTCTCAATGCGGCGTTCGCGGTCATGGCGGCGCTCTACCACCGCGAGAGGACGGGGGAGGGACAGTTCATCGATGTCGCGCTCCTTGACTCTATCATGCCCCTGATGGGGTGGGTTGTGGCAAACCTCATGATCGGAGGACAGCAGCCGGTGCTGATGGGGAACGACAATTTCACCGCGGCTCCTTCCGGGGTATTCAGGACCGGGGACGGCTACATCAATATCGCGGCGAACAAGCAGGAACAGTGGGAATCGGTCGCCGATCTTCTTGGCCTGCCGGAATTGAAGGCCGATGCGCGGTTCAGGGAACGTGAGGGCCGGAAGAAGAACCGGAAGGAGCTCACACCGCTTCTCGAGGAGAAACTCATGCAGAAAGAGACGGCCGCGTGGGTGGATGAATTGAATCACCATGGTGTCCCCGCCGGTGCGATACTCCCCCTGGGGGGGGCCGTGAATCAGGCACAGGTCGCCCACAGGAATGCATTCGCCGCTGTCACCGTGCCGGGCATAGGCGATCTCCGGGTCTTCAACCTTACCGCAAAGTTCTCGAAGACACCCGGGCGTGTCACGGGTCCTCCTCCCGCTCTGGGGGAGCATACGAAGGAGGTGCTCGGGGGGATCGGGTATTCGGAAGAGGATATGGCCACGCTGAAGGAATCGGGCGTCGTGTAAGGTATGTGAAAAGGAGAGAATGATGGGAATGACAGTTGTGGAAAAAATACTTGCACGCGCTTCGGGGCGCCCCGGCGTCAGGGCCGGCGATGTCGTCGAGCCCGCAGTTGATCTCGCGATGTCCCATGAAAACGGGGCGCTCGTCATCAACCAGTTCTTCGAAATATACGGGGGGACCGGACTGGACCCAATGGTCTGGGACCCATCTAGGGTCGCGATCATATTTGACCACCGGGTTCCTGCGGAATCGGCCAAGACCGCGAGCAACCAGAAGAAGGTCCGGGAATTCGTGGCGAAATACGCCATCAGCAAGTTTCACGATATCCGGGGGGACACGGGGGGCATCTGCCACCAGGTGCTTCCGGAGAGCGGCTATGTCCGTCCCGGTGCTGTGGTCGTCGGCACCGATTCCCATACGACGAGCCACGGGGCGCTGGGTGCGTTTGCCTTCGGCATCGGGGCGACGGAAATGGCGAGCGTCTGGGCACTGGGGACCGTCCTGAACGTCGAAGTGCCCGGGACGATCAGGGTCGACGTGACCGGAGAGTTTCCGCCGTTCGTCGGTCCGAAGGATCTCATACTCCACCTGATCGGCCGGATCAGCGCACAGGGGGCCAACTTCAAGGTCATTGAGTTTCACGGGAAGACCATCGCTTCGATGTCCACGTCGGGAAGGCTTGTCCTCTGCAATATGGCCGTGGAGGCGGGCGCCACATCCGGCATTGTCCCCGCCGACGGGGAAACCGCCCGCTACCTCAGAGAGGAGGCAGGAGTGGAGGGCCCGCAGCAGGCGACCGCGGCCGATCCCGATGCGACGTATGAACAGTTCATCTCGATCGACGTCTCCTCACTCGTTCCGCAGGTCGCGTGTCCCCATACGGTGGACAACGTCAAGCCGGTCAGCGAAGTCGCCGGCACGAAGGTGGACCAGGTCGTCATCGGATCGTGCACGAACGGGCGGCTCGACGATCTCGAAGTCGCTGCCGGGATACTCCGCGGGAAGAAGGTCGCACGCGGGACCCGTATGCTCGTCTTCCCCGCTTCCGGCAGGATCTATGCACAGGCGCTCCGGAAGGGATTGATCGCCGATTTCATGGCCGCCGGGGCGGTCGTCATGAACCCCGGGTGCGGCCCGTGCCTGGGCGTGCACGAAGGGGCGTTGGGAGACAACGAGACGGCCCTCTCCACGACGAACAGGAATTTCAAAGGGCGGATGGGGAACCCCTCCGCGGCCGTCTATCTCTGCTCGCCGGCCGTTGCAGCCGCCTCCGCGCTGGAAGGGGTCATTACCGATCCGCGGAAAGGGAGGAACTGATCATGGGAAGAGTCGTGCTGAAACTCGCCGACGACATTTCGACGGACGTGATTTATCCGGGGCGCTACATGGCCACTGTGCTCCCCTCCGAGACACCGCAATTCGCATTCGCGGATATGACGGATTTCAACGGGGCCCTGAAGGCCGGGCGCGTGCCGGCCGGAAGCGTGATCGTCGCGGGGAAGAACTTCGGATGCGGGTCGTCGCGCGAACAGGCTGTCTCCGCACTCAAGGGACACGAACTCACGATCGTGGCGCACAGCTTCGCCAGGATATTCCTGCAGAATGCGATCAACCTGGGGCTCGATCTCGTGACCGCCCCCGGTGTGGAGGCGGCTGCGGGGGACGAGATTCTTTTCCGGGGAGACACGGTCGTCAACGAAACGTCCGGGAACTCATTCCCGCTCGTCAAGCTGCCGCAGGCGAGACAGGCGATCATCGATGCCGGGGGATTGATTCCCTATACCCGGGAGCGCCTGCTCCATGCGAAGTCGGGTGATTCACACAACTGACATATCACAACGGGACGGGCGAAAATGGGAGCGGCGGAACTGACAAAACCGAAACACAAAGTATATACATACAAGACGAATACGTCGTGGACGGAAGGAAAGTCGGGGACTCTTTCAGCCGAAGGGAAACCGATGCTGAAGATCACGAGCCCGCCCGAATTCCGGGGGGAACCCGGCATGTGGACGCCGGAAGACATGTTCGTCGGCGCCGTCGAGGTGTGCCACATGGCCACATTCCTCGCGTTCGCCGCAAAGAAACAGATTCCGATCACCTCCTACAGGAGCCATGCGAACGGCGTTCTCGAGTTCGTTGACGGGGATTACCGGTTTACGCGTATCGTCATATTCCCGACGATCGTCGTGCCGAGCTCGACGTCCGAGACCGACGTCCATTCCACGCTTCGAGAAGCTCAACGGCATTGCCTCGTTACCAATTCCATTGCCTCGATCGTCGAGGTCAATCCGACACTGATCATGGAGTGACGCGCTCACTCCGGCGAAAAACCTCATATTTTGCACGTTTGTGCCCCCTCCTCGCTTGAATTTGGGACCGGATCTCAGTACACTGTGATCAGCGCATTGTGCGCCATCAATCGGACCAGAGCAGGAATCGTGCATGGCTTCCCCCTTTTCAAACGTCGACTTGCAACTGCTCAGGAAGTATGACAGGCCGGGGCCCCGCTATACCAGTTACCCCACCGCCCCCCTCTTCAGCGCGGCATTCACCCCCGATGATTTCGGCCGGGAGATACGTGCGACAAATCCCGCGGGGACAACGGGGGATGTGTCACTCTATTTTCACTTTCCATTTTGCGACACGCTCTGCTATTTCTGCGGCTGCACGATGCTCATCACGCGCGACCGGAACCGGATCGAGGAATACAACCGTTATCTCCGGAAGGAGATCGATGCGGTCGCTCCGATGATTGCACCGGACCGGCGCGTTGTCCAGGTCCACTGGGGAGGAGGGACCCCCACACACCTTTTCCCGGACCAGATCCGGGAGATGGGAGAGTACATCAGGAAGCGGTTCCGCATCGACCCGTCGGCGGAGATGAGTGTTGAAATCGACCCGCGCGAGCTCAAGCGCGAGCACCTTGTTGCCCTCCGCGATGCGGGCTTCAACCGGATGAGCATGGGGGTGCAGGATTTCGACGCGGAGGTGCAGGAGGCGGTGAACCGCGTGCAGCCCGAATCGATGTCGCGCCAGGTGTATGACTGGGCGCGTGAGCTCGGGTTCACGAGCATCAATCTCGACCTCATTTACGGCCTCCCGTTCCAGACACGCGCATCGTTCGAGACGACGGTGAACAAGGTGATCGGATTCGGCCCCGACCGGATCGCCGCGTTCAACTATGCCCATGTCCCCTGGCTGAAACCGCATCAGAAGCTGATCCGCCCGGAGGATCTCCCTTCACCCGAAGGGAAGCTGGAGATACTCAAGATGACGATTGAGATGCTCTGTTCCGGCGGGTACGAGTATATCGGCATGGACCATTTTGCGCGGCCCGGGGACGAGCTCGCCCGGGCGCAGAAATCAAAAACGCTCTATCGCAATTTCCAGGGCTACTCGACGAAATCCGGGGCCGACCTGTACGGGTTCGGCATGTCCGCGATAAGTCATTTCCGTGAAAGCTACGCGCAGAACACGAAGAACATCCCCGAGTACTACAGGGCGCTGGATGAGGGTCGGTTCGCCACCCATGTCGGCTACCGGATGACGGATGACGATCAGATCCGGAAGTATGTCATCATGCGTCTGATGTGCGATCTGGAGCTTGACAAGAGCCGGGTCGAACGGAATTTCGGGATCGTGTTCGATACCTACTTCGAATCATCCCTTCATGATCTCGCTCAGTTTGTCGACGATGGACTCGTGAGGCTGGAGGGGACGACGATCTCGATCATCGGGGCAGGGAGGCTTCTCCTGAGAAACATTGCGATGTGCTTTGACGCCTATCTGAATGCGATGTCGAAGACGCAGCCTGTCTTCTCTCGGACGGTGTAGACAGATAGCACCGAAAAATCCCGCAAAACAGGCCCGTTTTCAAGTTCCCTCTTCCCCCCCAAACTCCCAAACTCGAAAAATCGTAAAGATTCTCCTTGACAAATTGTCCTCACTTCCCTATACTCGTATGTAAGCGCTTACATGCTCCGCGTTCTTTTTTTTCGTTCTGCATGTAAACGTTTACATCACGCTGACTGTTCTTCGACTCCTCTTGGGCGGTTCATGAGCGTCACAATCCGGGAAGTTGCCTCGCGTGCCGGGGTCTCCATAGCGACCGTGTCGCGCGTCTTCAACAACTCGGATCCCGTCGAGGAGGGGACACGGGCGCGTGTCAAGAAAGCAGCGACAGAGCTCCGCTACGTCCCCAATGTCCTCGGGCGGAGCCTCAGCATGCGGAGGACCGATTCAATCGGCCTCCTCCTTCCGGACCTGTTCGGTGAATTCTTCTCTGAAGTCATTCGGGGGTGCGACCAGACCGCACAACAAAGCAATTTTCATCTCCTCGTTTCAAGCTCCCACAATAACCGCCAGGAAATCGAAGCTGCTCTGAGAATGATGCGCGGGAGGGTTGACGGGCTCATCATCATGTCTCCGCACATCGACGCGAGCACGCTGAACGAAAATCTCCCCCGGACTCTTCCGGTTGTGCTTCTCAACTGCCATGTCGACGGGAACGCCTTCGACTCGATCAACATCGACAACAGAGGCGGGGTGTGCCAGATGGTGAATCATCTTCTCTCCCATGGCCACACACGGATCGGGATTCTCAAAGGGACGGAGCATAACATCGATGCCGCCGAGCGTCTCCGCGGGTACCGTGACGCGATCGCTGAGGGGAGTGCAGTGGTGTCCCCGGACCTGGAAGTTCCGGGGGAGTTTTCCGAGGCTTCCGGTTACGATGCGGCCAGAACGCTGCTCTCCCGGAATCCGCGGCCGACGGCAATCGTCGCTTCGAATGACTCGATGGCGATCGGAGCTCTGAGCGCAATCCGGGAATCGGGACTCCGGGTCCCCGAAGATATCGCGCTCGTCGGGTTCGACGACATCCCGGTTGCTGCGTATATCACCCCCTCGCTGACCACCGTCAATGTTGACATCGACGGCCTGGGCGTCGCCGCCATCACTCAGGTGATCCATGCTGTGAAGAACAGAAACGGCCACGCGAAGCAGCAATCCGTTCTTCCCACCAGACTCAGCCTGCGGCATTCTTGTGGTTGCACAAACTAACAGAAGTCTCACCGGTGCCAGAAGGAGGTGACCTCGGCAATTATGCGAATTTGTTCCATCGGTACGCGTGCCTGTGTGAGGGCAATCATGCCCGCAGCCGGGCATGGGACGGTCCCAGAGTCACTGGTCTATTCATCTCGTACACTACACAAAAACATGCAGGAGGTTCGTCATGCAAAAACGTGGACTATTGTTGCTGCTTGCCACGATCCTGGTGGCAACGGCCGCCTTCGCACAGTTTCAGCCGCGCAAGGATTATGTCTGGGCGCGCGACATCAACGGTGCGACAATGACCCTCGATGGTGTTCTCAATGAAGCTGTCTGGGCGAAAGCCGAGTCAGTCGTCGTGAAATACGGTGTGAAGGACGGGAACCCTTCCAGCGGTTGGAAGACCACAGTCGGGACCGGTGCTACCACCGACGGTCCGAACGTGGTGTTCAAGTTTCTGGCCGACAAATCGAAGAACATGCTGTACATCGCCATGATCGCGAAGGACAGCTCGGTCGGCGGGAACGGCTGGGAAAACTCCGACGGTCTGCTGGGCGGGATCTACGAGCGGAACCAGCGTGCCGCCAGCGGCGTAACGCTGCAGAAGGACATATTCATCTCCTGGGTGGATTCGAGCGGCATGGGGCAGGGACCGAACCTCAAAGGGGGGGACCTTCCCTCACGCGGAATCCTGAAGGCGGCATACACGGTTCAGGGGATTGCAAACAGCGACACCGATGGCACCGGAAAAATCGTTGCGGATACCGGCTATGTCTTCGAAATGTCTGTCTCACTGGACAGTCTCGGGTATAACGCAAACACCGCGACGACTGATGCAATCCAGGCCACATTCTGTGTATGGGACGGTGACTGGCTGAAACTCCCCAATGCGATTGGGATGAAAGCCTGGTTTATGAACGAATGGGGAAATGATGGCCAGGGGAGCGCAGGCCGTATTCTTGTGAGGAACGACGTCAATGTCAACACGGCGGTCCTCCCTGCGTACGGGTATGATCTTACGATACCGAACGCGGCCAGTTATGCCGCGCCCACAGTCGACGGCAACATGTCGGAAGACGTCTGGAACCATGTCCCGTCTGTCAGCCTTCAGTTCGGGAACAACACAATAAAGAGCGCCTACCCGACGATTGGTCCCGACCGGAGTGGAGGCTTTGTTCCCGTCGGTCCCGCGACACCGATCGACGCGGGACTTGCGAAGGTCAAGATGTTCTTCAAGGGAGACATACTGTATGTCGGCGCGGATGTGACCGACGCATCCCTCGTTTCTGCGAATGGCGACGATAAGCTCGACGCCTTGCAGGTCAACATGACAATCCCGTCTGACTCTCTGCGGGACCCGAACGTGCATTTCATGGGAAGGTATCGATTCGGTTTTGCCATAGACAGCGTCAGCAAGGGCGGTTCTTCGGCACAATGGGATGCACCACTCTGGATCACACGCGGTGCGATCGCCTACGGCGTGCATCTGAAGCCGGGCTCGACGATCAACACTCCGGCCGGGTCCCCGAGCCAGGGCTACCAGATCGAGGCGTCGTTCGACCTGACGAAACTCGGCTATCCGGCAGGCCAGCAAAACAAAGTCGTGGCCATCGGGCTGAACTACCATGACTACGACCTGACCACGACCGACACCTCTGCGTACCGTACCTGGTTTTTCCGCGAATGGCCATGGGCTTCAACGCCGGCATTTGCCGTTCTGGACAATTCGACGCTGGTCACGGGCATTGCGTCTCAGCCGGGTCAGAATGTCGCCGCCGAATTCAGGCTCCTTGGCAACTATCCCAACCCGTTCAACCCCTCGACCAAAATCCAGTTCAGCGTCTCGGGTCCGGGTCTGGCCCATATCAATGTCTACAACGTCCTCGGACAGCTTCTGGACGCATCAGACATCACGGTCACGGGCTCCGGGACGCAGGAGAAGACGTTCGATGCAACGCGGTTCGCCAGCGGCGTCTACTATTACAGGGTTGAATTCACGCCCTCCGCGACGGGAGCGAAGCTCCTCTCGCCGGCCAAGTCGATGGTGCTGATCAAGTAAGGTTCGTGCGTCATACATGTAACGGGGCGGGGCGATCGGGAGAGCGGTAAAAGGCTCCCTGGTGATTCACACTCTCTCGAGAGCCCCCCTCATTCTACGTGCGATCTTCTTCAGGATTCTCCATGATGTCTTCATGGTTCCTCCATCATGCGGGGCGGTATGCGCGCCAGCCGGTGGTGCTCATGACCTGCCTCGTCGCACTGACGGCATCCTCCGGCGCCTTCGCCGACACGAAAGGGAAACTGACCGGCCGGATCGTCGACGCGAAGAATCAGCCGGTGTTGGGGGCGAACGTGCAGATCGTCGGCACGACACTCGGCGCCGCGGCGAATGAGGACGGCTACTATCTGATTCTGAACGTTCCTGTTGGGGACTACACTGCAAGGGTGAGTGCGGTCGGCTATCAGACGAACCTCGTGAAGGAGGTGCGCCTGAGTGCCGGACAGACGACGACGCTGAACGTCACAGTTGCAGAATCGGTGATTTCGATGGGGGAGGTCACCTCTGTTGCCGAGAAGCCTCTTGTCGATACGCGCCAGACCAGTTCGGTGGCCATCCTCGGCAAGGACGACATCAATGCCCTTCCGGTCCAGAGCCTGAATGACCTCGTCAACCTGCAGGCAGGCGTCGTCGACGGGCATTTCCGCGGGGGACGCGCCGGAGAGGTGCAGTATCAGGTCGACGGGGTCTCGGTCAACAATCCCTATGACAACTCCTCGGTCGTCCAGCTCGACAAATCCGTCCTGCAGGAGGTCCAGGTGATCACGGGGACGTTTGACGCGGAGTTCGGGCAGGCGATGAGCGGCGTCGTCAACGCGGTGCTCCGGAGCGGGTCCGATGAACGCTATGAAGCGACCGCCGAGGCGTATGGAGGAGAATACGCGACAGGCAGCTCGGGTCCGACCGGTTTTCCCTACCTGAAGTCCGCGTTTCCGCCGCATGTGCAGAGCTATACCGTGTCCCTCAGCGGCCCATCGGGAATACCGAAAACGACGTTCCTCGTCAACGCGAGAAGATTCACGGACGACGGGTATCTGTACGGCCAGCGCCGTTTCCTGCCGGCCGATGCGACGGATTTCAGCAACAAGATCTTCGCGCCGACGGGGGACAATGCGGCGGTGGCGATGAACGATCACCGCGAATGGTCGGGACAGCTCAAGGTGTCAAACCGCTCCCTCCCGGACGTCCAGATCAGCTACCAGGCGATCGGCGGGATCGTCGATGGTCACAGATACGATTTCAACTACCGGTTTGACCCCGACGGGATACGAACACAGAAGACGCTGTCGCTCGTGCACGGCATCGACTGGACGCATACGCTTTCCGACAACACCTTCTATACCGTCAGTCTGAGGCAGAATTATTTCAAGTACACTGATTTTGCTTTCCCCTCGGCGTATGATCCTGCCTACGCCGGAGCCGGCGCGCCGCGCAGCGATCCGAACTATGAGCTGGGGGCGATCATACAGGGATATGATATCGGACGGTTTGAGCAGAAAACAAACACGGTTCTCATCAAAGTCTCCGTCACGAGCCAGGTGTCGCAGGCGCATCTGTTCAAGTTCGGCATCGAAACCCAGTCCTCAGCGCTCGGCTTCGGGGCCCCGACGGCGCTGGCGTACGACATCGTCTCCGGCACGCAATCGACAATCCGTGTCGTTCCCGATACTCTGGCCACCGATTTCCGGGAATACCATCCCATCACGATTGCGGCGTTTCTCCAGGACAGGGTGGAGGTCCTCGATTTTCTCATCCGGGCGGGTCTTCGCCTGGAATACTTCGATGCCAATTCGACGGTGCCGAGCAATCTGGAAAACCCTGCGAACGCAATCCGGAACGTGCCGGGTTCGTATCTCAAGCGGACGACGAAGAAGATCGTCCTCGCCCCGCGGCTCGGCATGTCGTACCCGGTAACGGCAACCGGCGCGCTCTATTTCTCGTACGGACATTTCTACCAGATGCCGGAGATGCAATTCCTCTATTCCAATTCGGACTATTCGGTCCTCCGGAACCTTCAGGCGGGGATAGACCAGTACGGCGTCCTGGGCAATCCGGACATCAAACCGGAATTCACCGTTCAGTATGAGTTCGGGTTCAAGCAGCAATTCGGCCAGACCCTCGGCATCGATGTCAGCATCTTCTACAAAGACATCCGGGACCTCCTCGGGGTTGAATTCATCGATTCCTACGCGGACGCACGATACGCAAGATTCACCAATGTGGATTTCGGATCCGTCAACGGCGTTAAGCTCTCGCTCGACCAGCGGTTCGGTGCCTCTCTCTCCCTCTCCCTGAACTACACCTACGAGAATGCTGTGGGAAACTCCAGCGACCCGAATGAGACCGCAACCCGTGCTGCATCGGGCCAGGATGCACGCCCCCGCGTGGAGCCGTTCGACTGGGACCAGCGCCACACCGTCAACCTCGCGGCATCCTGGTTGCAGCAGGACGACCTTTCGATCACGGTGATCCTCCGCTACGGGAGCGGCAGCCCGTATACCCCCGCGGTGAACTCGGCGTTCGGCGCCCAGCTCGAGACGAATTCTTCGGTGAAGCCTGCGTGGACTTCTCTTGATGTGAGAGCCGAGAAGTACTTCCACATCGGCTCTGTGACGCTGACGGTGTTCGCCCGCGCACTGAATCTGACGGATGAACGCTTTGCCAACGGTTCCGTATTTGCATCGACGGGAAGTCCGTACTACTCGACGTCGCCGGCGGCGGACAGGGAGGCGCTTGCGGATCCCTCCCGCTTCGCCCCCCCGAGGAGGGTCGAGGCCGGTGTCGGTATCAGGTTCTAACATCCTTGATGAAGCAAGAGCGGGATGATTCCATGATGAAGACAGAGATACGAAGTTTGCTCGCGCTCATCGTGCTTGCGGGCCTGACGCACTTCCGGGCTCCGGCGCAAAATTCCCTGCAGCCGGTTGTCCCCAAGAGTCAGCGCGGCAGCAACGACGCCGAACGGTCCGGGACGCACGATGCGGGGAATATCCGGACAATCTTCTGGAATTACGGGATGGTCGGCGACTATCCCCCCGATCCCATACACGTCGACCTCTCCGTCTTTCATTCCGTGGAGGTGCCCAAAGGCTCCGGGCTCAACTACGCGGACGGTATAACCCCGTTCGTCCTTGCAAGCGTCATGGATGGCGTCTCGCCGGCATTCATCATGGAAACAGGGTACCGCGAGCGGCAGGACAACAGCCCTCATTCCGGGAAAGTCATGCGCTTTGAGCCGCGCCCCGGCTATTTCCAGGCGGACCCTTCAATCAACAGAGGGCGCTCTATTGCAATCAGCAGCGACTCGAGGACCTGGCCGGAAAGCTGGCCCGACAAAGCGAACGATCCCAACGATCCGGGGTGGCCCGGGAGCTGGAACGGATATTTCGGTAAGAGGCCGAACGCCGACCAGGAGAGCTTCTTCGTGATGGATGATGATTACTACGACAGGTGGGATCATTTTTTCCCCGACTCCCGCGATGCCACGCGGCGCGGGCTCGGGCTCCGCGTCGAGGTGCGGGGCTTCCAGTGGGCGAACCCGCAGGCGACAAATGTCATCTTCTGGCACTATGATATTACCAACGAGGGGACGACAGACTACCATGACAACATCATCTTCGGCCTCTACATGGACTCGGGAGTCGGCGGTTCGGCAATCTCGTGCGACGGTGTCGCGGAGTCCGATGACGACAACGCCTTTTTTGACCGCTCGACAGGCCTGAATCTTGTTTATACGTGGGACAAGTACGGACACGGCGTGGATCTTACGAGCACGTGTGCACCGACCGGATACCTGGGGTATGCGTATATGGAGACGCCGGGCAATCCCTACGACCTCATCGACAATGACAGCGACGGCATCACGGACGAGAGGCGCGACAGCGGGCCGGGAACGAAAATCGTGGGACAGGACAACATCCGCGCCTATGTGAACGCGCGCTACAACATGGCGAATTTCGAGGCATTCTACGGGAAACTGGAGAACAGGCCCGCATTCAAGGAGGGGATCTGGTGGACCGGCGACGAGAACATGAACTGGGATGTCACGTACGACGATCTTGGAGCGGATGGCGTTCCGGGGACGCACGACCTGGGTGAAGGAGACGGCATCCCGACAGCCGGCGAGCCGGACTTTGATCAGACGGACAAGGATGAATCCGATCAGATTGGTCTGACGGGGTTTCAGATGAACAGGATCAAAGGCCCTTCTCCGGCGGACCCTGTCGATGCCATCGTCTTCTTCGGCATATGGCCCCCCGTCCTGTACCAGAAGTGGACCGATCCGGTCCCGGCGAACCGGTTCGACGTGCCTGTCGTTCTGAATTATAACATCGCTTTTCTGTTCGCCTCCGGCACGTTCCGGCTTCCCCCGGGCGACCACGAGAGATTCTCACTCGCCCTGGCCTACGGGGGCGATCTCAGCGAACTGAAGACAGTGGTCAGGACAGTCCAGCAGATTTACAATGCGAACTACCAGTTTGCCGTCCCTCCCCCCATCCCGACAGCGACTGCTGAAACCGGCGATCACTATGTCCGCGTGATGTGGACGGACGTCTCGGAGCGGGGGATCGACCCGGTGACACGCAAGAACGACTTCGAAGGCTACAGGGTGTACCGCTCGACAGATCCCGAATTCCGTGATCCCCGGGTGATAACCAACGCACTCGGGACAGACAAGTTCGGGAACGGGGTCCCCATGGCCCAGTTCGACCTTGTGAACGGCATCAAGGGATTCTCCAACCAACAGATCGAGGGAGTGCACTACTGGCTGGGGACGGATTCGGGTCTCATGCATTCGTTCACCGACACGACGGTGAAGAACGGCCAGGAGTATTTCTACGCGGTCTGTGCATACGGCCACGGCGACGACTCGCTCGGGTTCTTTCCCTCTGAGAATGCGATAACGGTCTCCCGCACGCTCCGGGGGGGGACCGTCCTCCCTGTCAATGTCGTGGACGTCAGGCCTGAACCGGCGGTCCCCGGCTATACGCAGGCCACGGCGACACAGGTGAGGCACATCGCAGGGACGGGGAGCGCCGCGATCGGCCTCACGATACTCGATTCGAAGTCTGTCCCCGATAACACGACATTGCTGCTCCGTTTCACGGGAGCATCGCCCGGTCGCAGGCACGCCGTCAGGTATGAGCTCGCCGACAGCCTTTCCGGGAAAGCGGTATACTCCTTCGGGGCGGACTTCCACGGGGAGGGGCGCGGCCCTGTGGGGGACGGGATACTCGCCGTGGTCTCGACCCCGGATGTCGCTTCGTTCGACTCTGTGAACAGTGGATTCGCCCTCGGCAACGCAGCGCATACGCCGCTGACGATTTCAAATCTCAGCCGTGACTCGATCGATGTTTCAAGGCCGGGGTATCCCTATGATTTCACGCTGACATTCTCCGCTACCCCGATTGACACTTCGCTCTTTGTTGTCGGCGCCCCCTCTGTCCCCGTGAAGTTTAGGGCCGTCGCAAACACACCGTCGGGGCCCGTTCCCCTGAAATGCGCGCTCCATGAAGACGTTGCGAGCAAGGACAGCACGCTCTCACTTGCCGATGAATGGATTGACGTGTACTCCTACTTCCCATGGGATACCGCCCGATTCTATGCCTGGCCGACATGGCGGGTCAGATTCAACACACCCACCCCCGCATCGTCCGTTGTTCCGCCGGCACCGGGCGACGTGTACACGGCACGGATTACGAGCCCGGTGGCGAATGACGACGTGTACGCGTTCACGACGAAGGGGCAGTTGATCAACCCCGGCCTCGCAAAGCAACAGTACAGGACCGCACCCTACGTGGTACCGAACCCCTATGCCGGGGCCGCGAGCTTTGAGCCCCAGAAGTTTGCGACGACGGGGCGCGGCGATCGCCGGATGGAATTCCGGGGCCTTCCTGTCAATGCGACAGTGCGCATCTACACCGTCCGCGGCGATCTGGTCCAGACACTCCGCCAGGACGGCTCGACGAGCGGATATGCGGTCTGGGATCTCCGGACGAAGGACAACCTCGATGTGGCGCCCGGGCTCTACATTTTTCATGTCGAAGCCGTGGGTTTCGACTCATATGTCGGAAAATTCGCGATCATAAAATGAAGCCCCCGGTTCAGAATCTCATGAAGGGTCTCGTTCTCTTCCTCTGTCTTGCGGCCGCAGGACTCCACGCGCAGTCCAAAACGGGGACGACGATCGGCCAGTTCACGCTGATTGATCCCGGAGCACGCTCTGCTGCCATGGGAGGTGCCGGCGTGACATCGTCGGCCGAGGCTGTGGCGGCTTTCTATAACCCCGGAGCGCTGGGGGCGCTGGAAAAATCGGACTTTCAGTTTACATACAACCAGTGGCTGGCGGGCATCACCGTCAGCAATGCGATCGCAGCAGTCCGCATCGGCTCGATCGGCACCGCTGCTCTTGCGGTGACAAATCTGAGCTCGGGCGACATCCCGGTCACGACGGTGGAGCAGCCATTGGGCACCGGGGAACAGTTCAATGTCAGCGATCTCCTGATCGGCCTCGGTTGGGGGATGGCGGTGACCGACAGGTTCTCGTTCGGCATACAGGTCAACTACGTCAGCGAAAGGATCTGGCACAGCTCGGTGGCGGTTTTCGGCGTGAACATCGGGACAATCTACCAGCTCTCCCCCGACGGGCTCCGCATCGGCGCAAGTCTCGTTAACTTCGGTACAAAGGGGCGGTTCGACGGGACGGATTTGCGGGTCTCTTACAACGAGGATCCGACACGCTATGGGGCGAACAGCACGCTTCCTGCCACGCTCAACACCGATTACTTCACGCTCCCTATCGTGTTTCGGGTCGGCCTCGGCTACCCCGTCGTCCTCGACGGGGCCAATACGGTCACGCTCGCCGTTGACGCCCTCCATCCGAGCGACGAAGCGGAGAGCGTGGACATGGGGGCGGAATGGGCTTTCCAGAGAATTCTCTTCCTGCGCGCAGGCTACCAGAGCCTGTTCCTGAAGGACTCCGAGGTGGGGTGGACCGCCGGCGGAGGAGTGCAGTGGGACGGCCTCGGCTACGACCTCCGACTCGACTACGCCTGGGCATCCTTCGGAAGGCTCGGCGGAGTCCAGCGCGTCACGCTCGCATTTGCATTCTGACCCGGTCTCTGTTCTTGAAATCCTTCCCCCGCATGAAATCACCCGGCCAGTTTCGTACAAAGTACGGGTATTTCTCGCCGGACGGAACCGAGTATATCATCACCACGCCCGAAACCCCGCGACCCTGGATCAACGTCATCAGCAACGGCGACTACGGCGTTACTGTGTCGCAAACGGGGAGCGGATATAGCTGGAGGACCCACGCCCAGCTTAATCGCATTACACGGTGGGAACAGGACCTTGTGCGTGATGAGTGGGGGAAGTACATTTACATCCGGGATGAAAAGGGACGCGTCTGGTCTGCGGGCTGGAAACCCGTGTGCGGGAAACCGGATCGCTACGAATGCCGCCATGGCATCGGTTACACCGTCATCAGCTCCCGCACCGGGGGGATTGAGACTGAATTGTTGATATTCGTTCCCAACGATGAACCCGTTGAGCTCTGGCGGCTGAAGGTAAGGAACACGGGCCGGAACTCCCGGAAGCTCCGGCTCTTCACGTATCTTGAGTGGGGACTCGGGGCGGCACCCGACTGGCACCGCGAGTTTCACAAATCGTTTATTGAGACGGCGTATGACGCCGACCTCCGTGCGGTTCTTGCGACCAAACGGCTCTGGGATGTCCCGGGGGACCGGGGCCACTGGAATACCGAATGGCCTTACGTCGCCTTCCACTCGAGCAGCCGGAGGCCCGTGGCGTTTGACACGGACAAGGAGTCATTTCTCGGGATGTACGGAAGCCTGCGTATGCCGGCGGCTGTCAGGGAAGGCAAGCTCAGAAAGCGGTCGGGGAATTGGCTCGATCCGGTCGGCAGCCTCGCTGTCGACCTGGCGCTGGACGGCGGGGAAGAAAGCGTTGTGATCTTCACTGTCGGTGCCGCCGATTCACGATCCGAGGCGGAGGAGATCATCCGGAAATACCGCTCCGCGAAGGGGGTGGAAACGGCATTTCAGGAAGTCCGCCGCCGCTGGAAGTCGCTTCTGGGAACCCTCGAGGTCTCCACGCCGGACAGGGCCATGGACATCATGACCAATGTCTGGCTGAAATATCAGGCGATATCCGGCCGGCTCTGGGCTCGCACTGCGTACTATCAGACCGGCGGCGCATTCGGATTCCGCGATCAGCTTCAGGACAGCCAGGTATTCCTCCCGATCGATCCGGAACAGACCAAACGGCAATTGCAGCTTCATGCACGGCACCAATTCATGGACGGCTCCGTCTACCACTGGTGGCATCCGATTTCGGAGATCGGCCTCCGCAACAATATCTCCGACAATCTCCTCTGGCTCCCGTTCGTGCTGATGAACTATCTCCGGGAGACGGCGGATTTCGGCGTCCTGCAATCTGAAGAACCATTCCTCGACGGGAATGCTTCTTCGTCGCTGTACGATCACGCGGCTCGTGCCATCGATCACTCGCTCGGTCGCTCCAGCGCCCGGGGTCTTCCCCTGATCGGGCAGGGGGATTGGAACGACGGATTGAGTGCCGTCGGACTTGAGATGAAGGGAGAGTCAGTCTGGCTCGGGCACTTTCTCTACGGCATACTGAAGGACTTTGCCGGAGTTGCGGAACGGGAAAGGGATGACCCCCGCGCGGCGCTTTACCGGGAGAAAGCGGACCGGCTCCGCACCGTGCTCAATACGGAAGCATGGGACGGTGGGTGGTATTTCCGGGCGACAAAGGATTCGGGTGAGAAGATCGGCAGTCATGAGAATACAGAAGGGCAGATATTCCTCAATGCCCAGACCTGGGCCGTGATCAACGGCGTCGCAGACCCCGGAAGGGCCGAAAAAGTGATGGACGCCGTTGAGAGCAGGCTTCTCTTTAAGGCCGGTCCGGTGCTTCTCCATCCTGCGTACCGGACGATTGACAGGTACATCGGATACCTGACCCGCTACGCGGCCGGCACGAGGGAAAACGGGGGGGTCTATACACACGCTGCGACGTGGGCGATAATTGCGGCGTCGGTTTTACGGCGGGGCACGCTGGCGTTCGAGATGTATTCGAGACTCAACCCGATCCGCCGGGGCATGCATCCCGACGAGTACTGCGCTGAACCATATGTTACTCCGGGAAATATCGAAGGACCTGACTCCGCCTTCTACGGCCGTGGTGGCTGGTCCTGGTATACCGGTTCAGCTGCGTGGCTCCTCCGGGTCGGAGTGGAAAACATCCTCGGAGTCCGCCCGGCATTCGACGGGTTGGCAATCGACCCGTGCATTCCACCCCACTGGAAACAGTTCAGCGTACGCCGGCTCTTCCGCGGTGCTGTGTATCACATCCTCGTCAGAAACCCTCAGGGCGTCCAGACAGGCGTGGCCTCGATCCTGCTCGACGGCCAGCCGCACGACGGGCGTTGCCGCGATGGCACAAGGCTCCTTCCGGTGTTTCAGCCAGGCTCAGAGCATAGGGTGGAAGTGGTTATGGGAAAAGACGTGAAATCCTCCTGAAAGATGACATGCGACTCACGATCTGCCGCGCACGTGCATCATGTCTGTTGGTTGCCCTCTGCTGCTCAGTCGCCCCGGCGACCGGACAGACCAAACCCGACCTGGTGATATTCGATGAGAATCCCGGGGGCGGAGCCTACTATGACGCCTCATACGGGTTTTCATCCGGAAGTAGTTCGCTGACGCTGGCAGGACCGAACATGCCGAGGGATAAGCTTCCTGTTATGAATGGCCAGGCGTACTCCGGAGCGAACAGCGGGCTGGTGCAGTGGAGATCTATTGCGGGGGGCGCGTGGCGGATCTTCGTGGCAAGTCCGGCCTGGACGCCGCGCAACGCCGCCGGCTATGACAGTGTCGTGTTTTATGTGAACGCTCCCGCCCCTGTCGCAGCCGCCCTGCTTCCCATGGCTGATCTCGAGGATAATGCCAATCTGAGTGCGCATGCCGTCAATCTTGCGCAATACCTTCCGTCCGGGATTGACGGTGACACAACGACATGGCAACGGGTGAGCATCCCGCTCACTGCATTCTCTCCCTACAACGGGTTCAACCTGGCGGTTCTCAAGGACATCAACTTTGCCCAGGGAGCGGCTGACAGCGCCGTACATACGGTGTGGATCGATTATATCAGGATCATTGCCGCGGGACCTCCGGACACGACACGTCCATCGGCGGTCCAACGTCTCGTCGCTTATGCCGGCGATCAGTGTGTCATGCTCCACTGGGACAGGAACCGCGACGTTAACCTGCTTGGCTACGCGGTGTACAGCGCCTATTCGCCTTCCGGCCCGTATGCGAAGGTCAGCGTGGGAACGCTGACATCGCAGGGCTTTTCGGCTCTGGGTGTCACGAACGGACCCGCATATTCGTACGTGGTTCGGGCGGTAAATACGAATTCGGTGGAAAGCCCGAATTCCGACACCGTGACAGTGGTTCCTCACGCGTTCGCGACGGATGATGACTTTCTTGATTTTCTGGAGCACGCATCATTCGACTTCTTCTGGTACGAATCAAATCCCGACAACGGCCTGATAAAGGACCGGAGCTCCTCCACATCCGCTTCGAGCATCGCCTCGGTCGGCTTCGGGCTCAGTTCGATCTGTATCGGCGTCGATCACGGGTGGATCACGCGCCTCGAAGGACGTGCGCGCGTCCTGGCGACGCTGGGGACGTTCTGGCACGGGCCACAGAGCAGTGCCTCGGCGGGTGTCCTGGGATACAAGGGCTTTTTCTACCATTTCCTCGATATGAACACCGCGACCCGATCGGGGGACACTGAGCTCTCCTCGATTGACACCGGCCTCCTTCTTGCCGGAATTCTCGATGCCGGGCAATACTTCACGGAGACAGACTCGGTCGAAACAGGGATACGGGCACTGGCCGATTCGATATTCAATCGTGTGGACTGGATCTGGATGACGGACGGCGGGTCATCGTTGACAATGGGATGGTATCCGGACGCTGCCGGCAACCATGGATCGGGCTTCATACCCGCGAGGTGGATCGGCTACAATGAAGGGATGGTGCTCAACCTCCTTGGCCTCGGTGCGGTGAACAGTCAGCTTCCGGCCTCAGTCTGGAACAGCTGGGTGTCGGGCTACACGCAGGAGACGTATGCGGGTTATACATTCGTCGGTTTCCCCCCCCTGTTCGGGCACCAGTACTCACATTGCTGGGTGGATTTCAGAAATATTGCCGATGCGTACATGAGGGGGATGGGGATCACGTATGCCGAAAACACGCGACGGGCGACACTTGCACAGCGCCAGTACTGTGTCGCGAACCCCGGGCACTTCGCCAGTTATGGCCAGAATCTCTGGGGATTGACTGCCTGCGACGGTCCGCCTCCCAACGGCTACGCCGCCCGCGGGGCCCCGCCGGCACAGAACGACGACGGCACGATCGCACCCACAGCCGCGGCCGGATCGCTCCCTTTCGCGAGCGAAGTGTCTCTCCCCGCACTCAGGTACATGTACTCCCAGTACCGCACAAGCATCTGGAGCCCTTATGGGTTCCGCGATGCATTCAATCTGCAGGCGTCATGGTGGGGACCGGATGAGATCGGAATCGATGAGGGTCCGATTGTGCTTATGGTCGAGAACTACAGAACGCAATCGGTCTGGAACAGGTTTATGAAGAGCCCGGTGATCCAGCTCGGCCTCGAGCGGGCCGGCTTCATGCCTGTTACGGCGAGTGTCCGGCCCTCCGCCAATATATTGGCGGGGCCGGCGTTATTCCAGAATTTCCCCAACCCGTTCAATCCGTCCACAATCATCGGTTTTCACATCTCTGTCCCTGTGCATGCGACATTGAAAGTGTACGATGTCCTGGGACGGGAAGTCGCAACGCTCGTGGAAGGCTTTCTCGGGCCTGGCGATCACACGGTCGAATGGCATGCGGATTCCTTTGCCAGCGGCGTGTACTATTGCAGAATGACTGCCGGGGGTTTCACCGGCGCCAGGAAGATCGTTCTGCTCAAATGACGCGGCGACTCAAAGAACAGACTGACGGATGATAAAGAGGCCTCTGATCACAATTCTTCTTCTCGCTCTTCTCCTCCCGATCGTCCGGTGCGGTGGACCTGCGGGCCGAGGGGAAGGATCCTCCGGCGTTCCCCTCCCCCCATGGGATCCCTTTCTGGATACACTGCAATCGCGCACGCTGCTTTTCTTCCTCACCGCAACTGATCCGGCCACAGGGCTGACACCCGACCGATTTCCGTCGCAGTCCCCCGCGAGCGTCGGTGCAATGGGGTTCGCCCTGACGGCCTATCCTGTTGCCGCCGAACGGAACATGATTGCGCGAGGCGAAGCCGCGCGGCGTACGCTCTCAACGCTCAGGCTGCTGATCGCGCTCCCGCAGGGGCCGGCATCAGCCGGCACGACGGGTTACCACGGCTTCTTCTACCATTTCCTGGGGAGGAAATCGGGTCTCAGGACGTGGAACTGCGAACTCTCGACGATGGACACGGCCCTCCTCATGGCCGGGGTCCTGTTCTGCCAGTCGTATTTCGACCGCGGGTCAGGTGATGAGAAAGAAATAAGGATGGCGGCGGATTCCCTCTTCAGGCGCGTCGATTGGCGGTGGGCGATGGGAAATGAAGAAGGGATCCACCTCGGCTGGGAGCCGGAGACAGGCTTTCACAGGATGACCTGGCGTGGTTACAACGAGGCCATGCTCCTGTATCTGCTCGCACTGGGCTCTCCGACCTTTCCTGTTCCTCCGGCGGTCTGGAACCACTGGACCTCAAGGTATGTCTGGGCCGAATTCGAAGGAGAGGAATTCGTGAGCTTCGGTCCCTTGTTCGGCCATCAATTCCCGCATTGTTGGATCGATTTCAGGGGTATTCAGGACGCATACATGAGGTCGAAAGGAATCGACTATTTCGAGAACTCCCGTCGTGCGACCTATGCCCAGCGCGCTTACGCAGTGACCAACCCGCGCAGGTACCGTGATTATGCGGATTCGATCTGGGGCTTCTCGGCCTGTGACGGCCCTCGTGATACCTCGTTCGCCGTGGAGGGGATCACGCGGGTATTTCAATCGTATGCTGCGCGCGGTGTATCTGTCGACTGGACAAACGACGACGGGACGCTCTCTCCGTCCGCCGCAGGGGGTTCACTCCCCTTTGCTCCGGAGATTGCGATTCCCTGCCTTAAGGGAATGAGAAATCGGTTCGGCGAACGCGTCTGGAGGGAATGCGGATTTGTCGATTCATTCAATCCGACATATCTCACTCCTGAGACGGGTCCCCGTGGATGGTTTGACGGGGACTATCTGGGGATCGACCAGGGCCCGCTCGTGCTTATGATAGAGAACTTCCGCAACGGCTTCGTCTGGAATGTCATGAAGAAGAACCCGTACGTCGTCCGGGGACTTGAGCGGGCCGGCTTCACCGGCGGCTGGCTGGAGGAGCACTGAGCCCATGCCCCCCCGCCCGGTGCAGATACTTCTCATCCTTTCACTCTGTGGTCTCAGCTCTCCTGCTCAGAATTCTTCTCACATCCCTGACGATACGCTCGCCGAGGTGGGGGCGGGCATCATCACTGCCGGGGATCTTTTCGAACGGATCGAACTCATGCCCTGGGCGGGAAAAGAGCGCCTCCGGACATTTGACAGTTCAAGAGTGCAGGCTCTCGAATCGCTCGTCGCGGAACGGTTGCTCGCGAGCGAGGCTGCAGAGCGCGGGATCGGGTTTGACACGCTCATGCTCCTTCGGCTGGGGGGCCTCGAGCGGGAGTTTGTCAGAGATGAGCTGTACAGGAGGGAAGTTGCCGACAGCGTGGGCGTCTCCCCCGGTGAAATGGAGGCCGGGGTGAGGAAGTATGCACTACTTCTCCGGGTTGTCGTCCTCCGCTGCTCCTCGGAGCTCACCGGTCAGGAACTGTCGGAGAAAATACATGCAATTGCGACTCCGGACAGTGTCGCTCCTCCGGGATCCGGGGAGGGATTTCTCTCCCGGGACACCGTGACGGTGGAATTCGGGATTGCAGACGAATCACTTGAAGATCACGCTTATGCGCTGGGCCCGGCTCACCCCGTGTCCGCTCCGTACTATTCGGAAAACCTCGGCTGGGTCGTGCTCCTCCTTGTCGAAGGGCAAACGAATCCCCGGTATGCGCAACAGGATGTTGCAAAGCAGCTCTCCTCTGTAAGAGACATCCTGCGGTCGCGAAAAGCCCGTCTCAGGGGGAGAGAATTCATGCGTTCCGTTCTCAGCCCGCAGAAAGGAGTGGCGGACAGGCATCTGCTTGGGCTCCTTGCCAGATCGATATATGCGATCATCATGTCCGACTCCGACGCGCACAGGAGCCAGGGGAGATTCCTTCTCGCCCCTGAAGAAATCGACGTTCTCGAATCGGATTTGCGCCCGGATCTCGGGCGCGAGCTGGTCTCTTTGCCCGGCGGCCCGTTCAGCCTGGGCACGGCGATCCAGGCGTTCCGGATTGAGCCTTTCTCCTCCCCTTCCCTTGGAAGGAACATATTTCTTTCTGTCCTCAACGGGAGCGTGAAGAGAATTGTCGAAGAGGAACTCCTCGCCCGTGAGGGGTACAGGCGACACCTGCAGAATTCCCCGTCGGTGGTGCACGATCTTGCGGCGTGGAGTGATAACTGGCGCGCACTGATGCTGGAACAGAGCATACCGGGCGACGAACCGGGTGAAGAGGATGAAATGGAAGCGTTGATTGAGAACGGCAGGCGGATCGACCCTTCGTACGAAGTTGACGTGCGGGAGATTCTGACCGACAGCCTCTCAGAAGCTCTTCAGTGCGTGGATCGGTTGACCGGCGGTGCCGACATGGCGGACCTGGCGCGGAGGATATCACGGCGGCCGGGCTGGTCAGGTCGAGGCGGGGAATCAGGTTTCTTTCATGTCCGTTCGTACCCTGAACTTGGCATACGGGCTCTCGCGGCGGATACGGGCAGGCTGATCGGGCCGGTCGCTGTCAAGGGGGGATATTCCGTCTTCAGAGTTCTCGCCAGGCGTGGAACGGCCGGCGATGGGGGAATCACGCTCGATTCATTGCGAAGGCTCATTCGTCCCAGAATTCGCTACGAGAAGCGCCGACATGCGATCGACGGTTTCATTGCCGGTCTGGCGCAAAAGTACGGCGTGAAGATGTACTACGGCAGGCTGCAGAAGGTCGATATTTCCCGGCACAATATGTTTACCCGGCGTCTCATTGGGTTCGGTGGGATGATGAACGCCGCCCCCGTGTTGAAGCCTGAATGGGGCTGGGTCCGGGAATACCTCCGGGCGAAACATCAGGTGCCATGATGCCGACGGGTTCCCGATATGTTCAGCCTCTGAACGGCCTCTGGGACATCGCTCCCGGGACCGCCGAAGCCCCGCTGGGAGAGTGGCGTTCGAATATCCCCGTCCCCTCGCTTGTGGATTGTGCCGCCCCGTCGTATGACTGGCTCTCCTTTTCCTACCACTGGTACCACCTCTCTTTCCGGGTCGACTCCGCTTCCCCCACCCGGACCGCGACGATCCGGATCGACCAGGCGATGTTCGGAACCTCCGTCTGGTTGAACGGAAGCCTCCTGGGGGGAGACATCGCCTGTTATACCTCGCAGGAGTATGATGCCGCGCCGTACCTCCGGTATGACGGTCCGAACGAGCTCACCGTACGTGTCGGGCTCAAAGAAACTCTTCCCCCTGAAAGTGCGGTCGGCAGGGATCAGGAGCGTCAGACGTTTATCCCCGGTATCTGGGGGGATGTGACACTCATACTTGCCGGGAATCCCCGCGTTGCGCTTGTCCAGGTGATTCCCCGGAACCGGGAATCCACGGCGGAAGTCATCGTGACGCTTCACAACTCCGCCCCCTCACGCGTGCCTTTGAAAGTCGTCTCGCGTCTCCGCGAACACATATCCGGCCATCCTGTCGGGAGCGTCCAGGAGATCGTCTCCGAAACGGCTGCGGCGGGGGAGAGCGTCCATGCGTTCATACACACCGTCGACCCTCTTTTTCCCTGGAGCCCGGATCGTCCGTTTCTCTATGAACATTTCGTCGAGGTCGTCGTGGAAGGGGACGTCGTGGACACGCTGGTGACGAGGTTCGGCATGAGGGAGTTCCGCGTGCAGGAAGGGGGATTCTTCCTGAACGGCAAGCGGATATTCCTGAAGGGAGGGAACATCGCCTTCCACCGGTTTCTCTCCGACGCGGACAGGGGGCTCCTCCCGTGGGACGTTGACTGGGTGAGGAAGCTCCTCATCGAGATCCCGAAGCGGCACAATTTTAACTTCTTCCGCGCACACATCGGGCAGATGTACAGCAGGTGGTACGACATCGCGGATGAAGGGGGAATGCTCCTGCAGAACGAATGGATGTTCTGGACCACGACGGGTACCGAGGCGCAGATCACGAAGGAGTTCACCCGGTGGCTCGAGGACAACTGGAACCACCCGAGCATCATCATATGGGATCCCCTGAACGAGAGCTCCGACCCGGTCGTCCAGGATGTCGTGGTCCCGAAAATGAAGCAGCTCGACCCGTCCCGGCCCTGGGAATCCGTCGATTTTCTCGAAGAGCATCCGTACATTTACTCGCTGGGCCCGGTCCTGAACGCGGAGAAGTTCGGCTTCACCCGGGGTCTCCGTGAAATTGAGGAATCGCCGGGTCCGAAAATGCTGAACGAATTCCTCTGGTGGTGGCTCGACAAGGAGAACAACCCGACGGTCCTCACCGCGGATGTCGTCGAGCGATGGCTCGGGAGCGGATGGACAAAGGACGGACTCATCGCACACCAGTCATTTTTGGCGTCGGAGATCATCGAGCTTTTCAGGCGGATGCGCGTGGATGCAATTCAGCCGTTTGTCTATCTGAGCAATGATGCGGGACCCACAGGACACTGGTTCCTCGGCGACATCGCTCGCCTTGTCCCCAAGCCTCTTCTCGGCACGCTGAAGAACGCGTTCGCCCCTTTCGGGGTGAGCGTGGAGATGTGGGACAGACATTTTGCGGCGGGGGAGACCCGGAACGTCCGGCTGTTCGTGTTCAATGACGACCCGGTGGAGCGGGAGGGGAGGCTCCGCTACGGAATTGTTCGCGACCGGGACACGTGGGTACACGAGGTCCGGGAGGACGTACGCGTGGGTCCATCCGGGTGCAGCATAGTCCCGGTGCAACTGAAATTTCCGGACGATCCGGGTCCGTACGAACTCGTTGCGGAACTCTTCGGGGCTGAGGGACGCTGCTCCGAGAGCAGAAAAATCACATATGTCTGCGGCGCGTTGCGGGGGGATGCCGCGCGCGGCCTTCGCTGCCTCATCACGGATTCCCGCGGTGAAGTGACCGGCTTCCTTGCCCGGCACGGCCTCCTCACCGCGCCCCTGGGGGAGGAGGATCCGGCCGGGTGCGGCCTCATCCTGGTTGGAGAAGGGATGCTGCGCGATCCCGTCTACCTCCGTGAGATCGCGACGATCGACGAGGCGGTCAGAAAAGGTGCTGCACTGATTCTGCTCGAGCCGGAGTTCGGCAACCGGCAGAGGGAGACGCTCCCCCTTATAAGGGATGTGAGCCTCACGATCGAGCGGCGCGCAGATGCCGAAAAAGGGGGATACGATTCCTACGTTTTCCCGGCGGATGTCTCCCATCCCCTCTGGAGAAACATCAGTGCCGATCATCTCAGGATGTTCAACGGCGCGCTCGGGGGGGAGATGGTCTCGGAGCACACCGTACGCGCCGACGTGCCGGCGGAGACCCTCGCAATGTGCGGTCTGAATCTCGCCCAGGCAGCGGTGATGCTCATTCGTGCCGGAGAGGGGTGCATCGTCGTCTCCAGGATTCAGACACGAGGGCGACTTCTGATGAGCGGCGAACAGGAGGACCTCTTTTCCCGGAGGATCGACCCGGTGGCGGCCCAGTACATGCTCAATCTCGTAACGGCATTTCTCCCGGGGGGGCGAACGACATGAGCAGATCTCCGGTCCGGCTTTTTTTCTTTACACTCCCGCTCCTTGCGGCGTTCGCGGGCTGTACGGGCGCCGGGGACGGCCGGACCCGTATCACGTTCTGGGCGCTGGGGGCGGAGGGGGAGCATGTGGCAAAGCTGATGCCGGCCTTCAACAAGCGGCATCCCGATATTGACGTCAGGGTCCAGATCATCCCATGGAATGCCGCGCACGAAAAGCTCCTGACGGCGTTCGCGGGGGAGTCATTGCCCGATATGTGCCAGATCGGGAACACCTGGATTCCGGAATTCAGGACATTGAACACGATCGACAACCTCTCCCCGTGGGTCGCCGCCTCGAAAACGGTGCACGAATCCTCCTACTTCCCCGGGATCTGGGATACCAATGTCATGGACTCGCTCCTGTACGGTGTTCCCTGGTATGTCGATACGCGCGTTCTCTTCTACAGATCCGACCTTCTTGCCGCGGCCGGGAACGCACAGCCGCCGGGATCATGGGAGGAGTGGTTCGATTGTTCGGCGAAAATGCAGAGCCGGTTTCCGGGGAGCTACGCCAACTTCTTTTCGACAAACAACGAGTGGGCCCCCCCGGTGATACTGGGGCTTCAGAAGGGCTCCTCCCTCCTGAAGGAAAACAACACGCTGGGGGATTTCAGCGGTCCGGAGTTCACCGCCGCCATGCACGCCTTTTATACATTCTTCAAGAACGGCTGGGCACCGGTAAAGACGGCGCAGATCGTGAGCGTGTACCAGGCGTTCGCCGAAGGTTTCTTCGCCATGTATATCACCGGCCCCTGGTATATCGGGGAATTCATGAACAGGCTCCCCGACTCGCTTCAGGGGGTCTGGATGACGGCTCCGCTCCCCGGCCCGGATGGGGGCATCGGACTGTCGCTCGCCGGGGGATCGAGCCTCGTGATGTTCCGCCAGTCGAAGCACAAGGCGGCCGTCTGGAGCCTGATAGAATACCTCTCGGAACCTGAGCAGCAGCTCGAGTTCTACAGGCTGACAGGGGACCTCCCCGCGCGCGTGGAAACCTGGCGGGACCCGGCGCTTGCCGGCAACAGGTTCGCCGGCGCGTTCTTCCTGCAGCTCAACCATGTCAGGGCGACACCGAAGGTCCCCGAGTGGGAACAGATCGCACAGAAAGTGCGCGAGTACGCCGAACTCATCACGATGGACCAGTACACGGTGGAAGACGGCCTCAGGGCGCTCGACCGTGAAGTGAACGTGATACTCGAGAAGAGGAGGTGGCTCCTCCATGGGCGGTAAGAGGGCGGTGATACTGTTCCTCGGTCCGGCACTTGTCGCGATAGGCGTTTTCTTCTTCGTCCCCGTTCTCGCTGCGTTCGCGCTCAGTTTCACGGACTTCGACATCTACGCGCTCGGCAGTTTCGACTATGCCCGGTTCGTCGGGTTCAAGAACTACGCCCAGCTCCTGGCGGACCCCCTGTTCTGGAAGGCGTTCCGGAACACGCTCGAATTCCTCCTGATCGGCGGCCCACTTTCGATCGGCGTCTCGCTCGCCGCCGCGCTGATGATACAATCGAAGCTCGTCCGCTGGAAGGGTTTCTTCCGTACCGCGTATTTTACGCCGGTCGTCACGACGCTCGTCGCGGTCGCCGTTATCTGGCGGTTCATCTATCATCCCCGGTTCGGGCTCCTCAACTACCTCCTGTCGTTCGCCGGGATCGGCGGCATCGACTGGCTGGGGGATCAACACTGGGCGATGCCCGCGATCATACTGATGGCGGTCTGGAAGAATTTCGGCTACAACATGGTCATATTCATCGCGGGGCTGCAGAACATCCCCGCGGAGCTCTATGAGGCCGCCTCGATTGACGGTGCCGGGCACCTGCAGCAGCTCCGGACCATAACGGTCCCGCTCCTGGCCCCCACGACCGTCTACATCAGCATCCTCACGATGATCGGGTACTTCCAGCTCTTTTCCGAGCCGTACGTGATGACGCAGGGGGGACCTCTGAACTCGACTCTCAGCATCGTGCTGCTGATGTACCAGCAGGGCTTCCGGTGGTGGAACATGGGATATTCTGCCGCGCTGGCATTCGTCCTGTTCGCGTTCATAATGGCAGGTTCGTTTCTCCAGTCCCGCGTCCAGAAGCGATGGGAGGCCTCATGAAGGGCTTGGGGACTGTCTTCCTGTACATTCTCCTCGGCCTCGTGGCCGTGCTGACGCTCGCCCCGCTCCTGTGGATGGTCTCCGCCTCGCTGATGCCCACCGGGGATGCGAGCGCTTTCCCGCCCCCCTTCCTCCCCGCGCGCATAACGTTTGCGCATTACACGAGGTTGTTTACGAATCTGAACCTTGCGCGGTACCTTTTCAACAGTGCATTTCTTGCCGTGAGCGTAACGGCGATCTCTCTCTTTGTCAATTCGATGGCGGGGTACGCATTCGCAAAATACCGGTTCCGCGGCAGGGACCCCCTGTTCAAGCTCCTGATCGCGTCGATGGTCATCCCGTCGCAGGTGACGATGCTCCCCCTCTTTCTTATGCTCAACAAGATGGGGTTCATAAATTCCTATATCGGGGTCATCATCCCCGGGATGGCGAGCGTGTTCGGCATTTTCCTGATACGCCAGTTCGCCCTCTCGATCCCCGACAGCCTCATCGAGGCGGCACGGATCGACGGCGCCGGTGATTTCAGGATATACCGGTCCCTCATCCTTCCCCTGTGCAAACCGATTCTCGTGACGCTCGCAATATTTACGTTCATGGGGACCTGGAACGATTTTCTCTGGCCCCTCATCGTCATGACGGATGACTCCATGTATACGCTCCCGGTGGCACTCGCGAACCTCTCGCTGGAACATGTGCAGGATACCGAGCTGATGATGGCGGGGTCGGTCATGACGATCGCCCCCGTGCTTATACTCTTTGCCGCCGTCCAGCGGCACTACATCAGTGGGATCATGGCGGGAGGATTGAAGGAATAAGCCGGGAGAGTTCCTTGAATCTTGCGGCGGAACGTCGTACAATACACTCCTCATGCGCTGATTCCTCCCTCCCAGAACGAAAGGTATTCATGACGCGTCCCCCGCTCTTTCCTGCTCTGATAATCCTCCTCACCGCACATTCCCTTTTTGCCCAGCCGCGTCACTGGCCGGGTGATGCACGGGGGGAGAGACTCATCGATTCCCTCATCCGGGTTATGACGATCGATGAGAAGGTCGGACAGTTGGTCCAGTACACCGCAAAGGGGCGCGACTCCCTTCCGGGACCCTCGGTCTCCGCCGAGCAGGGGGAGTTGATAGCCCGTGGCCGGATCGGGGGTATTTTCAACCTGTGGGGGGCAACGGCGACGCGCGCAGCCCAGAAAATCGCAGTCGAGCGCTCACGCCTGAAGATCCCACTCCTTTTCGGGCTCGACGTCATACACGGCTACCGCACGACATTCCCCATACCACTTGCCGAGGCAAGCAGCTGGGACACGGCCATGGTGGAACAAGACGCGCGTGTGGCAGCCGCCGAGGCGGCCGCCTCCGGTGTCAACTGGACATTCGCCCCCATGGTGGATATCGCGCGTGATCCCCGGTGGGGCCGGATTGCCGAGGGATCGGGAGAGGATCCTCTTCTCGGTTCGCTCATGGCCGCCGCCCGTGTGCGGGGATTCCAGGGAGGCGATCCCGCCTCCTATGTCTCGATCGCCGCATGTGCAAAGCACTTTGCCGCCTATGGCGGGGCCGAAGGGGGGAGGGATTACAACACCGTGGACATGTCCGAACGGACGCTGCGTGAAGTGTATCTCCCCCCCTATAAAGCCGCCGTGGATGCAGGGGCGCTCACGGTGATGAGTTCGTTCAATGAAATCGGAGGTGTGCCGGCCACGGGGAATCATGCGCTCCTCACCGGCATCCTGAGAAATGAATGGGGGTTTCGCGGTTTCGTTGTCTCCGACTGGATGGCAATCACGGAGCTGATCCCTCACGGTGTCGCCCGCGATACCCTGGCGGCGGCTGCACTGGCATTCAATGCGGGAACGGACGCCGATATGGAGTCGGGCGCGTACCGTCTCTTCCTCCCCCGGCTCCTCCGGGAGGGGAAGGTCACTTCGCCCCTGCTGGATGAGGGTGTGCGTCGTCTCCTCCGCGTCAAATTCGCACTCGGCCTCTTCGATGACCCCTACCGGCATTCAAGTCTGGAGCTGGAACGATCGACGATTCTCAGTCCTGATAATATTGCGCGGGCACGTGACGCCGGGAGGAGATCAATCGTGCTCCTGAAGAATGCGGGGGGTCTCCTCCCGCTTTCAAAGAATATCAGGTCTGTCGCGGTGATAGGACCCCTGGCGGATGACAGGGCCGACCCCCTGGGGCCGTGGGACGCTCTCGGCCGGCCGGAGGATGTCGTTACGCTCCTTGAGGGGATCCGCAACGCCGTCCCCTCCTCCACACGTCTTCTCTATGCGAGAGGCTGCACAATAGAGGGGGCCGACAGGAGTGGAATAGCTCTCGCCGTGGAAGCGGCGAATGATGCGGATGCGGTGGTCCTCGCCGTCGGGGAGTCAAGCGCGATGAGCGGAGAGGCTGCAAGCCGGTCGACGCTGGATCTTCCGGGGATCCAGAATGCCCTGGTGGAAGCTGTTGCATCGACAGGGAAGCCGGTCGTGCTCGTGCTCATGAACGGGCGCCCCCTGTCGATCGCCTGGGCGGAGGCGCACATCCCGGCGATAATGGAAACGTGGTTTCTCGGCGTCCAGACAGGGAATGCCATCGCGGACCTCCTCTTCGGGGACTATAATCCGTCAGGGAAGCTCCCCTTGACATTCCTGCGGACAGTGGGGCAGGTGCCGTTTTATTATAACCACAAGAACACAGGCCGGCCACCGGTGGACACGTCGAAATTCACCTCCCGGTACAGCGACCTCCCGAGCTCCCCCCTCTTTCCGTTTGGTTATGGACTCAGCTACACGACGTTTGACTACGGCAGCGTGACTCTCTCCCCGGAGGTGATTGACACTGCCGGCACAGTCGCTGTCGACGTGCGCGTGAAAAACACCGGGACCAGGCGCGGGGAGGAAGTCGTGCAGCTTTACGTGCGTCAGGATGTCGGGAGCGTCACGCGTCCGGTCAGGGAGTTGAAAGGGTTTCAGAGGATCATTCTCGCACCGGGAGAGTCGCGGCGCGTGGAATTTTCACTCCCGGCCCGGGACCTCCTGATGTATGACGACTCGATGAGGCGCGTGGTGGAACCGGGGACGTTCACGGTGTATGTCGGCACGAACTCCCGCGACGTGACGGAAGGACACTTCAAGGTGAGGGAGAGATGAGGGGATGGGAAAACCAGCAAAAGACAGGATGAAACCATGGCAATGATTGATGTGACGTTAGGAGTCGATATCGGCGGTACGAATACCAAATTCGGCCTCGTTGACCGGGAGGGGAAGGGGATCACGGAGATGTCCATCCCCACGAACGCCCACGAGCCTGCGGAAAACCTGATCGCCCGACTCCATGAGAAGGTCGAGGAAATGTGCCGCCCGCTGACGGGGAAATACACGTTGAAGGGAATCGGCATCGGTGCCCCTAATGCCAACTTCTACCGGGGGACTGTCGAGAACCCCCCCAACCTGAATTGGAAGGGGGTTGTGGACGTCGCCGCGCTCGTCAGGAAATACTATGACCTCCCCGTCGCGGTCACCAACGACGCCAATGCCGCTGCGCTCGGCGAGATGCTCTACGGCGCTGCAAAAGGGATGAAGAACTTCGTTGTGATCACGCTCGGGACGGGGCTCGGCAGCGGCATCGTTGCGGGAGGAGACCTGGTCTACGGAGCCGACGGGTTCGCCGGTGAGATAGGACACACGATTGTCGACCCGCAGGGACGGGAATGCGGCTGCGGAGGACGGGGGCATCTCGAGACATACGCCTCGGCCACGGGGATCTGCCGGACGGTCGGCGAGCTCCTCTCCCGCCGCCGCACGGAGAGCGAGCTTCGTGCGATCGCCCCGCGCGACCTCACCTCAAAGATGATCGCCGATGCGGCAGGACGGGGCGACGGCATCGCGAAAGAGGCGTTCGAGTTCACGGGGCGGATACTCGGCATGAAGTTGTCGGACTCCGTCGCCCACCTGAGTCCCGAGGCCATCATCCTGTTCGGCGGCCTGGCCTCGGCCGGAGCGCTCATATTCGATCCGACGAAACGGGCTCTCGAAGAATACCTCCTCCCGATATTCAGAAACAAGGTGAAGCTGCTCCCGTCGGGACTGAAGGAGGGGGACGCCGCCGTCCTCGGAGCGAGCGCATTGATATGGAATGAAATTCTCAAACAAAGAAAACAATGAGGCACATGCAATGGAACGATACAAACGGTTCTCAACAATGCTTGTCATTGGTCTCGCCATGACCTCACTCACGGGGACTGCCCGCGCTCAGGGGGATATCGAGGAGAATGTCAGGACGCTGCTGAAAAAGATGACGCTCGAAGAAAAAATCTCCATGCTCGGCGGGACAGGGTTCGATTCGAAGCCTCTCCCCCGGCTCGGCATTCCGTCGCTGAGCATGACCGACGGACCTGTCGGGGTCCGCTGGGAGCAGTCGACCGCGTTTCCCGCCGGCATTGCGATGGCGGCGACATGGGATCCCCCGCTCATTCGCCGGGTCGGCGAGGCGCTCGGCCTCGAGGCGAGAGCGAAAGGACGGAACATGCTCCTGGGTCCCTGCATCAATATCAACAGGGTTCCTGTGGGGGGGAGGAGCTTTGAGAGCTTCGGTGAGGACCCGTATCTCATGTCGCGGATGGCGGTCGAGTACATCAGGGGAGTCCAGTCGCAACATGTCATCGCCTGCGCCAAGCATTTTGCCGCCAACAACCAGGAGTTTCAACGGATGACGATCGACGAGAAGGTGGATGAACGGACACTGAGGGAGATCTACCTTCCCGCGTTCAGGGCGGCGGTCCAGGAGGGAGGGACGCTGTCGGTCATGTCGGCCTACAACAAGCTGAACGGGTACTGGTGCAGCGAGAACAGGTACCTGTTGACCGACATACTGAAGAAGGAATGGGGCTTCAAGGGGTTCGTCGTATCGGACTGGGGGGCCGTGCACAGCACTGCCCCGACGGCCAATGCGGGGCTTGATATTGAGATGCCGCGGGGTGATTTTCTCAACGAGAGTCTCCTCCTCCCCCAGCTGAAGAACGGCGGGGTGAGTGAATCCGTCATCGACGAAAAGATCACCCGCATGCTCCGGGTGATGTACATGGCAGGGCTTTTCGAGCCGCACCACGCTCCGGAGAGTAGCGTCGTCAACTCCCCCGGACACCGCTCGCTCGCCCGTACGGTTGAATCCGCCGGCATCGTGCTCCTGAAGAACCGGACCGGTCTGCTTCCCGTCGATCCGTCACGCGTGCGTTCCATAGCAGTCGTAGGTCCCAACGCCGCGGTCGCGAGGACCGGGGGAGGAGGGAGCGCATTGGTCACGGCGTTCTATGGCGTGAGCCCGCTCGAGGGGATCACCGCGAAGGCCGCCGGAAAGATCGCGGTACAGTATGCCCCCGGCAGTCAAATGGCCGGAGAGCTGCTCACCGTGGAATCCACATCGCTCCGCCCCCCTTCTGCCGCGGAAGGGATGACCGGCTTGCTTGGAGAGTATTTCGACAACCAGGAGTTCCGGGGGATCCCCGCGTTGACCCGGATCGACAGGGAGGTCAACTTTGACTGGGGAGGGGACGCACCGGCGAAAGGTCTTCCGAAGGAACATTTTTCAGTCCGCTGGACGGGATCGATCATCCCCCCGGAGACCGGGGATTTTGAGCTGAGCATAAGGAGTGACGACGGATCCCGGCTGTACGTCAACGGCAATCTCCTCATCGACAACTGGGGGGACCACGCGGGGCTCACAATAGGAAAGCGGATCAGGCTCGAAAAAGGAAAAGAAGTTCCCGTGAAGCTCGAATACTATCAGGGCGAGGGGGGTGCGCTCGTCCAGCTCGGATGGCTCCCGCTGCACAACGACCTCACGGCCGCAGCGGTGGAACTCGCGAGGAAATCCGACCTGGCAATAGTCTGCGTGGGGAATTCGAGTGAGATCGAGACGGAAGGGGTCGACCGAACGTCCGTTGCACTTCCCACGGGGCAGGACGAACTCGTGGAAGCGGTCGCAAAGGCGAACCCCCGCACCGTCGTGGTGATCACCTCGGGGGCGCCTGTACTGATGCCGTGGGTCGACCGGGTCGCCGGGATCGTCCAGGCCTGGTTCGGAGGCCAGGAAGAGGGGAACGCCCTTGCCGACGTGCTCTTCGGAGACGTCAACCCCTCGGGAAAACTCCCCGTCACGTTCCTCAGGGCATGGGAAGACACTCCGGCACTCGCCTCGTATCCTGGCCGGGAAGGGAAAACGGAATATACGGAGGGAATATTCGTCGGATACCGGTTCTACGACAGGGAGAAGAAGGAGGTCCTCTTCCCGTTCGGCCACGGGTTGTCGTACACGCAGTTCTCATACGGACAACTGACGGTCTCGGCGCCTCCCGGATCCTCACACTACGCCCGCGAGGTCAGTCTTGAATTGACAAACACGGGGAATCGTCCCGGCGCGGAAGTCGTGCAGATCTATGTCAGCGACCGGCACGCACCCGTACCCCGTCCCCCCGCGGAACTGAAGGCGTTTGCAAAGGTGTCGCTTGCACCGGGGGAGAAAAAGACCGTCCTCCTTACACTCGATGAATCGTCTTTTGCGTTCTTCGATGTCGCGGCGGGACGCTGGACCGTGGCACCGGGAGCGTTCGAGATTCTTGCGGGGAGTTCGTCGCGCGATATCCGTTCCCGCGCAACGACCGAAATCAAATAGAACGATTCATGGTAACGGAACTTCTTGCGCACTCCTTCTCCCGCACGCCCCGCACGATCATCGTCGGGACGGTCTACGACCCGTTTCACGAGCAGTTCGAGACTGACGGAGATTTCTTCGCGCGGGCGGACAGGGACATCGCCCTGATGAAGGAGTCCGGGATCAACCATGTCATGGTGTTCCCCATGGGCCAGTGGGATCCGGTCTCACGGCGGCATCTCTGGACGCGGACGGATTACGTTATCCGGAAAATCGAAGAGAATGGACTGCGATTCGTTCCCGTGATGCTGAAGGAGGAGCAGTGTGCCTCGTATCTTCCTATCTGGAAATTCAAAGAGATCGACGGACTGTGGGATCAGTACGCCCTTGACAACGGCAGGGGGAACAACCGGGATAACGTGGATTTTGCCGATCCGCGGGTCTACCCGTTGCTCGTTGAGTACCTCAGAGAGGTGATCGAACGCTATGGAAAGAGCCCCGCGCTGAGCTTCTACAACATCTGGAACGAACCGCACTACAGTTCCGGCGGACCCCACGTGATTGACCGGTTCAGGGGCTGGCTTCAGAAAAAATACGGCTCGTTGCCGGCGTTGCGGCGGGCCTGGGGTGAGGCATACGCCTCGTGGGACCAGGTCTCTCCATTTCTTGCCGAGGACTGGATCTCATCGATGCCGCAGATCGATTGGACCATGTTCCGGAGCGAACTTAACGGCATTCTGCTGGAAGAGCTGATCCGCTCGCTGAGGACGTACGACACTGTGCACCCTGTCAATGCCAATCCTGTCGGGACTCCCTGGGCAGATTTCAGCAATTTCGGTGCGTATGCCGTCGATAGCTGGTCGATCGCCCAGCGCGATGATATACACGGCATATCATACTATCCGGACATCTGGGAAAGAGATCACGCTCTGGCCCCCTGCCCGTTCTGGCTTCATAACATGACATTCAACACGATCAGGTGCTCGTCTCCCGGCCGTGAATTCATAGTGACGGAACTCTTTACGAATACCCAGAACGGCCTGGCACTGAACGGCTACCTCACGAAGGATGCCGTGAGTCTCCTTGCCTGGACGGCGCTGGCCAACGACTGCAAAGGGTTGATCTACTGGCAGTGGCTCCCCTTCATGCGGGGGCGCCAGGCGCTCGGGAGGGGCCTGTGCCGCGTCGACGGAGGACTTGCCTCGCGCGGAGAAGCAGTAAAGGAGCTCGGTCTCCTGACTGAGCAGCACGGGGAGCTCCTCTACAGGGGACGGCTCAGAAAAGCCCGCGCCGCCATACTCGTGGATTTGACCGGCCTGCTCAAAACGCTCGGACAGACCACGGAGAGAGCGACCACACACTTCATGTACGAGAGCAATGCCGGCGTGTTCAAATCGCTTTACGAAGCGAACATAACGGTCGACATGCTGAGGATGGACAGGGGTATCGATCTCGAGACTCTGAAGTCGTACCGGATCATCTACCTTCCATTTCAGATCGTCATGAGGAGAGAGATGGCCGGCCTCCTTATGGCGTACGCCCGGCAGGGGGGCTGGGTTGTGGCCGACGCGCGTTGTGCGATGCTGGACGAGCTGGATTTCGCCTATGAGACCAGCCCGGGTGCGGGGCTCGATGAGCTCTTCGGCGCCGTGAGGCCCGACCTGACCGGACATAAGGGGTACTACAATGTGACGGTGATGAGCGGACCGGGGGGAGCTCCTCTCGATTTTCAAGGGAAGTATTTCAAAGATCAGCTTCGCGTGAGGTCCGAGGCGGATGTCATAGGGACGTTTGCCGACGACGATGGGCCGGCGGTCATCCGGCACAGCTACGGCTCGGGGACCGCGATCTTAAGCGCCGTACCGCTCGGCGCAAGCTATTACGATCGGCCTGACAACCCGGTGAACCGTCTCCTGCTAGAATTCGCGCGCGAAGCCGGTGTCACACCGGATGCCCGGTTCGCCTCCTCTGATCCGGGGTTTGTGAGTGTGAAGGTCCATGACGCGGGGAACGATCTGATACTCTATGTCATCAACGCGGAATCGGGGGCCATGTCCGGCACACTGGAGGTGACAATCGGAGACCGCAGGATCCCGGGGGTAAAGGATTTACTCACAGGGGCGGACGTTCCTTTTGAGCAGGATCACGGGATGCTGGCCGTCCCGCTTACACTGAATGAGCGCCACGTCATGGTGCTCCATGTGGTGTCCGGGCGATATGATGATCCGGCATCAATACGTAGTTGACAACCCCGGCTCCCCTTTGTACATTTGCGGGCAGGCCCGCTTTTCAAGACCCTCAACCCGATGGAGAATTCCATGAACATACTTGTCACCGACGGTATTTCTGCGGAAGGCGCAAAAATTCTCGCTGATGCCGGCCACACGGTCCATCAGCAAAGCGTGAAGCCCGATGAGCTCATTGCGCGCATCGGTGAGTATGACTGCATCATAGTCCGTTCAGCGACAAAAGTGACCCGTGAGGTGATCGATGCCGGCAAGAGGCTCAAAGTCATCGCCCGCGGGGGAGTCGGGGTGGACAACATCGACGTGAAACAGGCTGATGCAAGGGGGATCCGCGTGCTCAACACGCCGCTTGCCTCTGCGGTCTCTGTGGCTGAGCTGACGATAGGTCACATGCTTGCCGTGAGCCGGTTCCTGTACGCAAGCAGCGCGGAGATGAAGGGGGGGAAATGGCCGAAGAAGGAATATTCCGCTGGGATCGAGCTCTACAGGAAGACGGTGGGCATCGTCGGGCTGGGGAACATCGGAAAGGAAGTGGCGCGCCGGGCGCTCGGATTCGGGATGACGGTCCTGGCGTATGATCCCCCGTTCGCCCCCATGGATTTCATCGTCGAGATAACGACAAAAGAACGTCTCCTATCGAACTCTGATTTCATCACGCTGCATGTCCCGTTTGATCCCGCACAGGGGCCCGCGATCGGCAGGAAGGAACTCGCCCTGGTGAAGAAAGGGGTGATCATCATCAACTGCTCGCGGGGTGGAGTCGTCGATCAGGACGCCCTGCTGGAGGCCCTGAATGCCGGTACGGTGGGCGGTGCCGGTCTGGATGTCTTCACCCACGAGCCGCCGACTCCGGCGGAACAGGCCCTCATCAATCACCCGCGTGTCAGTGTGTCGCCGCACATTGGTGGATCGACGGTGGAAGCGCAGCTGCGTGTGGGAGCGGAGATTGCGATCAAAGTCGTGAAAGCGCTGAATCCGGAGAGGCAGTAGCCGGTTCTTCCGGACGGTGTGCGGGGCGCAACCCGAGGATCAACCGTTCAGGACGTTCCTCTCCTTCCCCGCGAGGAACGCCAGGACGTTTTCCGTGACTTCCGCCATCAGGCGCCCGCGCGCTGCAGTTGTCGCCCAGGCAAAGTGCGGTGTGATGAAGCAGTTCTTTGCGGTGAGGAGAGGGTTATCGCCACGCGGGGGCTCGAGTGTGAGCACGTCGAGCCCCGCGCCGGCAATCCTCCCGATGTTCAGTGCTTCCGCGAGCGCATTCTCGTCAATCAGCTGTCCCCTGCTTGTGTTGATCAGAAACGAGGAGTGCTTCATCTGCGCGAGCCGGTCCCCGTTCACAAGCTCCCTTGTGGCAGGAGTGAGCGGGCAGTGAAGACTGACCACGTCGCTCGCGGAGAAGACTTCGTCGAGCGACGTTCTGCGTACGCCGGGCGGAGCTCCCCGCCCTGACGGTGTTTCGGAGCAGAGGGCGATCATCCCGAATGCAAGAGCGGCTTGTGCCGTGGCGCCCCCGATTCGGCCGGTCCCCACGATTCCGATTGTCAATCCGCTCACCTCGATCAGCGGGTAGTCCCGGAAGCTGAAATCCAGGCTCTCTGACCAGCGGCCGTTCCGGACGGCCCCGGTATGGTGTCCGATGCGGTGTGTCAGATTGAACAGGTGGGCGAATACGAGCTGCACCACGGACATTGTCCCGTACGATGGGACATTCGTCACGGTGATCCCCCGCGCTGTTGCCGCAGCCACGTCCACGATGTTGTAGCCGGTGGCAAGAACGCCGATGTACTTGAGCCGTGGGAGCTGTGCGATCACCTCACCCCTGATCGGAGTCTTGTTCGTGAGCAGAATTTCTGCGTCCTGTGCGCGGGATACGACATCCTCTTCGGGCGTCCGTTCGTAGATTGTGCACGTGCCGGCCCCCTCGAGCCCATCCCACGAGAGATCTCCCGGATTGAGCGTGTAGCCGTCGAGTATGACGATGTTCATAGTCCGTCCCCAACTGATCTGATTTTCCCCCGGGCGCCCGGAGTGCCACACATGGTACACAACCTGCTTTGCACACTCAAGAGAATCAGGGCTTGACAATGACGGAAAAGTTTCTTAATTAAATATTCGAATTATTCAAATATCGAATTCCTGTAGGACAAATGGAGAACATCGACAGGAAGGCCGCCGAATTAATGGCCGAATTCAGGAAGATCGGCGACCGGTATATGCAATGGCAGGACAACCTCGCGCACGAGAAGATGAGTGCCCTGAGCAAGCATGACGGGAGCGTGATATTTTTCCTCGGGCAGGACGGGGAATGCACGATGAGCGAGCTGGCGCTGAAAATAAGACTCACGGTAAGCAGCGCGACGCTCATTGTCGACAGGCTCGTGGAAAGGGGACTGGTCTCCCGGCACCGGTCGCTCGAAGACCGGCGCGTCGTCCGCGTGGCCCTGACGGATGAAGGCGCCGGCCTGCATCGGGTCGTGGCGGACACGATCCTCGGCCTTGGACGCGCAATGCTCATGGCGCTCGATGAGCGCGAACAGGACCAGCTTCTCTCGCTGTACAGGAAAATCACTGCGGCTCTGCCCCGCACGTGACGGCGGCGCAGCGCGCTCCGGTCTGTTCGCAGCAACCAAAGGGGAAAGGATCCAAGGGGAACTCCATGGATGTGAAACGGGTACTCATCGTTCTTCTCCTGATTCTCCACGCGCAGTCTTCGGCGCAGGGGGAGCATGACTCCCTGCCCGGAACGAAGATCACGCTGACGCTCGACAGCGCCATCGCCCTCGCGCTCGGGCAAAACCGCGATGTGATGATCGCGGAGAAGGAACGTAACAAAGCGGACGCGCAGGTGAACGAGGCCTGGGCCGGTGCGCTGCCGCAGATTTCGATCATGGGACTCTACACCCGCAATATCAGACTTCCGGTCCTCTTTCTCCCGCCCAACTCGGTTTTCAATCCGGGGAACTCCACCGAAACTTTGGAGCTCGGCTCCGACAATTCCTACATTCTGGGGGCATCCCTCTCACAGGTGCTCTTCAGCCGCAAGGTCGGTGTGGCGCTTGATATCGCCCACACATACCATGATTTCGCCGAGGAGGGCTACCGCGCAACCACCCAGGACGTGACCCTTTCCGTGAAGAAGGCGTTTTATGCCGTGCTCCTCGCAGGCGAACTCGCCGGGGCAAACAGGCAGGGGCTTGACGTCGTCCGGTCGAACGTCGAGAATGTCCGTCTGCAGTTTGCACACGGCAACGCTGCCGAGTACGAACTGCTGCGGGCTGAAGTGGAGCTCGCAAACACTGAGCCGCTCCTCATCTCGGCGGAAAATGCGCTTGCGCTCTCGCTGAACTCGCTCAAGAACCTCCTCGCCATCCCTCTAGAGACGGAGGTCGGGGTGACCGGCGGGTTCGCGTTCGACGATGTTTCGCGGGAGGTCATGGAGGAAGCCCGGCGTAACGCGTTCTCCTCCAATCCAGCGATCCTGCAGCTCGCCCTCCAGGAAGAAATTCTCGACAAGAACATCAGCGTTGAACGGGCGAACTTCTTTCCAACGCTCAGCCTCGTCGGGTCCTATCAGTACCAGACTCAGGACAACACATTTGCATTCAAGAACTACCTCTGGGCGACATCGGCCAACGTCGGGCTGCAGCTCTCGTTCCCCCTGTTCGACGGGTTCAAGACGAGCGCCCGGACCGAAGAGGCGATGATAGACCGGGACAAGGTCCACTACGCCCGGCTCAAAGCGGAGGAGGGTCTGAGGATACAGCTCCAGGCGGCCGAACTCAGGATGGCGGAGGCGAAGAAGCGGATCGTGGGGCAGGAGCGCAACATCGCTCAGGCGGAAAAGGCCGTCAGGATCGCCGGGACGCGCTACAGGAGCGGGGTCGGGACGCAGCTCGAGCTCCTGGACTCGCAGGTTGCGATGACGCGGGCCCGGGCGACCCATGCACAGGCCATATATGATTTCCTTGTTGCAAAGGCGGAATGGGAAAACGCGGCAGGGTATAACGTCAGACACTGACAACGCATACAGTGAGGCATAGAATGAATGTCCAGTCGTTTTCCCTCGCCCTGATGGCGGTTCTGGGGGGATCCTCGCTCCTCACTTCCGGCTGCGGGCAGGCGAGGGATGATCAATCAAAATCCGGAAGCGGGGTCGCAGCGCAGATCGTGCCGGTCGAAACGGCGGTCGCCGGGCGGGCTCCCCTGATCGTGACGAGGGAATATACGGGCTCCCTGGAGGGGGAGGAGCAGGCAAACATCGTTGCGAAAATCTCCGAGCGGGTCACGGCGATTAACGTCTCTGTCGGCATCCGTGTGCGGAAGGGAGAGGTGACGGTCGGTCTTGACAAACGGGGGACATCGTCACAGTACTACCAGGCGGAAGCGGGGTACCGGAACGCCGGGAAGTCGCTCGAGCGCATGAAATCACTCTACGCCGAGGGGGCGGTGGCGCTCCAGTCCCTGGATGGTGCGCAGACGGCGTACGATGTCGCGAAGGCGAACTTCGATGCTGCGCGGAGCGCCGTCGAGCTCTGGACGCCGATCGCGGGGGTTGTGACCGCGGTGAATGTGAGCCTGGGCGATCTGACGGTTCCCGGGGAGGTCCTGGTGACCGTGGCGGACATCGACAGGATGAAGGTCACGTTCAGTCTGAATGAGACCGATGTCACGCACGTCGCGCTGGGACAGGAGGCATCCGTCTACTCCGAGGCAAAGCCGGAAGGGAAGGTCGCAGGGAAGCTCATCCAGCTCTCGAAGTCGGCGGACGTCCGCTCCCGGTCCTTTGAGGTGAAAGCGCTCTTCGCGAACACGCCGGACCGCTGGTTCAAACCGGGGATGTTCGTGAAGGTCGATCTGAGCATTTCACCTCCCGGGAAGCCGCTGGCTGTTCCCGCGAGTGCCGTGCAGACCGACGGGGTGACAAGCCGCGTGTTCGTCATCCGCGGCGGACGATCCTTCCAGGTTCCCGTGACCGTCGGCGCCACGGACGGGGAACGGACGGCGATCCTCCAGGGACTGGCGGAGCACGACACGGTGGCGACTGTGGGGATCAACAACCTCAAGGACAGCTCCCGCGTGACGGTGGTGAACAGGTAACAGCATGAATCTGATCTGACGACGGGGTCCGGATGAAACTTGCCGATGTATCGATTGAGCGGCCTGTCTTTGCGACGATGATGATATTCGCACTTATCGTGCTCGGCCTCTTCTCCTATTCGAAGCTCAATATTGATCAGTTCCCCGATGTCGACATACCGTTCGTCACGGTGACGACGGTCCTCCGGGGGGCAGGCCCCGAGCAGATCGAATCGGACGTCACGAAGAAGATCGAGGACGCCGTCAACCCCATCGCGGGTGTCGACCACATCCAGTCGACGTCGCAGGAGGGGCTCTCCCTCGTTATCGTCCAGTTCAAGCTGGAAATCGACGGGAAGCTGGCGGCACAGGAAGTGCGCGAAAAGATTGCGGCCGCCCGCGCGAACCTCCCGGCTGAAATCGACGATCCCGTGGTCACGAGATTCGACCCGGCAAGTCTTCCCATTCTGACGCTCACCGTGTCCGGGAGCAGGTCCGGCAAATCGATAACGACCTACACCAAGGATGTCATCAAGAAGAGGCTCGAGAACGTCCCGGGGGTCGGCTCGGTGGACCTTGTGGGAGGGGACGAGCGCGAAATTCAGATCGAGGTCGACGCGGCCCGAATGCAGGCGTATAACCTCTCGATCCAGGATCTGGTGCAGGGCGTCGCCTCCGCGAACATGGAGGTCCCCGCGGGGAACCTCATCAGCGGGCCGCGCCAGCTTCTGCTGCGGACCATGGGGAAATACACGAGCGTGGATCAGTTCAACGGCGTCATCGTGGCGACCCCGGGGGGGAAAGTCGTCCACCTCGCGGACGTTGCGGCCGTGAATGACGGCGTCAAGGAACGGACGAGCCTCGCGCGCATGAACGGACAGCGCGCGGTCGGCCTGAACGTCCAGAAGCAGTCGGGGAGCAACACGGTGCAGGTGGCCGGGGCGATCAAGGCCCAGGTCGAGCGCCTCCGGAAGGAGATCCCCGGCGACATGCAGATCGCGATTGCGCGCGACAACAGCATATTCATCCGTGAGACCGTCGACGACGTCATATTCGACATCCTGTACGGCGGCATCCTCGCGGTGATCGTGGTGTACCTCTTCCTGGCCAACCTCCGGCCGACGATCATCAGCGCGATCGCGCTCCCGACATCGATCATCGCGAGCTTCATCATCATGTACGCCCTGAACTTTACGCTCAACGTCATGTCGCTGATGGCGCTGTCGCTGGCGGTCGGTCTCCTCATCGACGATGCGATCGTCGTCATCGAGAACATCTACAGGCACATGCACGAGGGGGCGACTCAGGTGGAGGCGGCGAAGGCCGCCACGAGCGAGATCGGACTGGCGGTCATGGCGACGACGTTCACCGTGGTGGCGGTGTTCGTTCCTGTCGCATTCATGACGGGGATCATCGGCCGTTTCTTCTACCAGTTCGGCATCACCGTCGCCGTGGCCGTTCTCGTCTCGCTGTTCGTCGCCTTCACGCTCACGCCGATGCTGGCATCCCGGTGGCTGAGGAAAGAGGATGAGGATCTCTCCCCCGGGGGGAATATCCTCCGGACCGGTCTCTACTATTTCAACCACTCCTTCGAGCTTCTGAGCCGGCGTTACCAGAAGGCGATCGCCTGGTCGCTCGCCCACCGGCTCGCGGTGATCGGCGGCGCGGTGCTGATTTTCTTCCTCAGCCTCTTCCTGACACGGTTTCTCGGCTCGGCGTTTTTCCCGAACAGCGACCAGAGTGAGTTCACGATCGGCGTGAACGCCGCCCCGGGAAGCTCACTCGAGCAGACCGGAGCGATCTGCGCGCGTATCGAGGAGGTGCTCAAGAGACGGCCGGAGGTGACCGCAACACTGACGACAATCGGCGCGGGGAACGATCCCGTGACGAGGGGGAACGTGCTTGTGAAGCTCGTCAAGAAGAACACCGGGCGGAAGGGGATCGAGAGCATCATGGGGGAGGTGCGCCGCGATCTGGCGGATGTCCCCGGGGCCAACCTGAGCATCCAGGTCGCCCAGGGGCCGGGAGGGGGTGCCAAGCCGGTGATCATGAGCGTCCGGGGGGAGGATCTCGGAACGCTTCAGAACCTTGCCGGCAGGGTCGAGGCGATTGTCCGCACGACACCCGGCGCGGTGGATGTTGAAAACAGCCTGGAGACGTCGAAACCGGAGGTGCGCATCCGCATCGACAGAGAGAAGGCCTCGGACCTCGGGGTCAACGTCGGGCTTATCGCGACGGGGATCCGCGCGATGGTCGACGGCGCCGTCGCGACACAGTATTCCGAAGGGGGGGATCAGATTGATGTCAGGGTGCGGCTCGCCAGCGGCGACAGGACGTCCCTGGAGAGCATCCGGAACCTTACGATCAAGGGGTCGAAGGACTCTCCGGGCCAGCAGAAGCTCCTCGTCCCCGTCTACTACGTGGCGGACATTGGCCCCGGCTCGGGGCCTTCCAGGATCAACAGGTTCGACAGGCAGCGGGAGATACGCATCGACGCGAATACCTCCGGCCGGCTCCTCGGGGATGTGCTGGGCGACATCACGAAACGGACACGCGTTCTGGATGCACCCCCCGGCTACTCGGTCGGTGTGACCGGGTCGGGCGAACAACAGGCGGAGTCGTTTGTGAATATCCTGATCGCCCTCGCCCTCGCGGTGGTGTTCGTCTACATCGTTCTCGCGGCCCAGTTCGAGAGCTTTGCCCTCCCCTTCTCCATCATGCTTGCACTCCCGATGTCCCTTATCGGGGCGGTGTTCGCGCTCCTGGTCTTCGGCAGCGCGCTCTCCGTCATCTCGATGATCGGCATTATCATGCTGATGGGACTGGTGACGAAAAACGGCATTCTGCTCGTCGACTATGCGAACGTCCTGCGGGAACGGGGGATGGAGAGAACCCCGGCCCTTGTCAACGCCGGCGCGACACGGCTTCGTCCCATCTTGATGACCACGTTTGCAATGATATTCGGGATGATGCCGGTCGCTTTCGCCATGGGCGAAGGGAGCGAGTTCCGCTCCCCCATGGGACAGGCGGTGATCGGGGGGCTCATCACATCGACGTTGCTCACACTGTTCCTTGTGCCGGTCGTGTATTCGATCATCGACGATTTTTCGTTCCGCGCCGCGTTCAACTGGATCACGCGGCGGCTTCATCACACTGAGCCGATCATTCAAAGGGAGACCGGACCATGAAGATGGCGTTCGTCGTCTGCAATGAAGTCTATACCGCACGCGTGATGGAGATCCTTGAGAAAATCGGGATCGACTATTACACACGGTGGGAACAGGTGAAGGGGAAGGGACACGGCACCGAGGCCCATCTCGGGACCAGGAGTTTTCCCGGGGTGAACACGATGCTGATGATCGCCTTCACCGATCAGCCCGCCCTCGAGACATTGATCGAGAACATCAATGAGACAAACAAAGGGATCGCGAGGCCGGACGACCGGATCCGCTTGTTCCAGGTCCCGCTCGAGCGGATAGTCTGACACGTTCTCACTTACAAATACGTCGTCGATCAATCTGCGGACCTTCCGATTGTGCTTTCGATCACACTGCGGACGGTGTGTGCATCGTCCACGGAAGTGGCCAATTCCTGTGTGGATTTTACCTTATCTGAATCTCCATTCAGCGTCACATATGTGTACAGATCGAGTTGCGCGCCGTCACAGTGGTTCCTTATGAAATGTATTAGTTTTGTCGGGATTCAATACAGAGAGAGATTGGGCCAGTTTACTATGTGAAGAGATGGGTCAGGGGCGGAATCACTGAACAACAAGACCGCAGGGGGTGCCATCAATAGATGAGGTTGCGACACTCTATGATGGGATGACACAAACGGGGACCGAATACAATGTTGCGTTCGATGGAACATCGCTTGCCAACGGGGCGTATTTCTACCGGCTGGTGAGCGGGGAACATACCTCGCTCAAAAAGATGGTCCTTGTTAAGTAAGAATCACGGGGCCTTCCCTCCGGAGGAGGGCCCCTTCTTCTCATTTCTGCGTGCAATCTCCTGATGTCGTACATCGTTCTTTCATCACTTCTCTTTGCCGGTTCGCTCCTCGCCGGCCTGCTCGGCGCTCTCACCGGACTGGGGGGGGGCGTCGTGATCATCCCTCTGATGACACTGGCATTCGGGATCGACATCCGCTATGCCATCGGTGCCTCGCTTATCTCGGTTATTGCTACGTCGTCCGGCGCTGCAGCCGCGTACGTCCGTGAGGGGTACACGAATATCCGGATCGGCATGTTCCTGGAGGTGGCGACGACGGCGGGGGCGCTCGGCGGGGCTGCCCTTGCGGGGGTCCTTTCAACGGGCGTTATCGCCGTCGTCTTCGGCTTCGTCCTGGTCTCCTCCGCCCTCCAATCGCTCCGCGCCTCCCACGATGATTCAGGGGCCCTTCAACCCGACGGAGCGGCTCTCCGCCTGGGTCTGAACGGAACGTATCCGCTGGATGGGCGCCGCCAGCCGTACAACGTCACGGGCGTCGCGCCCGGGTTCGGGCTCATGATTATCGCAGGAGGCCTTTCGGGTCTGCTTGGAATAGGTTCCGGTGCGGTGAAGGTGATCGCCATGGACCGGATCATGCGGATCCCCTTCAAGGTATCCACGACCACGTCGAACTTCATGATCGGGGTGACCGCCGCGGCGAGCGCGGGAATCTACATCGCGCGTGGATATATCGTCCCCGAGCTTGCAATGCCCGTCATGCTCGGTGTTCTCGCCGGCTCCCTCTTCGGGTCCCGGCTCCTGGTCGCTGCGCGAACAACATTCCTGAGAAGGCTTTTCGCTCTCGTCGTCTTTGTTCTTGCAGTGGAGATGATATTCAACGGCATCACGGGGAGGATATGACCGACGAACAGCATACGCCCCCGCCGGACAGGGACGAAGCCCTGGAGGCCGTCCTGGGAAACCTCCTCCGCATCGGCGTTATTGTGGCCGCGGTCGTGGTCGGAGCCGGGGGCGTGTACCTCCTCATCATCCGGGGGGGATGGATTCCGGATTTCAGATCTTTTCAAGACGGCGGTTCTCCTCTTCGCTCCATCCCGCTGATACTCCGGGGGGCGTTTGAGTTCCGCGCCGACGCGATTGTGCAGACGGGCCTCCTTCTTCTCATCGCCACACCTGTCCTCCGCGTGGTCTTTTCGCTCTTCGGATTCGCGCGCCAGCGCGATTGGCTCTACGTCGCTCTGACGCTGATCGTCCTGTGTGTCCTGGCGGTGGGTCTCTCGGGCTTGCAGACGTAGGTTCCTGTTCCGGCTGTTGAGTCTCCTTTCAGCACTTCCAGAATCACCAGTTGATATATTCATACGCATGAAAGACGGCACAACCCATGCAATGTCCTCCGTTGTTACTCCTCTCTTAACCTCGGGTATGCTATCCAGATCCCCAGGGCAAAAAGAAATGCGATCGCAGAGTTGATCATCACTGCAGCAGGTTCCCCGAGCCGCCCGGCGATAATCCCCGACCAGAGTGCTCCCAGAGGCATGCACCCGAAGAAGATCCATATGTACGTCCCCATGACGCGTCCCCGGAGTCGCTCGGGCGTGGACGTCTGGACAAGGGCATTCGAGAGATTGTTGACAAGTATCGTTCCGACTCCCGCTCCCGCCAGCAGAAGTAGCGAAAGGGGGAGCTGCCGCGAAAAAGCCAGAGAAAACAGGAGGACTGGGAAGAGGAACGATCCTGCCGTGAGCATTTTGCCGCGCATGATATTCCGCCCGAGCGAGGCAATGAAAAGCGCGCCGAGGAGCGCTCCCGCTCCGCGGGCCGAGAAAAGGAGTCCGCTGATCTCGGCCCCCCCGCCGAGGACATTCACCGACCATGCGGGAATCAGCGTGCTGAATGAAAGTCCGAACATGCTGGAGACGGCGACCATGCTGATAAGGACGCGGATTGTCGGCTGTGACCGGATGTAGAGTGTCCCCTCCCGCAGTTCCTCCAGTACAGACGTCGTCCCGGGTCGGTGGATGTGGGGAGGGAGTCGCATCGCGAGGAGCGCTCCGATGACTGCGATGAACGAGATCCCGTTCACCGTGAAGCACCATCCGGGGCCGAACATGGCATAGGTGATCCCGGCCGTCGCCGGTCCGACGACGGTTGCAGCCTGAAACATCGTCGAGTTGAGTGCGATGGCGTTTGTCAGATCATCCGGTCCCACCATCTCGCTGACGAACGACTGCCTGGCGGGAGCGTCAAACGAGTTGGCGATACCCAGAAGAGATGCCAGGACGAGGACATGCCAGGGTTGGACGATGCGGAGGAACGTGAGTGCCGCCAGGACAAAGGCGAGGACCATCATACAGGACTGTGTTATTGCGATGAGTTTTCTGCGGGGGACCCGATCGGCAACCACGCCTCCGTAGAGCGTGAGAAGCCAGGTCGGTACCCCGGAGGCAAACCCGACGAACCCCAGGTACGCGGGAGAGTGCGTCAGTTCGAATATAAGGAAACCCTGCGCCGTGGTCTGCATCCAGGTCCCGAACAGGGATATCAGCTGTCCAAAAAACCAGAGGCGGTAATTGGGGTGACGCAGTGCGGCGAATGTTCCCGGCCTGTTTCCATCCATAGGTGCGGGTGCGGTAATCCTTCAATCGTACCGAAAGATCCCCGGAATCGCAATGGAATTGACTTATAATTCGTATATTCTATGTTAATTTCATCGCGGAACCGGGCCTGAATCCGCCGGGAATTGGCGCGCATCCCCCCTAAACCAAGGGGCCCACGGGCGTGTCAAAGAGGAGGAAATATAGGCCCCCGAGTCAAATCTGAGGCGTTTCCCCGTTCGAGGGGCTTTCACACAAGGAGTCGATGATGAAAAGAACTGTTGTCATATCGTCTGTGGTGGGTCTTGTCATTGTCGTTGCCGGGTATTTTGTCTTCTTCGGCGGCAGCGCAAAAAAGTATGATTTCCGGCTCGACAAGGTCTCCCGGGGAGACATCAACGTGACCGTGACTGCGACAGGGACGATCAATGCCGTCGTTTCGGTGGATGTGGGGACGCAGGTCTCCGGCATCATCTCGAACCTCTACGCCGACTTCAACTCGGTCGTCAAGGAAGGCCAGGTGATCGCCAGGATCGACACGACATTTCTCTGGCAGGCCGTGAGGGACGCCGACGCGGCTCTTGACAGGGCGAAGGCACAGGCCGCCGACAGCAAGAGGACGCATGATCGCGAGAAGGCGCTCCTTGAAAAAGGCCTCGACTCGCAAATGAACTATGATGCAGCCCTGACAACCTATGAGTCGAACTCGGCGGCGCTCAAGCAGGCCAGGGCCGCGCTCGACCGTGCCAGGATCAATCTTGCGTATGCGACGATCACTGCTCCCATCAACGGTGTGGTGATCAACCGTGCGGTGAACGTCGGCCAGACAGTGGCCGCAAGTTTCTCCTCCCCGACGCTCTACACGATCGCCAACGATCTTTCGAAAATGCAGGTCCTGACGGTGGTGGACGAATCCGACATCGGCATGATAAGCATCGATCAGCCGGCAACGTTCTCGGTCGACGCCTATCCCGACGACAAATTCACCGGCGTCGTCTCCCAGATCCGTCTGAACCCGGTATCGATACAGAACGTCGTCAACTACACCGTGGTCGTCGATGTGAATAACGACAAGCTGAAGCTGATGCCCGGGATGACAGCGAACGTGAAAATCGCCGCTGCGGATGCCCATGACGTCCTGAAGGTCTCCAACCTGGCGCTCCGGTTCCAGCCCCCCCCCGATCTCGTCGATTCGTCGGCGATCAAATCCATGCGTGATGCGTTCACGGGACGTGCCGGCGGGACCGAAGCCGCCCCCGTCCCGGGCGCGTTTGCGGATATCAGGGTTGACTCCACGGCAAGGGGGGGTGCGATGGCGGGGCCGGGCGGACAATCGGGTTCCGGGGAAGGATCGGGAAAGGGAGGCCTGAGGAACTTCGGCCAGATCCGCGATTCTATCATCGCGGCGCACGGGGGCCAGATGAATCCTGAAGATGTCCGGGCGGAAATGGGGAAACTGTTGGAGAAAATGCGTGCCGGCAGGGAGCCGGCGCGGCAGGCCGCCCGTCAGCAGCCGGTCGCAAAACACCAGGCTCCGGCCTCCGGCGGCGGGACCAAGTTCGGCATCACGCAGCTCTATGCCCAGTATCAAAAGAGCCCCTATGTTGCCAACCACCTGTCGGGACATGCGCGCATCTGGATACTCAACGCGCAGAAAAAACTGGAACCGGTGTTTGTGCGGACCGGCGTCACCGACGGCAGGTTCACCGAGATCACGACGGACAGCCTGAAACCGGGGGATCAGATTGTCCTGGGTGCCACTTCGACATCGGAAGTGGCGTCAGCCAGCCCGCTCTCGGGGGCTCAGCAGAGGCCGGGCGGTCCCGGAGGGATGCGATGATCGGCAGGGATGAGCCGGCCCCCGCCCCGACGAGCGACGGGCAGCTCATACAGATCGATCATCTCGTGAAGACCTACCTCCTGGGAGAAGTCGAGGTCCACGCACTGCGCGGGGTTACCCTCGGGATCCGGAGAGGAGAATTCGTCGCGATCATGGGCGCCTCCGGCTCGGGGAAGTCGACGTTCATGAATATCCTGGGATGCCTTGACAAGCCGACGAAGGGGACATACATACTCGACGGGATCGATGTCAGCCGGTTGACGCGGGACGAGCTGGCGCATATCAGGAACAGCAAGCTGGGGTTCGTCTTCCAGGGGTTCAATCTCCTCTCGAGGACCTCGGCGATCGAGAATGTCGAGCTCCCTCTGCTGTACGGCACTTCCTCGATCAGGGACCGGGAGGAACGGGCTGTCAAGGCGCTGAACATGGTGGGCCTCGGAGACAGGGTCCACCACTATCCCAACCAGCTTTCGGGGGGGCAGCAGCAGCGGGTCGCGATCGCACGGGCGCTCGTCAATGACCCGAGCATCGTCCTGGCGGACGAACCGACGGGGAATCTTGACAGCCGGACGAGCGTCGAAGTGATGGGGATATTCCAGGAATTGAACGAAAAGGGGATAACGATCATCCTGGTGACGCATGAGCCGGATATCGCGCAGTTCGCGAAACGGCATATCATATTCCGCGACGGTAGAATAAAGTCGGACAGGATCAATTCCTCTCCGAAACTCGCCGCCGAGGTGATCAGTGAACTCCCCGCGGTGGATCAGGAGGAGCCTGTATGAAAATATTGAACATCCTGATCTCGGCCTTCCGCGCCCTTCAGCGGAACAAGATGCGCTCGTTCCTGACGATGCTGGGGATCATCATCGGTGTGGCGGCGGTGATCGCCATGCTCGCGATCGGGCAGGGGGCACAGTACTCGGTCGAGCAGCAGATTTCTTCCCTCGGGACGAACGTGCTGATCGTCTACCCCGGCTCACAGAACACTGGGGGGATCAAGGGCGGGGCGGGGACGAACACCACACTCACGGAAGACGACTGCATCGCCATCCAGAGAGAGTGCCCGGCGGTGGGCCTGATCTCACCGGGCACCCGCGCCGGGGGGCAGATCATTGCAGGCAACATGAACTGGGCGACGGGGATCGAGGGGACCGGCTCGGACTACCTGGAGATACGCAAATGGGGGATCGAGTACGGCGACTTCTACACGGATGCCGATATCAAAGCGGCGGCCAAAGTCTGCGTGCTCGGGAAGACGGTGGCGGACGCGCTCTTCCCGGACGGGAGTCCGGTCGGTCAGACCGTCCGGATCAGGAACGTCCCCTGCAAGGTGCTGGGCGTGCTGACGAAAAAGGGGCAGAACGCGATGGGTCAGGATCAGGACGACGTGGTCCTGGCGCCCTGGACGACGGTCAAGAGAAGGCTCACCTGGTTTCCCTACCTGAGGCAGATCCTGGTGTCTGCAACGAGCCCGGGGAACATCCCGGTAGCACAGACGCAGATCACCGAGCTTTTGAGAATGCGCCACAAGATCGCCCCGTACGACGCCGATGATTTCTCGATACGCAACCAGGCGGACCTCGCCAATGCAGCGACGGCAACCACGCAGATACTCACAATACTCCTTGCGAGCATCGCCTCGGTCTCCCTCCTTGTGGGAGGGATCGGTATCATGAACATTATGCTCGTGTCGGTCACCGAGCGCACCCGGGAGATAGGGATCCGCATGTCCGTCGGGGCCCGGTCGAGGGACATACTGATGCAGTTTCTGATCGAGGCCCTGGTCCTCAGCCTGCTGGGAGGGATCACCGGGATACTCCTCGGTGTCGGCGGGTCCGGCGCGATATCGAGCCTCGCGAAATGGCCCACCATCATCACGTTCTTCTCGATTCTTCTCTCGTTCGGTTTTTCGATCGCGATCGGAATCTTCTTTGGATTCTACCCTGCCAGAAAAGCGGCGATGTTGAATCCTATCGACGCTCTCCGGTACGAATAAGCAGATCAATCGGTGATCACCACCGATGCATTGTCGCTGTCGAACGAGACACTGCTGTCAAGGAAGAGCATCCTGAGGAGATTGCGGTAGAAACCGTACAGGGGGATCCCCCTGGCGATCTCCCCACGGAGAGTTTCGCGGAGGAGTTTAAACGAGCGATGCGACGGGCCGGCCATATGGTCGAGCTCGAGGTAGTAATTGGCGAGCGGCTGGACCTGTATCTCCAGGAGCTGGTTCTGCCACCGGACGACGCTCTTCAGGGCTTTCCACCCCGTCTTCTTCATCAGCGATGGTTCACAGGTGAGGTAATCCTTCGTCTCGAGGAACTCCATGACGGGGGCGCCCGGGTCCGACGGGAGTGTTTCCCCCTCGTGCCGCGCCAGGCTGCCGGTGACCGACCAGTCGCACTCGCCCGCGCGCAGCCCCTCCAGACGCCGGTGGACCCGCAGGCAGGCTGCGTCGTCGTCGCAGACGATCTTGAGCCCGAAGATGTCCTTGATGTATTTGCTGTACTGCCGGAGATGCTTGTCCTGCTCCACGATCCGGTCGAGACCGAACATCTCGTCTGCCACTTTGTTCCAGAGTTCCTCCTCTGCCTTCACACGGCTTGTGATCCTGTTGACGCCGCTCGTGGTCCGTCCGAGCGGGATGTACTCCACGAAGTTTGCGGAGAGCTCGAGGGGGGCCCATTCCTCGCCGGTCCGGTAGCGGAATTTCCCCAGCATCTGGTTCCCGAGATCGAGGTCCGTATGCGAGAACAGCGCATCCCTCGTGATCCTCTCCCGGATCAGGAAGGGGCGCTTTTCGCCGCCCGGGAGGACTCCGATGACATTGCTGTGAAGCTCATACCCGCCGTCGAACAGCGTGGTGCCGAGGACGTGCGACATGACGTGCAGGTGGCGCTCGCCGTCGAGGATGCTCTGTTTGAAGGAATCCCGTACACGGTTCATGGACGCGCGGGAGAGTTCGATCCGGACGTGGAGGCCGGGTTGTGTTTCCTGCTCCGCCTTCTTCTCCGCCAGGTAGGAGATGAACTGGTGCAGCACAGGATTGTGCATGACCATGTAGAGGGGGGAGCCGGCAGGCTGGAAGTCCGCGAACGAGTCCATCAGTTCGCCGGCACCTGCGTGCTTCGTTTCAGGATTGCCTGGACGGTATCGATCCTTTCCCTGACCGTCGGGTCGTTCGGCCTGAGTTGGGCAAGGTTGCCCAGAAGCTCGAGCTCCGCGGAGTAATCCTTTCCGAGATCGTAGAGCTGCAGCATCTGGCCGTAGATGTAGGGATTGGAAGGCGCCCCCTCCGCGGTTTCTGCCTTGAACTGCTTCTCCAGCCGCGTGACGAGCGCCGTGAACAAATCGACGCGTCCCACCCGGTAGTACAGGAGGGCGAAGTCATACCCTTCTTCGAACAGCATCGGAATGTTCCCCCACGGCATGACTTTTTCCGCGCGGTCGAGCACCGCACGGCACGTCCGCAGATCCCTCCGGCTGTCCATTTCGTAGATGGCAAGGGCGCGGAACGCCGTGCGAAACCCGCTTATCATGCGTACTTCGTTCTCATCGGGGACGACGGTGGAATCGGACGTGGAGCGGAACTTGTATCCGTACCGGGGCGTCGTGGAAAAGCCCGCGGGTTCGTCAAACAGGTTGGCACGCAGCACCGCCGGGTCGATCCCCATGTCCAGACGTCCCGCTTTGTACGGCACGAGCTTCAATGCCAACCCGCAGAACCTCAGGTAGTCGTCGATCCCGATTTTGCTGTCCGGCGAGCACGTGATCGCGAAATAGACGGGTCGCTGCCACCTGTTGGTCTCGATGATGTGCTTGACCATGAAGTCCTGTACCCTTATCGCTTTTGTCCGTCCGAACTGGAGCGTGTTCTTCATCGTGAATTCTATCTTTCTTTCCCCTCCCCTGTTCGTGTCAGAAGCGGGGGCGCTCCCATGCGTTTCACGCCCCGGGGCTTCTCGCCCCAGAGCTTCATGATTGTACAGGGCGGTATCGGTGTCAACAAAGCCGGAGGCTGTCCCCGCGGGGACGGGGATCGTGACAGTCTGCGGCTCCCAGGGTATCAGGCCTTCCAACCCTGCGATGCGCTTGTCCGGAATGTTGATCGGGACCGCCTGCGCTTCGCCGTAGTAGGGTTTGTCTTTCATCTGCTGTATGTACCAGGGGGTGTTGATGAGGCTCAGGTTCACGATCCGCACGTCCCGCCTGACCCCCCCGACGTCCTGCAGAAACCAGAGGGGGAATGTGTCATTGTCCCCGTTGGTGAACAGGATGGCATCCTGCTCGCATGTCTGGAGCATGTTGTACGCATAGTCCCATGCCAGCCAATTTCTGGAGCGGTCGTGCGAGGCGAAGTTCGTCTGCAGCATTCTCCCCGGGATGAATGCGGCGCCGAGGAGCAGGACCGCCGCGCACCCTGAGACGGCCTGCCGGGGCGCGCGGGCGGCGCCGCTGACGAGGTCCAGGAGTCCCCTCATCCCGAGCGCGATCCAGACGGCGAATATGAAATACGCTCCCGCATAGAAGTAGTCCCGTTCCCGCGGCTGGGGTTCCTGCTGGTTCTGGTAAAATGCTATCAGGTATCCCATGATGATGAACAGGAGCAGGAAGGAGGTCGCCATCCTCCAGTCCTTCCGGAACTGCCAGTACAGTCCGAACAACCCGACGAACAAGGGGATGCCGAAGAGCTGAGCCCATGCCGGGTCCGCGTCCTGGTCCCTCGATCCCCTCCCGGCAAAATTGAACAGGACATACCGGTTGAACATGTGCTGCATCTGGTACCGCCGGAAGAAATCGAAGTCGCTGGAGTACTGCGTGAACGTCTTCTGCCGGTCCGCTTCCGGCGTCCACCGCCTCTTAAAAAGGGGGAACTCGCCGTACTGTTCGCGGTTCAGATACGTGAGCAACCCGGAAAAATTCTTCGGGTTGTTCTCGTTCATCGGGGGATGGACGTTCGCCCGCGTGACGATCATCGTGTAGGTCGAAAAACCCAGTATGACGAACAGGAGGGCGAGGGAAGAAAGATGCAGCAGCGTCATCGCGCGCTTCCCCGAGAGGTAGACGGTGTAGGCGAGACACCCGAGCACGACGGCGAGAATGCCGAGACCGAGGCTGCTGTCGTTCCCCGAGAGGCGGTGGATCAGCATCGGGAGCAGCTTGATGACTCCCGGGTAGGTGATGAACAGCGCGGTTCCCGCGGCGAAGAGAGGGATATAGAAAGAGTCCTTTGTGAATATCCTCTTCCAGAATACCGCCATGACCGCCACGCTGATCGTCCCCATCACCAGCGCGAACTTTCTGTCAAAGGCATAGAATTCCTCCGGTGCAGGAACCTGCCGGGAGGTCAGGTCGTTCCACCAGAAGAAGCTGACGGCAAGGAGCAGTCCCGCGTGACCCAGGAAGATGAACCCCGTCTTCCTGCACGTTTCGTCGTCCGCGACGAACCTCCGGAAGACGACGACCATCACCACGGCGAATATCGTCGGGACGCTCATCAGGTGGACACCCGCGGAGAGTCCGACCAGGTACGCGATCAAAAGCAGGTATCTCCCGCTCCCCGGCTTGTCGGCGTTCTCATACCAGACGAGGAGGAGCCAGAGCATCGCCGCGAACAGCACCGATGCCGCCGCGAAGTAGTTCGACTCGACGCCGTTGAACCAGAACGTGTCGCAGAAGGAGAGGCCGAGTGCGCCGATCGCGGCCGCAAGGAACGTCCCCCACGCCTCGGACAGGCTCTCGGATTGGTTTCCCCTGGTGTTCCGTATCAGCCTCACCGCGATCAGGTACAGAAACAGGACCGTGCAGGCGCTCGAAACAACGGAAACGGCATTCATCCTGAATCCCAGGTCCCCCGGCATCGGGAGCAGGTAGAAGAATCTGCCGACAAGTGAGAAAAGTGGGCCGCCGGGGGGATGAGGGACTTGGAGCATGTAGGCGGCTGCGGAGAGCTCCCCGGGGTCCCAGAAGGAAACGGTGGGTTGAGCGGTAATCAAGAACTGGACGGCGGAGATCGCGAAGACGGCGCCGGCGATCGAGCGGTGAAGGAGCCTGTGGTTCATTTCTTCCTCGGAGTGCCCTGACATCCGTTCGTCTTCCTCACACTGCGGTGAGTTCTGAACGACAATTGATAGTACCATAATGGTCCGGGAAAAGCAACGAGGAATCCCGTATCGCCCGTCATCCCTTCACCGCCCCCCCCTTGAACTTGCGGAAGGAGTTGCCGTACTTGATCCGTTCGACATCGGGAAGGAATGAGAAATGACCAACGAAGGTACGCGCAAGGTTTCGCTTGTCGGGACAGGACTCGTGGGGTCGTCGTTCGCATACGCTCTCATGATCCGCGGACTCGCGTCCGAGCTCGTGCTCATCGACGCGAACGCCGGCAAAGCGATCGGCGAGGTGATGGATTTCAACCACGGGCTCTCCTTCACG
>PMJR01000116.1:0-217 GCA_003158475.1 Ignavibacteriota bacterium | reverse complement strand
GGACCTGCTCGCCCGCAACGCCGGAATATTCCGGGAAATCGTTCCGCAGGTCGTGCGTCACAATCCGGACGGCATCATACTCATCGCGACGAACCCGGTCGACATACTGACATACGTGTCCGTGGGGGTCTCCGGACTTCCCCCGGGCAGGGTCATAGGCTCCGGGACCATCCTTGACACCTCCCGGTTCCGCTTTCTCCTCGGACAATACTACGGC
>PMJR01000014.1 GCA_003158475.1 Ignavibacteriota bacterium | reverse complement strand
GAGGCGCGCGGGCTGAGAGTTTCCAGCCTCTCACCGGATCTCTTGTTCCTTACTCCAACGGAGCCTTGATCAAGGGTGAAGTGTGCCTCGTCTACCCCTCCGCCCCTCCTGGGACAATGGACGCGGGTGCCCAGCGATGTGAACTCTATCGGTCTCTCATTCCCTTCTAACCCGTTGCTCCGCTGACGGGATCACACGAAGCACAACAGGCCTGGTGAACTTATCGGGCCTTCCAGCCCCTCCCTGAACAATGGAGCGGGTGCTGGGTGATGATGAGCAATTCGTGAAAAGCCTGGCCCCGGGGCGGGGGATGTGCTGTAAGAAGAGGGGACTGGGCCGCGTGCCAACCCAAGACAGTCCAGGCCTCTGACAGACAATATCCTTTTCGAATGAACGTCAATGATTGGCAGAGTCACTTTACCCCGAAGAAGAGTTTCAGTATATCTTCCGTACGCTCTCGCCAGTTTGCCCACTCGTGACCGTCATTCACCTCACGATACACGTTCTTGATTTCGTCCTTCGTGAGCTCAGCGCTAAACTCCCTGTTAAAACTCAGGAACGATCCCTCCTCGCCGGGATAATCGAGGTCATACTGTCCAACGTCCAGGTAGAGCTTGAATGGTGAGTGGGATAGACGATGTTCCGCGGAATTGTCGAGAATTGCGAATAGTTGCGGCGTGATCGTCGACGACTGTCCAGCACCATTGAGGAACACGTCCGGGCGCTTCAGGACCATAGCAACCGAAACGTGCCCGCCGTCCGAGATGCCCATCATGGCTCGATCTTCCGGCTTGTGCGATGTCAGGTAGGCACGATCAATCAACGGCACCAGTTCGTCGCAGATCATTTTGGTGAACGCACGTTGCTGTAGTCCAACGTATTCATTGTGACGCTGAACGGGTGGAATGAACACAACAAGCAACGGCCGTATTGTTCGATCAGCGATCAGGTTGTCGAGTGCGTTCTGGAAATATTCAAACTGCAAAGCCTCAAACCCGTCGTTGACGTAAAGCGAGGGCAAATTCGACAGATCTGAGTAGTCGTGGGGCTTATAGATTTTTACCGCGCGCGGCCGCAAAGAATCGAGGCTACTCGTAAACCAAATGCTATCAATAGTTCCGTGAGGAACGTTCAGCCTGTGCTTCAGAACGGGATTGGATACAAAGCCGGGCATAGCGAGCTCGGAGTGAGGGCCAAACCCGCTTGGAGTGATCCGTGGGTTTCGTGGATCGGTGCACCACTTGCCATCGACAATGAATTGGTAATCGACTCGTGCATCGGATGGAACAACATAGGAGCGATGAAAAAACGACGAATCTCCGCACGGAATGCTTTCCATCGTGTCAGGGTGCGACCATGCTCGTTGGAGATCGCCCATGACAATGACAGTATTTGCTTTTCCAAACCAGACAAAATGTGCAAGACTGCCCTTCTCAACAATAGGTGTCATCTGGCTCGATCCCAGCAATACTTCTACTGCAGCTGATCGCTGCGAGATCGGCAGGAGCTTGAGTCTTATGAGGAATGTGTCGAATGAGGGGGCCTGCTGACCCGATATCAGGAAAAGAACGATGAATCCTATTGATGACATACCGTTGCCTTTCTTCTGTGTCCATAGTCAGATTTCATATGCTATGTCCTCCGTTGTCTTCAAGGACAAAGTTGTTCCCGTATCGCCCCCCTCTCAACCACACACCGTCCGGGGCGCCTGAGGTATAACGGCGTTATCGTCGTCGGCTGTCTTTGAAATAGTAGCGGATGCCAGTCGTGAGATTGAGCCCTCCGTAATCCCCGATGACGAAGGAAATGAAGGGCCACGCATAATTGTATTGTGCCTCCGCAAAGACTGAAATCGGACTGTCAGCAAATCGGTTTTCCATATCAACGCCGGCGAAAATTCCCAGGAGACCTCTGCCGGTGCTGGTCGAGACGGAGGAACTCCCGGAGAGCCTGTATTCCTCAGAGAACATGGAATATGTCAAACCGCCGTTGATCCCGAGTGCAAGATCCTTCGTAAGACTTAAGTTTTCCAGCGCACCGAAGTCGATTATCCACTGTCTGAATGTGGCGGTTCCATTTCCTGGTGCGGTTGTCCCGACAAAAGTCCCATTCTGAAGGCTGAGTGTATAGATCAGAGGCACACCAGTCTTCGTGAAGTAAGTTACTTTGCCATACAGAAACGTTTGAGCGCTCAATGGGAGCCCGAATGCGCCGCCGAACGCGAATCCCAGGGGCGAGTTGTAAGCCTTGTCGAAATCCTTTTTAGCCGAAAGGAAACCCCCTGCGTTAGCGGAGATGAATCCCGACGGGGGCTCGGCGGTTTGGGAGATTGCAACCAGGAGCGGAAGCAAAATCAGGCAGGTTATACTGTAAAGGCGAATTCTCATTTCGAACCCCTCACTCCCAAGACGACGCAGTACCTTCCCACATCAAAAGATACCCGCATCCCCCGCGATAAGCAACAACATGGCGAGAGCCGTCGAGCCCGTACTGCGGAACTACAGATATTACCGGAGAGCACTCGTCACACACACGGCTGAATGTGATGCTTCGTACGCCCGGTTGATTGTAGCGCGTAACAGCGGTATCTTTGGGTGTAAAACTTCAGCGTTCATTGAGACAGGCTTTTGGTTCCCACGGATTGAGGGCCGTTGGGTTAGGCGAAGGTGAGTCGTGGGCGTCAGGCATTCGACATTGTTGCGCTACTAAAGGGAGATATATGAGAACTCTAGCTTTGGCTATTCTATTGCCACTTGTAGCACTCAGTCAATCGAAAGAGATCAAGTATCTAGTCGTCAGAGGAAAAGCTGAAGTTCAAGTCCCCGTTGAATTTCTGGAAGTCTCGATGTCGTTAACTAGCATTGGACCGTCATTCAAAGCTGCGAACGACAGCAATCGAGTATTGGTGTTTAAAGTGTTTGATGTGCTTCGGCGGTTTGGAATCCCCGACAGTGATTTTCAGACAACGAACAATTCCTCAAATGAAGACTACTCCAACAGGGATCCGGAACGGCACTTTTGGATTCATTACAATGGTATGCTCCATGTAAGCAGACCTGGCTCCTATGATTCACTTTTCCAGGCGCTGGTTAGCTTGGGGAATGTCTCGATGAGTATCACTGGGTTCCACTCGACGCGAGATGCTTACTACCGTATCCTTGCATATCACAAGGCCATAGAAGCAGCTAGAGCCGAGGCAAAGATGTTGTTAAACGGATCACATCAATCATTGGGAAAGATTATCAAGCTCATTCAGGACAGCCGCGATGTCTTCACAAAGTATGACAACATAGAGAAGATCATAGAAGGGACTGAGTCAATAGAAGGGACTGAGTCAAGTACGAGCATTGGGCGTTTGGCTGGCGTGAGTGTGCAAGCTAATTCGATCACTTTTCGCAAGAACTTTTTCAGCGAGCTGGGGGAAGTCACTGTAATCTTTGAAATCAAATAGCGGATGGGTCCGCTTGCTGGCGGATGCACCTAAGGGGTCGAGCGCACCCGATCCCGACCCGGCCTCGCGGTGAAGTCCGGGAGTGTGGGAGCCGTGCGTGAAGTGCCCAATGGACGCTCCGGCCTATTGACATTCTCCCGGATTGTCATATTTTTCATACACAGGTTAACAAAGAAACAATCCTCCCACATTGAAGCGTCGCCCAAGGTCCGACTGATACAATAGCTTCTCTGACGCTTATTGTCGGCTAATCAGGCGAACGCTCATGCCCACGCGACACATCTCTCGCAACCGGCTCTCGCTGTCTTCTGCCGGTGTAGGCCTCATGATGCTCGCCCCCTGCGCGGCGTCCTCCGCCCCGCAGGATGCCGACACATCCGGATACTTCGTCGGGAGAATTGTTATCGAGGAGCGGCCCGTGTTCGACGAGAAGGATTCCACGATCATCGGCGATGTCGAGAAATTCTCGCGGCCGCTGAGTCAGCTCGGCCAGACGGCCCGAAAGATTGCCAACGATTTCCATGTCGAGACACGCGAGGATGTTATCCGTAGGGAGTTGCTCTTTAAGGAGGGGGACACGTTTGATCAGAAACTCGTCGATGAATCCGCGCGGCATCTGCGGGCGCTCAGGATCATCGGCGATGTCAGCATCAGGTCTGATACACTGCGCGATCATACGATAGACCTGACAGTCCGCACGCACGACAGGTGGACGCTCAACCCCTCGATGTCGGCGCAGGTGGGAGGGGGTGTGAACGGTTTCGGAGTCGGTGTCAGAGAGGATAATTTCCTCGGGTCCGGTCAGAAAGCGCAGGTTGGCTACAACCGCCTCTCGGACAGGGTCAACCCCGACGGCGGCCAGGCTGCGTTCACGGAACCCAGGCTTTTTGGTAGCTGGTGGAGCACATCCGCGCAGCTCAGTAGGGCTGATGAGTTGAGCCAGGCCTCCCTCGATCTCTCACGCCCGTTTTTCGCCGACGCCGCAGAGTGGGCCGCCCGGGGCTATGCGGGAATTGGCAGCGTGAGGATACGCCAGTACCAGGATGGGAATATCCTTGCCGACGGTTATTTGAACCAGCAGAACGAGATTCTCTGGGTTGCCTCCTCATCAGGCGATGACACGAAACTCCAGATCGCCGGATCGTACTACCGGATGAGATCCACGGCCGACTCGATGAGCGTGCGCCCGTTCGACAACGTGGACCTCGTCATCGCGTCCATAAGCGTGCTCGGGCGGCAGTACACGAAGGGGCGATATATCGAGAATTTCGGGAGGGTGGAAGATGTGCCCCTCGGCTATCAGGTGGGGGTCTCCGCCGGCAGGAACCTGCATCTATCGGACGCGGGGTCTGTGGATTATTTCTTCCGCGCATTCGCTCAGGCGGCCGGCGACCTGGGAAGCGGATTTTCGGGGAACTACAGGGCCTCGGTCACGTCGTACATGATCGGTAATGTCCCCAATGAAATGACGGTCTCCGCGAGTGCCATCCACTACTGGCATATCCTGCAGGACCAGACGCTTCTGGGCAGGGTCGCCACCACGATCGGATCCCACTGGGCGCCGACGAGTCAGCTCACGCTCGGCTCGTTCACGGGCCTCCGCGGATACAGGAGCTACGAATTCGAGGGTCAGAGGATGCTCGTCGTCAATCTCGAGCACCGGATCTTCTCGCTCTTGAAGGTCTGGTTCTTCAAGCTCGGGACGTCGTACTTCTTCGACTCCGGCGTAGTCTGGAACGAGGGGGAAGGGTTCGGGGGTCAGAAATTCCACTCATCGGCAGGGGTGGGTATCCAGATCGAGAGCGGGAAGAATCTGGGAAACGGAATCTTCAGAATTGACTTCGCATATAACATGGACCAGAGACGTGTCGCGCTGGTCTTCTCGACCGACCAGATATTCCGCGCATTCTCCGGGATGGAGTTCATCCCGCCCGTTCCCGGCGCAGAGCAGGATCAGAGGTCCGGTAGACAATAGCCTCTCGCGGCTGACAATCCCTTTGATACACTCCTCTGTCCAGGTTGTATTCGATCATCAGCTATGCTATTTCTGACAGGCTCCTCAATAACGGGGGGCCTTTTTGCTAATGAAGCGCGCTTCGACAAGAGTGGTCTCGCGAGTGGGGTGTATTTCTACCGATGGCAGGCAGGGACCTTTGTGCAGACGAAGGAATTTGTTTTGTTCTGCTGACGCGATCACACTCGGCACAGCAGTCCCGGCGAACTTCTCATCAGGCTTTCCGTTCTCAAATCCTTCCGGCCCCTCCCGGGACAATTGATGCAGTTTGTGGTGGCTGTGATTCCCCTGCTGTGCGTGTCAGGTGGGATACGGGGAAGCGGGGAACATTGCAGATTGGATCTCAGTAAAGCTAGAAAAGTGCTATCGTCTATGTGCCCGGAACAGGGAATGTCGACTCTGCGAAGACAATTGACGTCGCGCCCGATACCTGGTGGATAGTGAAGGAAATGCCATTGGA
>PMJR01000053.1 GCA_003158475.1 Ignavibacteriota bacterium | reverse complement strand
CATTCCGGCGATCGTGATTTCATAGGAATCGCCGATCCTGACCGCGTCATCCTTCTGTTCGCCGGCCTTGATGATCTTGGCCGGAGTGACGGGCGTCTCCCTCCCACTTCCCTCCCGGACGAGCAACCTGGCGCCGATACGGACCTCTTTCCCCTCAAGCATCGCCGCCTTCTGCATCACCNNAAAATCGACGAACGTGATCCTGAGCGCCCCCATCATCTTCGTCTCGCCCCGTTTCAGCTCGACGTTCTGTACGCCGGCGGCGGAGTCGTTCTTCTGCTCGAGCGACAGGGGTGCGAGATAGAAATCCTTCGTGTACAGGTTGGCGATGTCGGGGTTCCGCATGAGCCCGTCGTTGTAGGCCGTATAGTACATGATCGGAGCGACCGTGTAATTCCGTCCCCCCTGTTCGACATTCACCTCGAAGGCGTATCGTTCCTTGTCGAGCGGGCGGTAACCGGTGTACGTCAGAGTATAGCCCATGCTGTGCACCGGCTTCCCCTGGGTGAGCGCGATCGTTTCCTTCTGGTCGTATTTCGACGACGCCACGAAGCCGAGGAACATGATCGCGAGTCCTATATGCGCCACGGACCCGCCCGCGAATTTCGGGTTCCCCCGCGCTATTTTGAGACCCACCTGGAGATTCGCGAAGAGCGAGAACGCCGCTCCGAAGACAAACATCGCGACAAGGGGGTCTCGGACGTTGATGAACACGAGGACCAGCGTCGCACCCGCGGCGAGAAGCGCCGGCGTCCGGAGCGTTTTCCAGAAATCCGCCCCGCTCGACCTGTTCCACCAGAGTAGCTGTCCGACCCCGGCCAGAAGGCCGATAAGGATGCCCAGCGGGAGAATCGTGCTCACGTAATACGATGTGTCCACCGCGCTTTTCTTGCCGTGAAGAATCTCTGTAATGATCGGTGAGGACGTCCCGGCGGTGATGAGGAGCGCGGCGGCCACGAGGGCCGTCGAACCGATGAAAAGCGCCATCTCCCTTGTGTAGAAGCTTTGCCGGGCCGCCGGGCGCGGGATCTCCTTCCGCCTGATCCAGAGGAGGACGGCGGAGAGGGACGCAAACGTCACGATCATACCGATGAGCAGCCAGTAGGCCCACATACCGGGATCAACGAACGAGTGGACCGACGTATCACCAAGGACGCCGCTCCTGGTGAGGAACGTCGAGTAGAGGACCATGATGAAGCACATGATCGCCAGCACCAGGTTGGTCCTGATGAACCCGCCCGTTTTGCGCTGTGACAGGGTCGTGTGTATCGACGCGACGCAGAAAAGCCACGGGACGAGCGAAGAATTCTCCACCGGGTCCCATCCCCAGTAGCCGCCCCAGCCAAGCGTTTCGTATGCCCAGAACCCCCCCATCATGATCCCGGTGCCGAGTATCGTCGCGCCGAGGACGAGCCAGGGTGTGGCCGGGCGTATCCAATTCCTGTAGTCTCTCTTCAGGAGGGCTGCCATCGCGTAGGCGTACGGAACGCCCATCGAGGAAAACCCGCTGAAGAGCACCTGCGGGTGTATCACCATCCAGTAGTTTTGCAGGAGGGGGTTCAGTCCGCGTCCGTTCACGGGCACGAACCCGGTTGCGACCTGGCCCGGCCAGCTCTCCCAGACATAGAGGAACGGGTCCTTCACGATAAGCATAAGCAGGAGTGCCAGCTCGATAAGCCCGAAGAACGTCATGACCTCGGGCTCGTACCCCTTGGATCTGGAGTGCAGCACCAGGAATATCCCGATGAGGGACGTGTACATCGTCCAGAGCATGAAGCTCCCCTCCTGTCCCGCGTAAAACGTGGAGACCAGGAGCGGCGTGGACAGGTCTCTCGAACTGTAGCTCCAGACGTACGTGTATTGGAATTGATGCGTGAGGATGAGGGAAAGGAAGTACCCCGCGGTGGCGAAGACGGTGGCAACGGTGAAAAAATACGCAAGCCGTCCGGTGGTGAGGAGGACCTGATTGCCGCGCCTGTGATACTGGAAATAACTGACGACGGACACGAGGCAGGCGGCAAACGCGGCCTTGATGAGTATGCCTCCGATCATACGATACCCCCCTATGTGGAAGAACGATCCCCCGCCTCCGGCAGGACAGGCCCGCCGGTGGCGCTGAATGTGGCGCCGCAGGCACCAGGGTCAGGCGTCAACTTGTTTTCTTCAGTTCCGAAGGTTGCGCCTCGTATTTCGACGGGCACTTGGTGAGGACCTCCGTTGCGTGGAAGTATCCCTCCTCTGTGAACCTCCCCTTGGCGACGACGCTCGTTGCAAGCTCGAAATTGTTCGGCGCGGCGCCGTCAAGGACGACCTTGCACTCGCGCCCCGAGTCGTCCACGAGCCAGAACGTGAACTGGCTGCTCCGGGCGTCGAACGCCGACTGCTTCTCCTTGTTCCATGACCCCTTCAGCTGCACTTTTTTGTGCTTGGTCATCGCCCCCGCAATGTCCGTGTACTCGACATTGCTCTCCATGAACGAGTACGACCCGAAGATGATGAAGGCAATGACGACGACCGAGCCGATGATGATTCTTGGTTTCATGCAGACCTTCCCTCCGTAAAACGTTTATTTCCTGATCTGGTTTTCCAGTTTCTTCACCCTGCTGTCGAGCCGGAACAGGTACGTGTAGATGCCGAGCCAGATGGCCAGCACGATGATCATCACGATGTACAACTGGTTTTGAGCGAGGAAATCCAACTGTCAGCCTCCCTGGTGATTGTGTGCCTCGACTTCCGCCGTGCGCACCCTGAGCGTGAACATCCAGTAAAACAGGAGCGTGAAGGCGATGAGCGAGGAGAAGAAGATGACGCGCATGTTGGGAGACATCTTGAATTCAACCACCGGGCCCGCCCCCTCGGGATCGCCCTTTGCGCCCGGGTGCAGCCCGGTCATGATGCGCGGCATGATGAAAATAAAGAAGGGGACCGTGACCGCCGCGATGATCGAGTATGCCGAAGAGAGCGTGGCGCGTTTCTCCTCTGTTTCGACCGCGGAGCGGAGCGAGAAATACGCTCCGTATATTAACAGAAGTACGAAGATGGAGGTCTCCCGGGGGTCCCAGTTCCAGTAGGACCCCCAGTTGAACTTCGCCCAAACAGCCCCGGTAAGCGTGGCAAGGATGCAGAACATGAACCCCAGTCCCGCTGCCGCGGACGACCTGATGTCATAGGCCAGGTCGCGCTTGCGCAGGAACTGGATGGCGTACACCATGCTTGTCAGGAATGCAACGACGCTCAACCAGGCGGTGGGGACATGGAAGAATATGATGCGGGCTTTCTCTTCGAGACCCGGAATGACCGGCAGTTCGTACCATGCCTGCGGATGCGGGGACATCGGCAGCCCGAGCCCGGAGATAATGACGGCGGTCAACAGGACTCCGAGAAGTATCTTCAGGACCATGGGTCAGTCTTTCCAGATGTATTCAAAGAGCATGGAGGACGCGACAACGACAACCACAGTATACGAAATCAGCAGCTGAAATTCACCTGCCGCCTCCCCGAAGAAGGCCCCTTCCGATGCCTTCCTGGTGGCCTCGATGACGCTCAGGAGCAGCGGTAATACTATGGGGAACGAAAGTACCGGGTACAGGGTTCCCTTCGTATTTGCGCGGGCGATAATGGCCGCGATGACGGTCGCCGCGGCGGCGAACCCCATGCTCCCGAGGATCACCGTGACCACGAAGATCGACATGGTCCTGATGACGAATCCATTGATAAACGCCGCGTAGAGGAGCACGGTGACCGCGTTCAACCCGGTCACGAGCACGAGGTTGAACAGGAGCTTCCCGAAG
>PMJR01000153.1 GCA_003158475.1 Ignavibacteriota bacterium | reverse complement strand
GGAGAACGAGTCGGGGGTCACGTTCAGGATCCCCATGATATGGGTTCTTGATGCGAGGTCGTACTCACGGACGCCGAACGTATAGACGAACGCTCCGCGCGTCGGAGGTTCACCGGCCCGAAGGGTCATGGAAGCCCCCATAAGACGGAACGAGGCAACCCGCCGGTCACCTCACACTCTCACATTTTTTTCTTCTCCATAAGGGCCCTGCGCTTCGCTTTAGCCCTTTCAACAGCCTTCTTATGTTTCTTCCGCACCTTCGTGGTTTTCTTGTTCATTGTTCCTCCGGTGATCTTCGCTCATGCTCAAGCGTGCGATTGCGCGCTTTTCACACCGATGATAGCCATTTTCGGGAAGAACGTCAAGACGGGGGGTCGAAGTCGCTGGTCGGCGGGATCAGAGGGCGGACTCTTCGTACCATGCGGCTTGTATCTCTTCAAGGACCTCGTCGCTCGCCGCGTCAGGTTCATCTTTAAACGACGGGAGCGCCAGGATCATCCCTCGAAGTCTGGGGAGATCGATACCGAGTGGATCCTCGCCCGGAAACCGTGCGGCAAGTTCCCGGGCGAGGCCCTCCACATCGCGCCAGGTGAGGGTCACGATGTCACTCTCCTTCAGCGAGCGTACTTCTTGTAGCGGTCGTTGATGCGCCCCCAGTGGAGATTGGCGATGAAGTTGTCGACATAGGCCGCCCTCTTGGGACCGTCCTTGTGGTAGTACGCGTGTTCGAACACGTCCACAGGGATCAGGGGTATGCCCCCCCAGATCGCCCCGTAGTGGTGCTCGTCGACGAGAACGTTGAGGAGTCGCCTGGAGTAGAGCTGGTCGAACACGAGGACTCCCCAGCCGCTCAGTTTTGCGGATACTGCCGCCGCTTTGAAATCCGCCTTCCATGCATCGAACGTGCCGAACTCCTTTTCAATCGCGGTTTTGATCTCCGGACCATGAGAAGGGTTTCCGTCCCCCCCCATCACCTCCCAGTAGACATCATGAAGGACGGTTCCGGCGTGGTTCCATGTGAGGCGGCGCTTCAGCTCGCCGACCTGGCTGTAGTTGCCGTTTGCCGCGGCACGGTCAGCCGTCTCCAGAGCCTTCTCGATGGTGTTCAGCGCCGTGACGTATCCCTTGTGATGCGTGTTGTAGTGCCAGTCCGTGGTCTCCGCGTCCACGACCGGCGCGAGGAGCTTTTTGGCTTCTTCGTCCGTGTAGGGGCGTGCATTAAATTTCCATTCATAGGGCATGAGAGACATCTCCTTTGATGATTGTGTGTTGGTGTGAACGAAACCCGCCGGCGCCTCTTCAGACGCCGAACGAACTTCCGCAGCCGCAGGTCTTCGTCGCCTGCGGGTTGTTGAAGACAAACCCTTTGCCGTTCAGGCCGTCGCTGAAATCGAGAACCGTGCCGCTCAGGTAAAACAGGCTCTTCGGGTCGACAAAGACCGTCACTCCGCGTATTGTGAACACCCGGTCTTTCTCGTTCGGCTTCTCGTCAAACCCGAGCACGTATGAGAGTCCCGAGCACCCGCCCCCTTTCACGCTGAGGCGGAGCCCGTGCCCGGCCGGGATGTTGTTTTCCGATTTCACCTTCGAGACCCGGACGGCCGCTTTCTCCGTCAGCGTGATCTCCTCGCCGATCGCCGGCCGGTTGTCTACATCGGTTTCAGGCATATCACTTCCCTCCTCTGTGTCGTTTGACCGCCTCTTCCCGTACCCTTGTCAGGACCCTCGTCCACCCGTGCTCCTACATCCCCAGTTCGAGCCGGGCCGCCTCGGACATCATCGAGGGGTTCCACTGGGGTTCCCACACGACGTTCACCTTCACCGCCGTGACACCCGGGATCACGCGAACTTTGGATTCGACTTCCCGGGGGAGCGACTGCGCCGCCGGGCACGACGGCGATGTCAGCGTCATCGTGATGAGGACACCCCCGTCGAGCGCCACCCGTATATCATAGATGAGACCCATCTCATGGATGTTGACCGGGATTTCCGGATCGTAGCACGTCCGGACGGCCTCGGTCACCTGACCTTCAATGAGTTTCTGCTCGATGGTGCTGATCTGATGACTTTCCGGAGCTGTGTCCATGGCATTCATTCCGTTGAAATCGCATGTGATGTGCCGTCCAGCGCGGCGTGGAGCGTGTGCCAGGGGAGGCTCGCGCACTTCACGCGCGCCGGGAATTCGCTCACGCCCGCGAATGCCGCGAGCTTTCCCAATCGTTCCATTTCCTCTTCTGATGCGAGCGCACCCGTGACAAGTCCGCGAAAATCCCGGAACATCCCCTCCGCATCGCCCAGCGTCTTTCCCTTGAGCATCGAGCTCATCACGGAAGCCGACGCTTTGGAGATCGCGCATCCGGCGCCGGTGAAACTGATGTCGGCGATGACGTCCCCATCCATCCTGACGTAGATCGTGTAATGGTCGCCGCACAGGGGATTGTACCCCTCGATGCTCCCTGTCGCATTCTGCATCACCCTGAAATTCTTCGGGTTCCGGTTGTGATCGAGTATCACCTGTTGATAGAGATCGCGGAGTGCGGACATCAGCCGAGCACCTCCCGCACCCTGTGGAGCGCGGCAAGGAATACGTCGATTTCCTCCTTGGTATTGTAGAATGCAAACGACGCACGCGCGGTGGCCGGAACGCCGAACCGCTGCATGACCGGTTGCGCGCAATGGTGCCCGGTCCGTATGGCGATCCCCTCGTCGTCCAGTATCGTGCCGATGTCGTGCGGGTGGATCCCGTCGATGACAAAGGAAAGGACCGCGGCCTTCTCCCTGGCCGTCCCGATGATCCTGAGCCCCGGTATTTCCGCAACCCTCTTTGTCGCGTAGTCCAGGAGCTCGTGCTCGAACTCCGCGAGACTGGCGAGGTCGATTTCGTTGATGTAGTCGATCGCGGCGCCCATGCCGATCCCCCCGCCGATGTTCGGCGTCCCCGCTTCGAACTTGTATGGGAGGTCGTTGTAGACCGTCTTCTCGAACGTGACGGATTTTATCATGTCTCCCCCCGACTGATACGGGGGCATCGCGTCGAGGAGCTTCGTGACGCCGTAGAGGACGCCGACGCCGGTCGGCCCGAACGCCTTGTGGGCGGAGAAAACGTAGAAGTCGCAGTCCAGGTCCCTGACGTCCACCTTCATATGGGGGACCGCCTGTGCGCCGTCAAGAAGGACCGGGATGCCGTGTGCATGGGCCATCGCCACCATGGTCTTCACAGGGTTGATCGTTCCCAGCGCGTTGGAGACGTGGGTCAGTGCCACGATCTTCGTCCGGGGCGTCAGCAGCTTTTCATATTCTGCAAGCTCGATCTCCCCCCTGTCGTTGATGGGGATGACGCGGAGATTTGCCCCCTTCTCCTCGCAGAGGATCTGCCAGGGGACGATATTGGAATGGTGTTCCATGGCAGAGATCAGGACTTCATCTCCGGCTCCCACGCATGTGCGCCCGTAGCTGTACGCAACGAGGTTGATCCCCTCGGTCGTGCCGCGGACGAATATGATCTCCCTCTGGTGCGCGGCGTTCAGCAGGTGCTGCACCTTCACACGCACTCCTTCATAGGCCTGGGTGGCGCGCTCGCTCAGGTAATGGACGCCGCGGTGGATGTTCGAATTCTCTTCCTCGTAGTACCGGATCGTTGCGTCGATCACCACCTGGGGCTTCTGGCTTGTCGCAGCATTGTCGAAGTAGACAAGGGGCTTCCCGTTGACCCTCCGGCGCAGCAGCGGAAAATGGTGCCTGCAGAGGCGTACCGCCTCGAAGCGTTCAAGAAGGTCCTGGTTGGCCTGACCGGGTTGGTTGGCCACGTTGGGAGCGTCGGCCTTGTTGGAATGTACAGTTGTCGTGTGCATCAGGTCTCCATATTTACCCGTCCCTGCCGGAGACGGGCATGAAGCAGGGCATCCAGTTTCTCACGGAGCGCATCGACGTGCACCCTGTTGATCACGTCGGTCGCAAAGGCGAACGTCAGCAGATCGCGCGCCTCGGTCTGCCCGATGCCGCGCGCACGGAGGTAGAACACCTGCTCCTCGTCGAGCTGGCCGACCGTGGCACCGTGCGTGCATTTCACGTCGTCGGCGAAAATCTCCAGCTGGGGTTTGGTATCGATCGTCGCCTCATCCGAGAGGAGGAGTGTCTTGTTCGTCTGTTTCGCGTCGGTCTTCTGCGCATCCTCCCGCACGAATATCTTCCCGTTGAATACCCCCCGGGCGGATCCGTCAAGGACAGCCTTGTAGAGCTCATGGCTCTGGCAGTGTGCTTTCGCATGATCGATGACGGTGTGGTTATCCACATGCTGCATCCCTGTGGCAACCGATAGTCCGTTGAGCGTGCACTCCGCGCGTTCCCCCTCGAACAGCGCGTTGACATTGTTTCGCACAATCGCGCCGCCGAAGTTGATGGCGTTGGATGTGAACGACGCCTCCCCTCCGAGCGAGACCATTGTCGTCCCCACGTGGAAGGAACTCAGGTTCTCCATCTGCAGCTTGTCGTGCTCCACGGCTCCCCCCTCCCCCACGAAGATCTCCGTGACCGCGTTCGTGAGGTACAACCCCGGACCCTTGCCGCCGTATGTTTCGACAACCGAAAGCCGGGCGCCGTTCCCCGCGATAATGAGGTGCCGTGGCTGCACCAGCAGCGGCGTGTCGCCGGATGAGGCGAGAGAGAGTATGTGGACGGGCGCGTCGAGCGTCACACCGTCGCCCACCCGTACGAATGCCCCGTCAAGGAGGAACGCAGTGTTCAGGGAGGTGAATGCGTCCCCCCCTCTCCGTTCGGGTGAAAGATACCGGAGCGCCAGTGCGGGATCGTGCGCAAGGGCCGCACCGAGGCTGCCGACGCTCACGCCCGGAGACCCCGGGGGTATCGAGGAGAGCCCGCTGGAAAAATGACCGTTGATGAATACGAGAACGATGCCCCCCGTCCCTGTGAGGGACCAGGGGCGGAGGTCCGGCTCCGCGAAGCCTGACGCCGCGTACGCGAGGACGGGATGGAAATGCGTCGCTGCGAGCGGCGCCACGCTTGTGAACCGCCATTCCTCCTCGGCAGTGGTCGGGAACCCCTGCGCGGCGAACGCCGCAAACCCCCTGCGCCGCAGTGCATGGAGGGGGGTTTGTGATGCCCCGTTGAGTCCCTCCTCAAATTGCGTAAACCTGCCCGCGTACCAGTCCTTTGTTCCTGCGGAAGCGTTCATTTCGATCCTGCCTCCTGCGCGTCCGCCGTCACGGCTCCGGACTCTCCCCTGATCCAGTCGTACCCCTTCTCTTCGAGAACGAGCGCGAGTTCCTTTCCCCCTGATTTCACGATCCTGCCGTCGATAAGGACGTGGACGAAATCAGGAACGATGTAGTTCAGCAGGCGCTGGTAGTGCGTGACGACGACGACCGCGTTTTCGGGGGACCGGAGCTTGTTGACCCCTTCCGCGACGATCCTGAGCGCGTCGATATCGAGACCGGAATCGGTTTCATCGAGTATGGCGAGCGTCGGGTCGAGCACCGCCATCTGGAAGATCTCGTTCCGTTTCTTCTCTCCCCCCGAGAACCCTTCATTCACAGGCCTGTTGAGAAGACTCTGATCGAAATCGATCACCTTCATCTTTTCCTTCACCAGGGAGAGGAACTCCATGGCATCGAGTTCCTCCATCGAGCGGTGCTTCCTGATGGCGTTGAGCGCAGCCTTGAGAAAATACATGTTGGTGACCCCGGGTATTTCCACGGGGTACTGGAAGGCGAGGAAGATGCCCTCACGGGCCCTCTCTTCGGGAGCAAGCCCGAGGAGGTCTTTCCCCTGATACAGGACCTCCCCCTCCGTCACGACGTAGGCCTCCCGCCCGGCAAGCACTCCCGCAAGCGTGCTCTTCCCCGAGCCGTTGGGCCCCATGATGGCATGGATCTCCCCCTTCTCGACACGGAGGTTGATTCCCTCCAGGATCGCGTTTCCCTGAACCCCCGCATGGAGGTTCCTGACTTCGAGCAGACTCATAGGGCCGTTGTCTCCATGTTCATTGTGTGCACGCACCGCGCGACGCGCCGGGTCACCCGACGCTCCCCTCAAGGCTTACGCCCAGGAGCTTCTGTGCCTCCACGGCGAACTCCATGGGGAGTTCCCGGAACACCTCCTTGCAGAAACCATTCACAATCATGTTCACCGCGTCTTCCGTGGAGAGCCCCCGCTGCTTGCAGTAGAAGATCTGGTCTTCCCCGATTTTTGACGTTGACGCTTCATGCTCGACCCTGGAGGTGGTGTTCTTCACCTCGATGTAGGGGAAGGTATGCGCCCCGCACCTGTCGCCCAGAAGGAGTGAGTCGCACTGCGAGAAATTCCGCGCGTTGACGGCGTTCCGCTTCACATCGACAAGCCCGCGGTACGAATTCTGTCCGTGTCCCGCCGAGATCCCTTTGGAGACGATCGTGCTCTTCGTATTTGCCCCGATGTGCACCATCTTCGTCCCCGTGTCTGCCTGCTGACGGTTGTTTGTCACGGCAACGGAGTAAAACTCGCCGACGGAGTTGTCCCCGATCAGAAGCACGCTGGGATACTTCCAGGTGATCGCGGATCCCGTTTCCACCTGCGTCCAGGAGATCCGCGAATTGCGCCCCGCGCACTTCCCCCGCTTCGTGACAAAGTTGAAGATCCCCCCCTTCCCCTCCTTGTCCCCCGGATACCAGTTCTGCACNNTCGTCGGCGACGATCAGCGTCCGCTCGAACTGCCCCGTGTCCGCGGCATTGATCCGGAAATAGGTCGAGAGTTCCATCGGGCAGCGGACCCCTTTCGGGATGTAGCAAAATGAGCCGTCGCTGAAGACGGCGGAATTGAGCGCGGCGAAAAAGTTGTCCCCCGCCGGGACGACAGAGCCAAGGTACTTTTTCACGAGGTCGGGGTGTTCACGGACCGCCTCGGAGAAGGAACAGAATATGATCCCGAGTTCGCCGAGTTTCTCTTTGAATGTCGTGGCGACGGAGACACTGTCGAACACCGCATCGACCGCCACGCCCGATAACCGCTCCTGCTCTCCGAGCGAGATGCCGAGTTTCTGGTACGTTTTGATAAGCTCGGGGTCGACCTCCGAAAGGTCCTTCGGGCGGACCTTCGGCCGGGGCGCGGAATAGTAGATGATGTTCTGGTAGTCTATCGCCGGGTACCTGACATTGGGCCACACGGGCTCCTTCATCGTCAGCCAGTGCCTGTAGGCCTTCAGTCGCCAGTCGAGCATCCACTCCGGTTCTCCCTTCTTCGAGGAAATGAGCCGGATGATGTCTTCGCTTAGCCCACGCGGGGCGGCATCGGCTTCGATGTCGGTCACAAACCCGTACTTGTATTCCTGGTTTGCGAGTTCTTCGATATTGCTGGTCTCTGTGCTCATGGGTTCAGGCTGTCTCCTGTGCCGCTGCTGGTTTCGCCGCCGCTGTGGGTGCAACTGCAGGCGCCGGAGCAGCAGGCCGTGCCGCCGGAGCCGGTTTCGAGGGAGGAGTACGGAATTCCGGATAGTGCAGAGCCCAGCTTTGCCGGTCTATCGGGCTCAGGACCCCTTCACGTTCCAGCGACGAGATAAATTCATGCGCAATCTGTTCCGCCTCGGGGTACGCCGCTTTGATTCTCTTTCGGTCAAGATAGAGTTGTATCCCATACTGGATGTCCCTGAAGAAGACGTTTGACTGATGGTAGAGAGGGAATCGTGACTTCAGAAACGCGAGTACCTCCGTACGGTGATCCAGGATTTCTGATGCATGTTTCATTATGCGGGTAGGCATGTGTGGTTAATGGGCGGGTGCCGCATTGGCTCTTCTCATTTCCGTTTTCTGGTTCGTTTTCTGGTTGATTTTCCGGCTGATCTTCCGAACAGTCTCGTTCACTCTCCCGATCGTGTAGGCGATCTCCTCTTCGGTCGTGAACCTGCCGAGGCCGAACCGAAGCGAACAGAGCGTCTCCTGCGGGGTCAATCCGATCGCCCTGAGCACGTGCGACGGTTCCGCTGAGGCAGAGCTGCAGGCCGAACCTGCGGAGATCGCGATGTCTTTCATCGCCATCATCACGGCATCGGCGTTCGCCCCCGGGAAAAGAATGTTCGCGTTGTGAGGGAGACGGAGCGTGGGATGTCCGTTGAGCCTGACACCTTCGAGAGCCTCGTTCACACCCTCGACGAGGCTATCACGCAGCCCCGAAAGGCGGCGGGATTCCCCGGGCATGACAGCAGCGGCGATCTCGGCCGCAACGCCGAATCCGGCGATACCCGGCACGTTCAGGGTTCCTGAACGGATTCCTTTTTCATGTCCCCCCCCGTCAAGAAGAGGGATCAGGCGGATTGGCGGTCGTCCTGCCCTGACGGCAAGGGCTCCGACCCCTTTCGGGCCGTACATTTTGTGTGCGCTGAAAGAAAGGAGATCAATATGCATCGCGTGCATGTCGATGGGAATCTTCCCCACGGCCTGCGTGGCATCGCTATGAAAGAGGACTCCGCGTTCGCTGCAAAGCGCGCCGAGCGCCTCAAGGGGCGCAATCGTTCCGATCTCGTTGTTGGCCGCCATTATCGAGACCAGTATCGTCCCGGGCGTTATCGCCCGCCGGACATCATCCGGATCCACCATGCCGTACCGGTCCACCGGAACGCGGATTACTTCGAAACCTTCCGCTTCCAGACGGGTGCATGTGTCATGCACCGCACGGTGTTCTGTGCCGGCGGTGATGATCCGGTTTCTCCGGGCGCGGTCTCCCCTGGCAGCCCCCTTCAGGGCGAGGTTGATCGATTCCGTCGCTCCGCCGGTGAAGATGACTTCCTCCGGGAGGGCACCGACCAGGGCGGAAACCCGCCGGCGGGCCTGCGCGACTGCCGCTTCCGCACGCCAGCCGAACTCGTGCTGCGTGCTCGATGCGTTCCCGTACACTTCGTCCATCAGCGGGATCATCGCGTCGATGACACGTCTGTCGACACGGGTCGTGGCCTGGTTATCAAGATACACCGGAGTATTCATCGCCTCAGACTATCTCCGAAAGATTCATCGTGCTGAAAGCGCGTTCTATGTTGGCCTGCACCTTCGTGAGAGGCGACTTGATCGTGCAGACGGTGAACACGGTACACGTCTGGGGCCCCTCCGAAAGACACTGAACAATCGCCTGGCGGGTCCCCTCTATGGCGCTGATGATAAGAGAGACCGGTATTTCGGCAGGAGCCCTGGCCAGTGCATACCCGCCCCGCATCCCCTGGTGGGACGAGATGAGTCCCGACTTCGTCAGTTTCTGCAGCACCTTGGAAAGGAGCTCATAGGGGATCCCGTACGTGTCGGCGATTTCCTTCGCGGTCACGATCTCACCGGCCGGCTTTGTGGCGATGTGCCGGATAGCAATCAGCCCGTATTCAACTCTTTTCGAGAGTCGTATCATTTTATGCGCCCGGCCTCTGTTTCACACGCACACTGGGTCCCCTTCTGGATTCTCCGACGGGAAGTTAATATACGACCGTTCAAGTCCACTTTCAGGTCAAAAAAAACAACTCTCTTCTGTCATCCGTATAAACACCATTGAACGCCGCGTGAGTTCCCCTCCGGCCATAGAATATACCGTTCTCCTGTCACTTTGTCAAGAACCGAGGTAGAGTGGTCTACGGGCCTCGCCGGCCAAGCCGCAAGAGTCCCCTTTGCATTGTTGGCCCCTTTTCGGTATTTTCTTCCCGCACAACTCCGGAGAACCATGTTTGCAATCGAATCTGACGCTCTCTCCAAGGTGTACAAAAGCGGCGTGTTCCGCCGGCAGGAAGTGCCCGCTCTCACCGGGTTTTCCATACAGGTGGAGACAGGTCAGATATTCAGCCTTCTCGGCCCCAACGGGGCCGGGAAAACGACATTCATCAAGATGCTCCTTTCACTGGCAGCTCCCACATCCGGGAGTGCGTCCGTGCTCGGGCGCCGGCTGCCGGACGTCCGTGTCAGAGAAAAGGTGGGATACCTCCCCGAAAACCACAGGTACCCCGGCTACCTGACGGGAGAACAGGTGTTACGTTACTTCGGTGCACTGGGGGGAGCACCCTCCGGCGCGCTCCCGGCGCGTATCAGCAGTCTGATGGAGCTTGTCGGCATATCCCAGTGGCGGAAAATGAAGGTGAAAAAGTACTCGAAAGGAATGATGCAGAGGTTGGGGCTCGCCCAGGCTCTCATCAACGATCCGGAGATCATATTTCTGGACGAGCCTACGGACGGAGTCGACCCGGTCGGCAGGAAGGAGATCCGGGAGATACTGAGGGACCTGAAACGGAGAGGGAAGACGATATTCCTGAACTCGCACCTCCTTTCAGAGGTGGAACTCGTCTCCGACAGAGTGGCGGTCCTCGACAAGGGGCATCTCCTGAAAGTGGGGACGGTCGACGAGCTGACCGCAACGGGACAGGCGTATGTCATCGGCATTACCGGGACGCTACCCGAACCGGTGACCGTGGCCGCGCGCGCATTTGTCATCGCACTCTCGCAGCAAGGGGAGAATGTCACAGCGGAGTGCCGGACGACTGCCGAGCTTAACCGGGTGATCGACCTTCTGAGGAGAAATAATGTGGAGATCACGTCCGTCACGCGCGCGCGGAGCACTCTGGAGGATTCGTTCATCTCCCTGATTACCGGGGAGGCCCACCCATGAAGATCATCACGCTCATCAGGTGGACGGTCAGGGAGTTGGCCGCCAAAGCGACGCTGTACGTCCTTGCAGGGATCTCCACGCTCATGCTCCTCTTCGCGGCACTGGCCATGGGGACGGATTCGACATCCGACGGAACCACAATCACATTCTTCGGAAAGCCGGCGTCTCCCCCGGTCACGCACGAGGCACTTGCGGATCTCGCGGGAAAAATCGAAGCGGGGTTCGCAGGAGGCTTGTTCCTGGGGATCGTCGTCTTCGGCGTCTTTGGCACCGCCGGGGTGATCACCGACGCGCTCGAGAAAGGGACTGTCGACCTCTACCTTTCGAAGCCGATCGCACGGTGGGAGCTCCTCCTGGGAAAATACCTCGGGAGCGTCGCGGCCATTTTTCTGAACATCCTGTACTTCATCGGCGGTCTCTGGCTCATCGTGGGGGCCAAGGTCGGCGTCTGGAACATCCCGTTTCTTCTGAGTTCGTTCCTGCTCACATACGTCTTCGCGGCCCTTTATGCCATAGTCACGTTTTTCGGGGTCGTTTCAAGAAATATGGCGATCGCGATCATCGGGGGGATACTCTACTTCATGCTTATTGCGGGACCCCTGGAGGGCCGCCAGACCGGCCTCTATCTTCTCTCTGAGAGCGGGGTCTACCGGGGAATTCTGGATGGCCTGTACTACATATTCCCCCAGATCCCCGCGATGGAATCGGGCGCCATCCACTTGATCTCGGGCGAGCAGGCACAGGTAACTCCGTTTGTGCAGTCGTTCCTTTCCGGGGGAGGGATACTCGGCGTGGCTGCGTGGCTGCTGCAAAGAAGAGACTTCTGAGCGGTTCACCTCTCCAACTCTCTCGATTGCTTCGCTCCCCAATTCTCGTTACATTGGGGTGATCGTGAGCGCCGGCGGGCTGGATGGATCTTGTCCGCGTTACGGCACCTCGGCCGCACGCGCGATCCTTTCCGTTCTCTTTAGCCCCAGGAATCACTCCCATGCAGAATCCCGGCCTCAGGGCCGCCTCTGAAACGTCGCGTTCCGACGGCGGACAGAGCATTCTCGAGATATCAAGGATCAGACAATGGCTGAAAAGCTGAAATTCGAAGATCTGGAGTCGTCCATCGGCTCGAAGCACAAGGGGGACGAGAAATTCCAGGCGGTGGGAGTCATCGGCCTCGGCGTCATGGGTCACGGCATCGCCCAGACGGTCGCCGGGGCGGGGATCGAAGTGATCGGCGTGGAAAAGACCGCCGAGAGCCTCAAGGCGGGCATCAACGGGCTCTCCAAGGCGATGGACATGGAGATCAAGCGGTGGGGCATGACGTCGTCGGAGAAACGCGCCGTGCTCAGCAGGGTCCGCGGTACGACGGATCTCGCGGAACTGAGGGGGTGCGATATCATCATCGAGGCCGTCGACGAAAACATGGAGCTCAAGAGGCAGCTCATTGAAGCCTTCTACGCGGTGGGAAAGGAAGACGCGGTGTTCATCTCCAACACCGCCACCCTCTCTCTGAGCAAGCTCTCCCAATCCAGCAGGCGCGCCGACCGGATCATCGGGATGCATTTCCTCAATCCCGTCCCGCAGACGCCGCTTGTCGAAATCGTTCGCGGGATGAACACGTCCGACGAAACATTCCAGCTCGTGAAGGCCTTCGCCCGGAGGATCGGCAAGACTCCCGTGGAGGTGTTCGAGTACCCCGGATTCATCACCACACGCACGATACTCCCGATGCTCAACGAAGCCATGCATGTCCTGATGGAAGGGATCGCCCGGGCCGAGGACATCGACATCGCCATGAAACTCGGGTACGGGATGCAGACTGGCCCCCTGGAGATGGCGGACACCATGGGACTGGACGAAGTGCTGATGTGGATGGAAGTCATGTACCACGAACTGGGAGAATCGCGCTACCGGGCGTGCCCCCTCCTCCGCCGGATGGTGAGGGAGAGGAAACTGGGGAAGAAGGTGGGCGAGGGGTTCTTCAAGTACGATCAGGACGGTAAACGGCTATGAATATTCTCGTATTGAACTGCGGCAGCTCATCCGTCAAGTACCAGATGATCGAGGCCGGAAGCCGGAAGACACTCACGCGGGGGAGCGTGGAACGGATCGGCATGAGCGAAGCGACGCTCAGCAACGTGCGCTACGACGGGGACGAGATCCGCATCGCGGGAGAGATCGTCGATCACACACAGGCCATCGAATACATCCTGGCGGTCCTCCTGAGCAAGAATCACGGCGTCATCACCGACAAAGGGCAGATCCATGCCGTCGGACACCGCGTGGTGCACGGGGGGGAATCGTTTTCGGGCTCCGTCCTGATCACGGGAGAGGTCATCAAGACCCTGCGCGAGAACATCGAGCTCGCGCCTCTCCATAACCCCCATAACCTCAGGGGGATCTCGGCGTGCGAGGTAAGCCTCCCCGGAATCCCCCAGGTCGCGGTCTTCGATACCTCGTTTCACCTGAAGATGCCGAAGAAAGCCTTCCTGTACGGGCTCCCGTATTCGCTGTACACCCAGTACAAGATCCGCAGGTACGGATTCCACGGTTCCTCCCACAGGTACGTCGCGGAACGCGCCGCGGCGATGCTCGCCCGCGCACCGGAAACACTCAGACTGATCACCTGCCACCTGGGGAACGGATGCAGCATGGCGGCGGTCGACCGGGGGATCTCCGTGGACACCTCGATGGGATTCACGCCGCTGGAGGGACTCCTGATGGGAACTCGCTGCGGCGACATCGATTCCTCGGTGATACTCTTCGTGATGGGGAAGGAAGGGCTGACGCTGGGTGAGGCCACGACGCTCCTGAACAAGCACAGCGGTCTCCAGGGTATCTCGGGGATAAGCAGCGACATGCGCGAGATCGTCTCGGAGATGAAGAACGGGGACAAGAAAGCAACGTATGCGTTCGAAGTGTTCACGTACAGAATCAGGAAATACATCGGGGCCTATACCGCGGCGATGGGAGGGCTCGACGGTGTCGTTTTCACCGGGGGGATCGGCGAGAACAGCGTCGAGGTACGCACGGCCTGCTGCAGCGGGATGGAGTTCTTCGGGATATCGCTCGACGAGTCGCTGAATTCTTCGGCGGAGAAAGAAAAGCTCATCTCTCCCGCCGGAGCCCGGACGCCGGTGCTTGTCATCCCGACAAACGAGGAACTGGTGATCGCCATCGATACGATGCGGATCGTCACGGAGAAGGGGCCCGTCAGGGCCCGCTGAACCGGACCGCCCCGCTGGTCCCCTCCAGGAGTGCCGTGCGGAGTACTTCCGCGCGGGAGCGCCGGATTTCGATCTCCATGTGCACCTCACTCTCGTACCGTGAGGAGGCGACGCGTCCACCGGCGACGGTCACCGCGCGCATGACTGCGCCGACACAGGCGTGGGGGAACGCGACGGCGACCACGTCGCAGAGGTACTGCGTCACGGTCTCCCCCGCGCGGAGCGCCAGTTCGGCCGCCTGCCGGTACGCGCGGGAAAGTCCCCCGGCGCCGAGTTTTGTTCCGCCGAAATACCTGGTCACCACCACCATCACACCGTTCAGCTTTGCCCCGTCGATCGCGGCGAGTATCGGCTTCCCCGCTGTTCCCGACGGCTCCCCGTCATCGTTCGTACGGAACTGCGTGCCGTCATGGCCCAGCCGGTACGCGAAGCAGTGGTGTGTGGCATCGAAGTATTCCTTCCTCATCCCGCGTACTATTTCATCACATTCAACCTTTTCCCGCACGGGGACCGCTTGGGCAAGAAACCGGGAGCCGCGGACCGTCAATGCGGCACGCGCCGGAGCGCGGAGCGTCGTGTATTCATCGCTGTGTGTGTCCACGGAAGTACGCACACGGGTACAATAGACATTTTGACTCTATTTTGCAATTCGCTTGCGTGTCACATCCCCCTTCTGTATCTTCTTCCCCTGACAGAAACCAGGCATCATGAAAATCGGAATTGTCTGTTATCCAACGTACGGTGGCAGCGGCGTCATCGCGACGGAACTGGGAAAGGCTCTCGCCGCGCGCGGTCATCAGATCCATTTCATCAGTTATGCACAGCCGATGAGGCTGGATGAATACCTGGACAACGTGTCCTACCATGAAGTGGAAATGGCGAGTTACCCGTTGTTCGAGTTCCCGTTGTACACCCCGGCGCTCGCGAGCAAGATCGTCGAGGTGGCACGCTTCGAAAAGCTCGACCTGGTCCATGCTCATTATGCGATCCCGCACGCCATAAGCGCCTTCCTTGCACGGGAGATTCTCCGGACGCACCTGAAGGTGATCACCACGCTTCACGGGACCGACATCACACTCGTCGGTCTCGAACCGAGCTTCCTCCCCGTGATGAAGTTCAGCATTGAGCGGAGCGACGGCGTCACGGCGGTCTCCCGTTTCCTCCGTGAGAAGACGACGACCAATTACAACATCAACAAGGACATACGCGTCATCCCGAACTTCGTGGACACCGGGAAGTACCGGCGGGTCGAGCACCCGGATGTCCGGGCAAAATTCGCACCGGCGGAAGAGCGCGTCCTCATCCACGTCTCGAACTTCCGGCCTGTCAAGAGGGTCCATGACGTGATCAAGATATTCGGTGAAGTCAGGAAGAAGGTCCCCTCACGCCTCCTGCTTGTGGGGGACGGACCGGAGCGCTCGGCCTGCGAAATCCTGACCCGTGAAATGAACCTCCAGCAACACGTCCGCTTCCTCGGGAAACAGCTCGAGCTTGTCCCGATACTCTCGTCGGCCGATCTGATGCTCATGCCGAGCCAGTCGGAAAGTTTCGGGCTGTCCGCGCTCGAGGCGATGGCCTGTGAAGTGCCGGTAATCTCCTCCAGTGTCGGAGGCCTCCCCGAACTGCAGGTCCATGGAGAAACGGGATACATTGCGGAAATCGGCGATATCGACCGGATGGCGAAATACGCTGTCGAGCTCCTGACCAACGAAGCAAAACGACGGCAGTTCGGAAACGCGGGGCGGATCCGCGCTGTCGAGAACTTCGATGTCGGGAAAATCGTGTCAATGTACGAGGAGTATTACACGGAATGCCTCGCGGCGGGGCCGGCTGTTGCCGCAGGGTAAAAGAGGACGGGAGAGGTGAGCGCGATGATGGACGTCGTACGGTGGCCCAGGCCGAAGAAACCGACGCTGGATGAGCTGAAACAAATGCTCAAGAGTGAGGGACTGGAGTCAGAGCTTTACAGTGACCGTCCCGGCGTGAAATACGGTCGCCATAAGCACGATTTCGATGATTTCGTCGTGATCGTGGAGGGAGTGATGAAGATCGCGGCGGCCGAGCACGAATGGACGCTCACGCCGGGAGACAGGCTCGACATTCCGGCCAACACGCACCACCGCGCGGAAGTCCTCGGGAAGGTCGATGTCAAATACCTCTCGGCGGCAAAATAGCCTCAGGTGCCCGCCCCCCCCCCTTTTTCCTCTCCGGACAGTTCCGATTCCTTCCTCTTCTGACGCGCAAGGGCAATC
>PMJR01000122.1 GCA_003158475.1 Ignavibacteriota bacterium | reverse complement strand
TTGAATCACACGATGTGTGAAGCAACGATCATGCGATTGGTTTCAGTGAAGACATGAACACACCCGGGGTCAATCTTGGTGTTTTAGCCGCCTTCTTCCTTGTCACCTGCATGGGAGTGATTGCGATCGCAATCTCCCTTTTTCGGCTGAAAAGCAAGGACTTTTCCCTCCTGACCTTCGGACTCTTCTGTTCCGTCTCCGGCTTCAGGCTGCTGATACTTACAAAGGCCATCCAGCCCCTGACGGGTCCCCTTCTCACATCGGCCGCCGGCGACGCCCTTCTTGTCTATTGCCTCGTCATCCCCCTCTCGGCCTTCATGGCGCAAATCTTCGGGCGCGGCATTTTCGATTCTATGGTCTGGGCGTTTCGCTTCGTTGTAGCATATGCGCTTGTCGCCGTCGTCTATATAGTGATCTTCCACAAGACCATGACCGAATATGCAATATACCCGCCTGTAGTCGTTCTGTGGTGTATTGTCTTTATTCTAAACGTGCTCGCCGGGCGAAAACGGAGGGACATTGAACTGGATGTTGTTCGAGGCGTACTTGTGACCTTTCTGTTGTGCATCGCAAATGACCAGCTCGTAAGCCTTCGTGTCGTTTCGTGGACATTGCAGCTAGTGCAGCCAGGCTTTCTGCTTCTCTGTGTTGGATTGGGATTTGTTGCAGCACACCATTTTGTATTCAACGAGAAGAAACTTCTGGAGATCGAAAGGGACGTGGAGGTTGCCCGAAGAATTCAGTATTCGAACCTGCCAAGTAAGATTCACTCCCCCGGTGGCTACGCCATCGCGGCACGGTATGTCCCGATGTCCGCGGTGGCCGGCGATTTCTACGCCATCCAAAGTAGCGGTGCTTCGGGACTCGGGATATTCATTGCTGACGTGTCCGGACACGGTGTGGGTGCGGCGCTTATCGGCTCTATGCTGAATATAGCGTTCGCGTCTCAATCGGAGTCTATTTCTGATCCCGCGCGAGTGCTCACCCGCACAAACCGGATTCTCCAGGGCAGATTAGAGAACTCGTTTGTGACGGCATGTTCGCTCTACCTCGATCCTGCATACGGATCACTGATCTATGCCAACGCCGGACATCCGCCTCCGCTGCTCTGGAGAGCTGCATCGAAGGAGATGGTCCGGTTGTCCAATGCCGGTACGATCCTGGGGCCATTTCCGGATTCTGTGTACGAGAACTCTACGCTGGAGCTGACACAGGGTGACAGGATTATCCTGTACACCGACGGCATCGTCGAAACACGAAGCAAACGTGGAGAACTCTTCGGTGAAGAGCAGCTGATTACGTTTATCGAAAAGCATGCGACGGATTCTGCAGAGACAACCGCCGATCGATTGATCAAGCACCTGTTTCACTGGTCCGGCAGAGACGGGAATTCCTCGCTGGATGACGATCTGACGCTGGTCATCGTCGATCTGGCGGGTGTTCGGGCAGTTGCACCTGAATCACAGGTCCATGTCATACATTTCGGCAAACCGTTCTAAATGAACAAAGAAGGGGAGGTCTCCTCATCTCCCTACGGAGCGCGACCATTCACACTCTTGAGAAGGCCACAGATAGTGATCGCGAGGACGGGTCAGTCAACAAGGAATGGGAAGAAGTCCGAAAACAAGAAAACCCGAAACGACTATCATGGCTCGGCCGAGTCACGGCACATCCACCCTCGGCGCGAGACTCATTCCGAACTCATCCTGATCACCCAGCACCCGCGTCCATTGGCCCGGGAGGCACACGTGGATGGTTTTGGGATTTGGCCGATCATTTCATTTTCACCGGACCAAAGTACCGGTCCAGCCATTCGAGACTTTGCTTTGCCACCAGGTTCGAAGGAACCGCGTGAGATGCCTCATAGATGTATTGCTTCTTGTGTTCCCGCGGGGTTCCAAGAAGTTGATACATCGGTTTTTGAGAGGTTTCGACCGGAAAGAATTGATCGTATTTCCCGTTAATCATGAGGACAGGGACCTTGATGCGAGTGACGAAGTTTAAAGGGTCAACCTCAGGCTGTGATCGTTGGAAGCAGAACCCGCCCACGTTGAGGATCACTGTTCTTACGCGCTGCTCGATTGCGGGAACCAGGCCACCCATCTGCCCGCCCCAACTTACCCCATAGTACGCAATCTTGCCCGGGTCGAGATCCTTGCGAGTTTCGATGTAGTCTATGACCCTTGAGAAATCTTTGACCCACATGATCACATGTTCTTTGTATGAGTTTGTTTCGTCGGGTGTATCCGAGTTGAACCCATCGCCCCGCTCGAAGGTCCCTTTGTAGATTGGGAAGACGAATGCATGTCCGGTCTTCACAAAAAAGTCGAAGTACACCGCCCGCGGCACTTTGCTCGACCGGGAAAAAATCGTTTCAGAACCGGGGAAGAGCACAATGGTCTGATACGGCGGGGAGGCCACCCTCGGAAGGAATACGTAGGCCATCATCCGTTCTTTGGCGTACCCCGCATCAAAAGTGACAAATTGCCTGGTCCAATCGTCTGCGCTATCGGTGGCTTCGATGGCTTCCCGCAGTGGCAATTTGTCGTAGGCATAGAGCCGCAAGAAGGACTTGAAGACTTGATCAGAGACAGGCTTCTCTTTAGAATAGTCACGATATGCTATTTCCGCGGGTCTCAATACGAACGACGTATCTGTGATCGGCTCCAGATACTTCACACACCGAAAACCGTTCGTGGGAGAACGATCAAAGGGATCCTGGGTGTAGGCATCGGTAAACATATAGGGTTGATCGTTCCAGCCACCCCCGAGGATGAACCGCTCGTCCTTGTTCTGATTCCAACACCATTCACGCACATTGCCCGCCATATCAAAGGTGCCGAAAAAAGACACTCCTTGTTCGCTGCCGACCGGCACCGGCCCGATGCCGGAGAAGTTGCTCCTGGCAACGATGCTCGCAGCATTCCAGAGGTATGCGGCTCTGTTCCAGTGAAAAATCGACGGCAGGCTCTTCCCAACAAATTCAGCGTACGCAGCCGCCTCATACCAGCTTATACCGCCAACCGGATAATTGTCTCTTCCCTCAGGATACGTGCCCACCTCCCAGGTCGCAGGGCCCGGCCTTCCAGTTGCGTCAACGAAGAGAGCAACGGCTTCCTTCCAGGAAAGTATCCTGCCATCCTTGATCAAATCGTGTTTCCAGTATTTTAGTTTCTGGTAACCACCGCTGTCCATGAACTGCTTGAACTGCCTGTTGCTAATCTCGTACTTGTCGATAAAGAAGTCCGCTTTCGTGAGAGCCTTGAGATTGTCCATTCCTGGCATATAGAGCTGGTATTCTCCTTCGGGCACGCGTACCATATTGCTCGGGATTACACCGAGCGTATCCATCTTGATTCTTGCCTTGAGCGTGTCATGCGGAGACGTTTTTCCGCTCCAATTCCTGAGCACATCAATCGTCGTGAAGCCGTCTTTAATGTATTTCACCCTAAGGATCCCACGCGGGACCCTTCGCCCCTCAATCGGAGTTGTGCCAAGCCTCACCCAATGGTCCGAAGTATCACTGTACACCTTGTATTGGCAGTCTACGCCCGAAGGAACAGTTGTCATCGAAACAATCCACGTCGCTTCATCGATGTACTTCAAGAGCAGAGAGTCAGACGGAATATAGGCCAGCGCCTTCTGGGCAATCTCCCAAGCAGAAACCCATTCCCCGGCATCGGCCAGACGAACAACCTCCGGCAGGGCAACGTTTCGCGCCCAGGAGACTCTGTGGCTTCTGTCAATCCAGTAGTATATCAAAGAAAGAAGGCCCAGGAAGAGTATGGCCAGCGGGATCGCTACTCCTGGTCGTCTGATTTGCCCTAGCATGTGCAGGGGACTCTTCGGACTGACTCTTCCCGGTTGCAGCGTCGTCAACTCCTGCACGACTTTCAACATCGACTCGTAGCGCAACTCGCGGTCTTTCTGAAGCATCGCGCCGGTAATCCTCATAAGATCAGAAGGGACATCCGGTCGCAGGTTGGACAGCGGCTGAATCTCCTCATTGAGGATCGAATAGATCAACGCTGACTCGTGCTCGCCCCGGAATGGTGTTTTCCCGCAGAGCATCTCATACAGCACAACCCCGAGCGACCAGACATCAGTCCGAACATCCAGTTCTATGCCTCTCGCCTGCTCCGGTGACATGTAGGCGGCTGTTCCTATTGTAGATCCTGCCCTCGTCAACATTGTCTGACCGGAGAGTTTTGCCAAGCCGAAATCGACAATTTTCGCCACACCATCGGGAGTGACTATGATGTTCGCCGGCTTGATATCTCGATGAACAATGCTGTGTTCGTGCGCTTTGGCCAGCCCCTGCGCCAATTGGATGGCAAGGTCGATCGCTTCTTCGACCTTCAGCGGCCCGCGCTCGATCTTTTTCTTGAGCGTCTCGCCCTCGAGGTACTCCATGCAGATGAACATCTGTCCATCGGGAGTCTCATCGATATCGTGCACGACGCAGATATTGTGGTGCTGGAGGGCGGAGGCGGCCTTCGCCTCGTGGACGAATCGCTGCTTCGCCTCGGGATCGCGAGTGAGGTCAGTAGGAAGGAACTTCAATGCGACAGGGCGATCGAGCTTGAGATCCTGGGCTTTGTAAACGACGCCCATCCCCCCGCCGCCAATGTGCTCAAGGACCTTGTAGTGAGAAACAGTCTGACCGATTGTTTAACGTCAAAGCCCCCCGGACAGTTTGGGCTTGAGAAAGAATGGATGGTTTGAGTATCTTCAACCATCTCGAGGAGGGTGAGTCATGGCAGACAAGACAGATTCGGAAGCAGTGGTCCGTGAGATTAAGCGACGGACGCGGAAGAAATACTCCAGTGAGGAGAAGATCCGGATTGTACTTGAGGGATTGCGCGGAGAGGAGAGTATCGCGGAGCTTTGCCGGAAGGAAGGGATACAGCCAAACGTCTACTATAAGTGGAGCAAGGACTTTCTGGAAGCCGGAAAGAAGCGCCTGCAGGGAGATACGGTCCGGGAGGCGACGTCGAGCGAGGTGGTGGACCTCAGGAAGGAGAACGATCAGCTGAAGGCTCTGGTGGCAGAGCTGAGCTTAAAGACCCGAGTGCTAAAAAAAACATTGAGTGGCTTGGAGTCCGAGTACGAGGAACAATGAGACACAGCCAGGTGGAGAAGATGGAGATCATTCGACGGGTGGAGGAGTCGGAGCTCTCGGTGCGGCAGACGCTCCTGGAACTGGATGTGAATCGGAGCAGCTTCTACGCGTGGTACGGCCGGTACCGGGAAGAGGGGTATGACGGGCTGGCGATGAGGAAGCCGTTTGCTCGGAGGTTTTGGAACCGGATCCCGGAGGAGGAACGAAAGCGGGTGGTAAAGACTGCTCTGGAACGCCCGGAGGATTCCCCGCGGCAGCTGGCCTGGTACATCACGGACACGGAGGGGTATTTCCTTTCAGAATCAAGCGTTTACCGGATTCTGAAGGCCTTCGACCTGATCACCAGTCCAGCCTATATGGTGATCAGTGCCGCGGACAAGTTCGCCAATCCCACCACCAGGGTGCACCAGCTCTGGCAGACGGATTTCACCTATATGAAGGTCATTGGTTGGGGGTGGTATTTCCTGGCGAGCGTTCTCGATGACTTCTCCCGGTATATCATCGCCTGGAAGCTCTACACGTCGATGGAGGCCGCTGATGTGAAAGACTTGCTGGAAGAGGCGGTCCGGAAGACCGGGGTGGAACACGCCGCGGTAAACTACCGGCCGCGGCTCCTCACGGACAACGGACCGTGCTATGTCTCCATGGAGCTTGCCGAGTATCTCCTGGAGAAAAGGATGGCTCATAGCAGAGGGAAGACATTCCATCCGACGACACAGGGGAATATCGAACGGTATCACCGCTCGATGAAGAACGTGATCAACCTGCAGAAGTACTACTTCCCCTGGGAGGTGGAACAGGAGATCGGACGCTTTGTCGAGTACTACAACAACGAGAGATACCACGAGTCACTGAACAACGTGACTCCCGCGGACGTGTACTTCGACCGGCACAGGGAGATCTTGACGAGGAGGGAACAGATTAAGCGAAGGACACTAAAGCAGAGAAAACATTACAACGTTAAGCACAAGGGAGAAGAATCACAGCCACAACTAACTCTCAAACCATCCATTGTCTCAGACCTAAAAGTGTCCGGAACTTCCTGACGACATACAGCGTCCATGTTGCTGATCTCGTGATAGGCCAAGCGTGTCCTCCCCGGCTTGTTGGTGGAATACCACGACCGGAGAAAACATGGCAATGGTTATGAGATCTGCAAACAGGTGGGGAAAGCTTGTGGCCCTGGGTGGGGAATTCTACTGGCCCGTCACACAGCGATCGTGCGGTCTTCCTTGAGAGACTCGAAGGCAACTTTCGCCTTGAATGCGGGCGAGAGCGAGCGACGAATACGTTTCATGCCTGGACCTCCTATGTGGAAAACTAACCATTTGTTCCACCTAAGCAACCTGTCCAGTTTTTGGGGTACAGCTCACTCCTCTTTATCGCCGGTTCTGAGTCACGAAACCTTCAGCAAACAGAGGGGCCGCGACCGCATTTCGCGCTTCACGGAGTTTTGACGAGGGACAACCGTCCAAATTGCCCTTTGGCGTTGGTGTCCCAATTCAAAGTTTTCTTTAAGCCAATTTACAATCATTCCTACCCAAAACTTATCACACAATCTTGTATTGAGTGTCCATTGTGCCTGCTCTTACTTTACTTGCAAAATGGCGGTTGACAAACCAGGTGCAGTGGCAATAATATGAATTTCGCCCGCTGCCTCTGGCGATATCCTTTTAACCGCAACAAGGAGGCGACCCTGATAGGAGTCGCGAGTATCTGTTTTAAATAAACCAGTATAATCAAGTTCTCCATTATCGAGTCCGATGAGCTTACCTCCACCTTCCACTTTTACAGTGATAGCAGCTTTTGCATCAATGACGTTCAATCCGTTATTGTCAGTCGCTGTAATTTCGAATAAAATAATGTCACTCGCAATTGGCAATGGTAATGATGTAATGTGGAGCTTTGAGGCTACATCGGTTGTACGTAGTGTGGAAGTGGCAACTTGTTTACCATTGTTATATCCAATTGCTTTAAGTTCTCCAGACTTAAAGTCTACGTTCCAGTCATTTGAATATAAATTGTGTGATATAGCTTTTCTCCCAAGGGAACGATTATTGAGGAACAATTCAACTACGCCGCAATTGGTGGCAGCTCTTACGGTAACATTTGTNNTAGGCTGCACGTTGGTAAAAGCCTGTTTTCTTTCCTCCTGCAAGATCAATTTCGCCAGCCATACTGCCTCGACCAGGAAAATTCCAAGCTTCTCCCAGATAGTCGATACCTGTCCATATAAAGTCACCAATAACGTAATCATTATCACGAACGCCAAGCCAATTATGAATTAGATGGCTAGTTTCAGTTCCTAAAAGGAGACGGTGTGGAAAACGTCTATGCTCCGGGACATAAGTGCTATCGCCGTATAGGCGGTCAATATAGTTATAGCCGGCTATGTCAAGTTGATCCATAAAACCATTTCGAGATGAAACAAATGACTGATCACAAGCTGAAGTGGCCGGACGTGTGGAGTCTTCTTCGTGACAAATTGCAATTAGTGTTTTTGCAAGCTTCCATCCATCGTCATTGAATTGATCGGGAATTTCGTTACCAATACTGTATAAGATTACGCTTGGATGATTGCGGTCGCGACGTAACATGGCGCGAAGGTCGGTTTCATACCATTGGTTAAAATACAGGTGATAGCCATATTTTGCTTTGCCACGTGTATTTTCAGTGAAATTGAGTGTCCAGTCGCGTGTCCACTCGTCAAAAGCTTCATCAAAAACGTAAAGGCCAAGCCGATCACATAAATCATAAAACTCCGGAGCAAATGGGTGATGGCTTGTACGAATGGCATTGCAGCCCATTTCCTTTAACAGGCCAAGGCGATAAGCCCAGATTGCAATGGGCACTGCATTGCCGAATGACCCTCCATCCTGATGCAGACAAACGCCCTTGAGTTTGGTGGACTTGCCGTTAACAAACAGTCCGTGATCGGGAATGAATTCGAGTTTACGAATTCCAAATGTTGTAGTGGTTTCGTCGAGTGTGCGTCCATCTAGTATTAAGGTGCTACGTAATTGGTAGAGGTTAGGAGTACCGTCAGACCAAAGGCGAGGGTTCGGAACAGAAATGTGTTGGGTAGCATGTTGACCAGGATGCATGCTTTGTAGCGCGAGTGTCGATTCGGTGCATGCAATAAGTTTACCATCCAAAGCCAACACACAGCTTCGCAAAATGATACTCATAGTTAGTGGCTTTACTTTCCAAGGATCTTTGAGCCAGGCTTGCTGCTCCTTTCCAGTAAAGAAGTTTGGATCTATAATGTAATCTGTTTGAACAACAGCTTTCTCTGCTGAAATGTCGGGCGTTGAGATGCTGATACCGCCATCGAGATGAAAATGAGTATATCCTGTGGTAATTAAACGTGCATGCCTATAAATACCGGAGCCAGCATACCAACGCAGAGAGGGCTCGGATGAATCATCAACACGAACGGCTATAACATTTTGTGAACCATCTCTTTTGAGAAATTCAGTTATATCGTAGCGAAATCCGATGAAACCATACGGTTTGTGACCGAGGAACTGACCATTGATCCATACTTCACTATTCATGTAAACTGCATCAAACTCAATCACAACCTTCTTAAGGGTGTCGGGAGGTGATGGAAAACGTTTTCGATACCAGCCAATGCCGTGGATGAAGTACCCACTGTTTTTGTCACCGATAGGGGGTGGATTAACTGAACCTTCTATACTCCAGTCATGTGGTACATTCAGTATTTGCCAATGGGCGTCGTCGAAATCGGGCTGTTTTGCAGACAGGTTATCGCCTAGCCAGAAATGCCACCCTTCATCAATAGGAATAATTTCTCGCGGGTTGTCGGTTTGAGCATTAACTATTGAAATTGTGAATATGAATATCAGGCAGACTAACATCAAGAGTTGAAATTCCTTTATCAATAAGTATTTAAAGAATAGATTTTTATAATTCATA
>PMJR01000030.1 GCA_003158475.1 Ignavibacteriota bacterium | reverse complement strand
GTTCCGGCGTCTTTCTCTCGACCACGAGTGGTGCAAGCTGGAAGGAAGTGAACACCGGCTTGACGAATACAAATGTCCTGGCTCTTTCTGTCAGCGGCACAAGTCTCTTTGCCGGGGCTTATGGCGGATTTGTCTTCCTTTCTACCAACACCGGTACGAGTTGGAATGCTGTCGATTCCGGCTTGACAAACTCGTGGATCATTGCTTTTGCCGTAAGCGGCACGAATATCTTTGCTGGAACCGATGGCAATGGCGCCTTTGTTTCAACCAACAACGGTACCAGTTGGACTGCTGTCGATTCTGGCTTGACAAATTCGTGGGTCAGTGCTTTTGCCGTCAGCGGTACGAATCTCTTTGCTGGGACTAGTTCCGGCGTCTTTCTCTCGACCAAGAGTGGTGCAAGCTGGAAGGAAGTGAACACCGGCTTGACGAATACAAATGTCCTGGCTCTTTCTGTCAGCGGCACGAATCTCTTTGCTGGAACTGGTGACGGCGTGTGGAGGAGGCCGTTGTCTGAAATAACATCGGTTGGCGCGTTTTCAACAAACCTGCCAGCTCATTTCAGCCTTGGACAGAACTTCCCCAACCCCTTCAATCCGAGCACGACCATCAAGTTCGAGTTGGCCAAATCTTCTATGGTCACGTTGAGCGTGTTCGATATACTTGGACGAGTGGTATCAGTGTTAGTGAATGAGAGGAGAAACGCGGGAGTTCACGAGGTCAAGTTTGACGGTTCGAATCTTGCGAGTGGGGTGTACTTCTACCGACTACAAGCGGGAGATTTCGTCCAATCGAAGAGACTTCTGATTCTCAAGTGAGTACGAAGCTAAAACTGTAGAAGGTGAGAGATTTCTTCTACAGCCCCATTCCCGATATCGAAAAGCTCAAAACCATCCAGGATCGCGTGTTCGGGACTCACGGGAAGGAGATTCCTGGTATCGATCTCTGTGAAGATGAACAGTTGCCTCTCCTGGAACGGTTAAAAGTCTACTACAAGGATCTTCCGTTCGACGAGGAGCCACGCGAAGGCAAACGATATCATCTCAGAAATGACATCTATTATTACTTGGACGCAATCTTCCTCTACTGCATGATACGACATTTCAATCCCCGCCGAGCGGTCCAATTCGTATAGTAGAATTTGGACCAACCCGGAATTCTTTCCTTCATTAGTCCCAATTGCGTGAGACCTTAAATTCGGGTCTTCATGCTGCGATTGCTTCTCCCCCCGGATTCTTCTACATTCACGACAAGCCGGGCACTCTGATCTGCCGTATTTCTTCCACATCATCAGAACATGGAACGACCTGAAAACGAGACTCCCGAACAGGCAATGCGGCGTGTGACGGAGGATATGATACTCCGCGCGATCAAACTGGGGAAGAAGCGGGGGAGGACGATCGCCATCAGCAAAACAGCGAACGGCAAGGGGACCGACATCGCAACACTTGACTCCCGGACGCCGGACGGTGCGAAGAGGATGGACGCGTATCTGACCCCCGTACAGCGCCACTACACGTTTTCCGGACTCGGGTCTCCCGAAGAACCGAATGCGGTCAACTGGCGCCTCATCAATCTTCCGACCTGGCGGCGTGTAATTGTCCAGTTCCAGGTGGCGGTTTCGTTCGTAATGAAGGGGACCCCTTTCAAGAACACGTGGTACCGCTGGATGGGGGCCCACATCGGCAGGAATGTGGAGATCATGCAACTCGCCTGGCTCGATCATTTCAGACCCGAGCTGATATTTATCGGGGACAACACGCTTCTGGGTGCGTACACGCGGATTACCGTCCACGCGTATGAGGGGTGCGGAAAATTCCGCTACGGACTCGTGGAAATCGGTTCTCACTGTACGATCGGCGCAGGTACCGGGATCGGACCGATCAGGATCGAGGACAATGTCCGCACGCTCCCGGGAACGACACTTTCTCCCTACATGGCCCGCATCCGGGCAGGATCGGTGGTCGGGTACAGCCCTCCTCCAGTGAAGCTCGCCGGGCCGCAGGAGAAACCGGACCAGAAGCACGAACCGTCTGATCCGCCATGAACACGATCCCTCTCCGCGACACCAGGCTTGCATATTTCGAGCAGGGGAGGGGGGAGCCTCTTGTGTTTGTTCACGGTACTCTCGGGTCGATGAGAGACTTCCCCGCGCAGGTAGAGTTCTTCTCACAATCCCACCGCGTTATCGCGTACAGCCGCCGGTTTCATCCGCCGAACCCGGCCGATCGCTCGGGGGACTCGTATTCGCTTTCCGTGCATGCCGCAGACCTCGCCGAAATGGTAGAGGCGCTTGGTATCGCACCGGCGACCGTCATTGCGTCCTCCTACGGTGGATATGTTGCCCTCTGCTGTGCGGTCCGGCATCCCGGGTTCATTCAGCGGCTCGTGCTCGGCGAACCACCCATGCTCCCGCTCCTGAGGAAGACACATGAGGGAGAGACCGCGCTGGAGGAATTCGAGGCGAACACGCTCGCACCCGCGAGGGCGGCATTCGCGGGGGGAGACGACATGCTCGGTGTGCGAAAATTCTTCGACGGTGTCTCAGGGCGCAGGGGGACATTCGATCTTCTCCCCGGCCCTTTGCGTGAGAGACTCATGGAATCGGCCGCGACGCTCCGGCTCGAGCTCCTTGCCGGGGCGGACGAATACATGCCTGCGATCCCCGATGATCAGATCCATGCGGCGCTGGTCCCCGTGCTCCTTCTGAACGGCCAGAAGAGCCCCAGGATGTTTTCTTTGATTACCGACGAACTTGAACGTCTTCTCCCGGATACGTACCGGGTCCTCATCCCCGGGGCCGGGCACGCCATGCATGCCGCCAATCCCGGGTTCTACAACGGCGTCGTCCGGGAGTTTCTGACTCCGGTCTGACCGCGGCCTGTCTTCGGGGCCTGTCTTCTACCTGTCCGCGGAACGACGTCCGGCGGCAAGCGGCGCACCGCTCTTGTTGATTTTCTCCCGGAAAATCACCTCATTGTATCAGTGTTTCCGTTGTTTGAAAGCCCCCGGGCATTGGAACGAAATCGCCCGTGGGCTTTTTCATGAATCGAGTAACAAAAGTGCGGAGGATTGACCGGTGCTGAGGCTCCAGGCGTATGCTCTCGTTGCCGCCGCCGTTGTTGCCGCATGGCTCCTCCTCAGGGTTATCAAAAAGATCGTTGTCGCTGTCATCGTCATCGTCCTGTGTGCGGCACTCGCGCTGTTCGTGTACCTGAAGTTCTTCTGACGGGCGTGCCTCACGCTGCCACGAAAATGTAACGGAGGAGAAATATATGGATCGAAGAACGTTTGTGAAGCAGACCGTCGGGGCGACTCTTCTGGCGGGGACAGTGGCGGCTTCAGGCCGGTTTTCACGCCTCTTCGCTGCAGTGCCACCGCTTCCGTACGACCTCGTAGCAGTTAAAGGCGGCGAGCCCGAGGCGATGTTTGACGCTGCAATCGGGGCGCTCGGAGGCATGACCTCGTTCGTCCGGAAAGGTCAGAAAGTGGTCATCAAGCCGAATATCGGGTGGGACGTCACGCCCGAACGCGCCGGCAATACCAACCCGAAGCTCGTCTCCAGAATCGTCCACCATTGTCTCGATGCCGGTGCAAAGGAAGTGTATGTGTTTGACCACACGTGTGATGATTGGCGTCGCGCGTACAAGACCAGCGGTATCGAACGTGCCGCGAAGGATGCGGGAGCAACCGTGGCACCCGGCCACACCGAAAGTTACTATCACCCTGTGTCGGTTACCGGCGGAAAGGTCCTCAAGGAGGCTCAAGTACACGAGCTGATACTGGAATCGGATGTCTTCATCAACGTGCCCGTGCTGAAACATCACTCCTCCTCCCAGCTCACCGCGGGCATGAAAAACCAGATGGGGATCGTCTGGGACAGGGGGTACTGGCACCGGAATGACTTGCACCAGTGCATCGCCGATTTCGCCGGATACAGGAAGCCCGACCTTACGGTTGTTGATGCCTATCTGATGCTGAAACAAAACGGGCCACGGGGGGTCTCTCTCGATGACGTGGTCCTCCTGAAGACGCAGCTCGTGACGACAGATATCGTGGCCGCCGATGCGGCCGCGGCGAAACTCTTTGGCGTCGATCCGGATGACATTGGCTATATCAAAATCGCTGCCGCACAGAAGGTCGGCAGGAAAGACCTGCAAAACCTGAACATTAAGAGAATCGCTCTTTAGCGATGGCTCTCCGACATCTCAGAACGCTCCGGGTCGTCACTTCTCTCCTCCTGTTTCTGCCCGCTCTGTTCATATTCATCGACCTGACGGGGGTTCTACCCCCCTGGGCGGTGAACGCTCTCGCCTCCGCTGAACTCGTCCCTGCAGTCGTCAAGATCTTCTCCGGCGTCGGGGTAGGTGCGATCGGCCTCTTCCTGGTGCTGATCATGACGGTGTCCTTTGGCAGGGTCTACTGCTCGACAATCTGTCCGCTCGGGACCCTGCAGGACATATTCAGCCGTCTGAACCGGAAGAGAAACAGCCGGAGGAGGTTCCTCTTCCGGCGCCAGAACTATCTGCTCCACTACGGCCTCCTCGGGCTCACGACGGCGCTTGCGCTGGGGGGAAGCCTTTTCCTTCTCAATCTCATCGAGCCATTCAGCAGTTTTGGACGAACGGTTGTGACACTCCTGCGTCCGATCGCTCTCCTCCTGAACAACGGGACCGCTTCTCTCCTCGGGGCAGCTCATGTGTACGTTTTCTTCACCGTCCCGCTTCATATACCCTCCCCGTGGGCACTCACCCTGTCGTCTGTATTCGCCGGCGCACTCCTCGCGATGTCGTATATGCGGGGGAGGCTCTTCTGCAACACGCTCTGTCCGGCGGGTGCGCTCCTCGGCCTCTTGAGCAGGTTGTCCCTCTTCAGGATTGTTATCGATAAGGCGGCATGCAAGGACTGCGGTCTTTGCGAGAAGGTGTGCAAGACGGGGTGCATCGACAGCGAGAACATGCGCGTCGACTTCAGCGCCTGTGTGAGTTGCTTCAATTGTTTCGATGCCTGCCCGACAGTCGGTCTCAGGTACAGGGTATCCCGCGCCGGGGCGCAGGAGAGCCCTCCGCGCCGGGTCAACCGCCGGAGGCGCGCCCTCCTGCAGGGAGGTGTGGGCGCTGCCATGATGGTCCTCCCCGGGAGCGATACTCTCCGGGCGGTTCTCCCGGTGCCGACCGGGAAGTCAAGGAGCAAGCTTCCGATATCCCCCCCGGGGTCCGGCGGCACCGGGCGCTTTACATCGCGATGCACGGCGTGCCATCTTTGCGTCAGCGCCTGCCCCACGCAGGTCCTGAGCCCTGCCTTCCTTGAGTATGGGCCGGGCGGAATCTTCCAGCCGCGGATGGACTACTCGGCCAGCACCTGCAACTACGACTGCGCTGTATGCGGTCAGGTCTGCCCGTCGGGAGCCATACTCCCTCTCTCCATAGAGGCAAAGAAGCTGGTGCAGATCGGTAAAGCGCGGTTCGTGAAAGACGATTGCATCGTCATCACGAAGAAGACGGAGTGCGGCGCCTGTTCGGAGCACTGTCCGACCAAGGCCGTGCACATGGTCAAAAGCGAGGGACTGTTTCTGCCGGAAGTGAATGATGACCTCTGTATCGGGTGCGGGTCGTGTGAACACCCCTGCCCGTCCACGCCGAACAAGGCAATCTACGTCGAGTCGAACCCGGTGCACCTTGCGGCGAAGAAACCGGAGTCGAAAAAAGCCGAGCCTCAGGTGAAGCCCAGTGCGGATTTTCCGTTCTGATCAGTCGTAGGAGTGCCTTTCCCCCTCGAAGTAGTTGTTCCGAAAGTCTCCCGCAGGAAATGTCGACTCGGGGTGATGGCTCCCGTCAATCGCTATCTCAAATCCATCCAAATGGTCCGTCGCACACTATCCTTTACAAATTCGCGTTGGATCAAGCCGATCAATAAGGGTTTTTCGCACTTGAAATCGATAATTGACGCAGGCCGCTTTTTGAAGATCCTTTGGTGCAGCATAGACAGCGTGTCGGTAAGTATTCCACCATCCTTTGTGTCCGTCCTAATCGTCGTGGCGATCTCCCCCTAAGCTGTAGTAGTTATTCTCTTCGTCCTCACTTCCAATACGTTCCTGTTCATCGTCCAATTCTGAACCTGGAACATCGAGATCGCTGCCCGATACATCATCACCAAAATCTTTCTCATTATTGCCCCCGGCTTCATAATGTTCATCTGGTTCCTTTGTCTGGGAAGTATCCTCAGGATTGATGTTCTTTTCTTCTCGGTATTTGCTGAAGATGTCTTCGTTGGCAGGATATATCGGGTATCCCGGCAGATCTATCTGCACCTGCAGAGCAGGATGGTTGATTTGGTTGCCATATCGTTTCATGACTTCACTATATTTGGATGTGTGGGAGTGCCTGTCTTTTTCATTGCGCACAGAAATTGGTTCTTGCATCGTTTGCCCCGTCGATGAAAACCCCTTCCTGAGCCTGAACGATTATGCCGATGACTGGCTTGAGAAGTAATAGCTCAAGAGGATGAAAGAATAGCTAACCATGGCATTGACAAACCCTGAATTGCGGTAGCGCGAATACAAAGAACCCGACACTCGCGCATCGGGCTCAATTGTTCGAGAGCGTATTGAGAAGTGAGGCATCACCGAGCTGCTGTGCTTCACTGGAGTCGCATCAGGTTTGGTCAGCCATCACCTCTTCCTTGGCATCGGCGTTTCAGCGATTCTCGTGATGCTCCTGAGGACGAAAATCGCTACGCTGTCCGACTTCATGTCGTGCAACAGGACGGCGTGCCGGCACATTGACACGAACATGTACCCGACTGCGATGATGACGAACGATCGGGTGTTCGGTGCGGTGCCCGGAATTTACACGCAGTTGTATCTGTGCGCTGGCGATAGAAACGAACATCATGCCTGCAATTACCAGAGCGCTTGCTATGCCTCGTAAATATCTCATGACCATTCTCCTCAGTTAGTCTTTTTCGGTCCCTCAGTCTACCCCGAAACGTTTGCTGCATTTTTCTGTTGTTGCGTTACGGTCGCTATTGTATCCGGGGATCCGATGGCCAGGGATCCCGGTACCCCCGGATCCTGTTCAAGCTGACTTTTTTCGGCCGGTGATGACGTTATACAGGATGACGATAATGGCTAGCACCAGAAGAATGTGGATGAAACCGCCCATGGTGTAAGAGGATACAAGGCCCAGGATCCACAGGATGACCAGTATAACGGCGATTGTCCAAAGCATGATAATATCCTTTCTTTTGTGTTGAAGGGTTGACGTCACTCTCCTAAGGCGGAAGCAAACCTAATGAGGAGCGCGCCACGGCTTTGAGCGCGAACAAATACTCTTGAGCGATATGCTGCTAAACGGTACCCCACCAAAAACCATGAATTTGTCATAATTTCGCGATCAGATCGCGTAACCCTTCTTTGGTGGTCCCGATCTTTTTCTGGAGTCTTCCCATCAATTCGTCTTCCTTGCCTTCTTTGTATAGCATATCGTCGTCTGTCAGGTTGGCATACTTTTGCTTGAGCTTTCCCGAGATTTCCTTCCAATTGCCTTTGATGCTGAGCTTGTCCATGCGACACCTCCATGCGTGGATGAAAGCCATTATCGGGATGGGGACCATACCGACACTGAATATAAATAAGCATACCAATATTTAACCCGGGTAGTAATCGGCCAAGGGGATGAAAGAGTGGTTAATCCCCAT
>PMJR01000013.1 GCA_003158475.1 Ignavibacteriota bacterium | reverse complement strand
AATCCACCGGCGTGTTCCCGAAGAGACCGTAGGTAAGTCCCGCGGTGTGGGTGAGTAGGTCCGCGACGGTGATCGGGCGCGCCGGATCCCGCAGTGCGGGATGCGCGGCACCGCCGCCGGCATAGACCCTGGTGCGACCAAAAGCCGGGATATACTTCGAGACGGGGTCGTCGAGGCGAAGCTTGCCTCGCTCGTACATCTGCATGATGGCGACCGTCGTGATTGGCTTGGTCATCGAGAAGATGCGGAATACGGCATCCTCATTGACGGGGCGCGCGTTCTCCGGGTCCAGGGTGCCCGCGGAAGCGACGAATGCGAGTTTGCCGTGCCGCACGACCACCGCGATCACGCCTGCCACCTTGCCGGAATCCACCCAGGCTTGAAGGGCGGGCGCAATCCGTTCGAGCCCTGCATTCGAGAGGCCAACCTCGGCGGGACGAGCCCGCGGCAGTACCTGGGCAGGTGCCGGCATTGCAGCAAACACGAGCGCCACCGCAATAACAAAAAGGACGCACGAGAGTCTCATAGAGGCCCTCCTTGATATGATAGAAGGATGGTGACCAGGTACTGCGTGTCTTCAGAACTGTACGTCAGTGCGGCGACAGTCTTCGCTCCTTCCTGGAGAAAACGCGCTTTGTCGTCGCTGGATGACGCGACGTGGGGAGGAAGGAACTTGAGCGCGACGAACCTGTCGAGAGAGGTATCCCGGGCCTTTTACACCACGCCCATGCCGCCTTCGCTGAGCTTTTCGAGAATCTTGTAGTGGGAAATCGTTTGGCCGATCACGTGGATTGCTTCCTGGTTAATCTAAATGGTTACCTGGTCCCGATGGGCATGATCACCGGATGAGCCAAGTCTAGAATTGCATTCATCTTGCGTCCGGCTATTTCTTTCTTTCCATCTTCTGTCTTACCTCTTCCTGCCAATTGACAATGCCATTGATCTTCTTGGCTCCTTTTTCTTCGATTTGTCCTTTCATCACGAGAAACCGCTTTCCATCCGGAGCCACGTCATACTGTGCGTCGCCACCAGGTTTGGCATAATCCCCTTCAAAGAGCATCTTCGGCCTGCTCGCGTGGAACGCCTGTTTTGTATCGACTGACACCATCATCATCTTACGCCCATTGCGAAAATACAATTCTCGTCCATCGCGTGACCAGCGGGGCTCGTTTCCCCCCTCATCCGATATCAGGATCGGGTTCCCGGATGAAGGGAATCGAGCCACATAGACATCGCGGATACCTGACTCATTTGACATATAAGCAATCCAATGACCATCCGGGGAGAACATGGCATTTTCTTCGTCGAATTGCGTAACAAGAAACGGTTCCGTCTTTCGCTCTCCCACAAGCGATGCTATCATGATGTCCGCTCCCGTTTTGCTATGAAACTCATTGTATGCAAGCAATTTCCCGTCTGATGAAACAGAAGTGGGATAATAACCTACTTCCTTCCCTGATTTCAGCACCTCCGCTGCGCCTCCCTCGACGTTCCGGATCACTAGCGCATACGCTCCGCTGTCGTTCCGGGATGAAGTAACGATTCTCTTCCCATCAGGAGTCCAAATGGGCGCAAATTCCTTGGTCTGGTCGCCCGTGACTCTCCTTTTCGTTTGGCGCTCGAGGTCGGCAATCCAAATGTGATTGTCCTCGTGAAACGCGCATCGTTTCCCATCAGGGGAGAGAGACGGGTCAAAATACGCTCCTTGGGGAAACCGGAGTTCTGTCATTGCTCCGTTTCGATCTACCCATGCGAAACTCCGTTTGTCCAAGTCTGACGGGAGTGGGAGATAGAGGAAGGGAGCGTGCGATCCGACGGCAAAATGTGCGGTTGCAGCGTTTGGATACATTAACACGCCTGCCGAGACAGGAATCTCTTCCCCTGTAATCGTGAGTGACTGAAGGTCAAACGGTGCAGCATAGATCGCGCTTTGCCGGCCGTAGATCAGGTAACCATTGGCGTACTGACCGGTGAACCCTCCCTCAACCAAGAGACGCATCTCACGTCGTTTTATGTCATAAAGCACGAGATCAGAGGATCCTCCGCTCCTTACGAGGGTGAAGATCATCGCGTGGTATTCCGGAAGCCACTCGGGATAGGCCAGGCCTCCGTTCAAGTTCCCCTTGGAAATACTCAACGGCCTCAGCGGTCCACCATGAGCTGAAACAGATGAGATTGATATGGGATAGTCAGCAACAATGATGCTGTCATTGTTCCCCCACGTCGCTCCAGCGAAATTGGAAACACTAGAGATCGTCTCTGTGAAATGTGACGCAAGTGAGTGCTTTTTCAGTGTCTTGTCAACAAAGAATCCAATGTACCCCCCATCCGGAGAAAAGAATGGCAGCTGTGCCCCTTGAGTTCCCGGAATCTCTTTTGATTCAAAATCGTCTAGCGAGCGAATGTAGAGACTGCTCGTCGGTCCCTGCTCTCCCACAAAGACAACCGCCTTGCCATCGGGCGAAATCGCTAACGCAGGCCCTTGTGCTTCGAAAATCTCCACGTTGGGCGGCAGACTGATCTCAAAACGCAATGGTGACACAGATGTCGTCTCGCCATGTTTTAGCAGAAAGAACAAACTTACAGCAGCTATGATTGTCGCTCCTATTGCCGCTCCCCATGGAATGAAGGTTCGAAGCCGATTCTTTGGGGGTTGCACAATCACTGCCTGCTGTTGAACAGGATGGGACCTGGATGTATCAATCTGGATTTTCCGGAGATCAACTGGTATTTCCTCGACGTGCTGGTAGCGATGCTCGGGATCCTTCGCAAGCATCTTGGCAATGACGCGATCGAGTTCAAGTGGAATGTTTGCCCGAAGTGCGGTGACGGGTTCGGGGTCATTGTTTACTATGGAATAAAGGGTCGATTGCTCAAAATCCCCCTTGAACGGAAGTGTTCCGGTGATCATCTCATAGAGTACGACACCAAGGGACCAAATGTCTGTTCTGTTGTCAACCCGTTCGCCACGCGCTTGTTCAGGTGACATGTACGCGACCGTGCCCAGCGCTGTGCCCTGTTTGGTTATCAGCAAACTCCCCTTCGCAAGTTTGGCAAGGCCAAAATCCATCACTTTCACCTGGCCTTTGTCCGTCAACATCACGTTGGCGCTCTTCATGTCGCGATGGACGATCCCTTTTTCGTGCGCCGCCTGAAGTCCCCGGGCAATCTCTACTGCGATGTTGATTGCCTCCTTCAGCTTCAACGGCCCGCGTTCAATTGTCTCCCTCAGACTCTTGCCATCAATGTATTCCATGGCAATGAACGTTTGACCGTCAGATTCGTCGATCTCAAAAACAGTGGCAATATTCGGGTGACTCAGCGATGCAGCAGCCTGCGCCTCACGAATAAATCGGGCGCGATCCTCGTCGCCAATTGACTGAGAGGTTAGAAACTTGAGCGCGACGATCCGGTCGAGCTTGGTGTCCTGGGTTTTATACACCACACCCATACCGCCTTCACCGAGCTTTTCGAGAATCTTGTAGTGGGAAATGACTGAGGGAACCAAGGGAGCCTTCCGCATGCTGTGAGGAGCGTTCAGCCGACTGGCAGAACACCCCTTGAGGAGACTTCCGTGGTAGGGCTGCGGAAAAGAGATGTTTGCAAAGAACGTGGCTGGAAGAAGGTATTGAGATGCAGGGCTATTTGCAATAGTAGGCGAGGATGGGGTGATAAGCGATATTCTCCTCATTTTACAGCAAATCTGCTCTCGGCGATAGGGTCCCCCGCCATCACCTGTCGGGGCTTTTGCTTCACCTCGCACCCGCGTCCATTGNNCCAGGAGGGGGCGGAAGGCCCGATGAGAGTTCACCGGGTCTGTTGTGCTTCGTGAGATCGCTGCATCTTGTGAGGAATAGTGGTGCCACTCCCTGGGGTATATCATGGCCCTTGACATGGAGATGAGAATCCAGTGCACAAGTCATCAGGAAAGGGGAAGGGTCCCCTAGACTCAACTGTCACGAGCAAACGCTTCCAAGTGTGACAAGACATTTGGCACCTTTGAATTGAGTATCTTAATGNNAAGATGGACCTCTGAGTCCACAACCATTTCAAAGGAGTGTTATGTCGAAGAAAATTGCAATAGAACTGGGTATCCAAGCTAGAACGGTGTTAGATGAGTATTGTCGTGAACATGACCTTCCGCATGTCGAGGGTAACAGTTATACCGGAAGAGACAAAAACCAACTCTGGGATTTTTGGTCGAAGGGTACATTGGTAGCAACTGTGGATATGACAAAAAAAACTGTAAAGATTGTAAGTGTCAAGAAGTTGTCATGAAACTGAAAAGACCAATCTGCCGGCCTTCAGTAAGGACCGTTTAGGAGCATCAGGCGTATGCCATACGTATGCGGTTATTGTCAGCAATTAGACAATCTTATCCCGGACGCGGACACCTACTTCTGTTTGAAGTGCAGGAAGAGAAAGCCGCTGCACAAGGATTGTTGTGAGAAACACAACTTCATTGCACACAGAGGGAAGGCAACATTCCAACTCAAACCACAAAAGCCTCCAACGGGACCGCTCGGTGTCGGTCCGTCTTAATTTGGCAAATGGGATTTGTTTTAAGATAGGAATGTCAGAGCCGCACATGGGTATGAGGTTGGGGGGAAAGGAAGAAGAAGGCCTGATATGTGTTCATCGGGCCTGTTTGTCTTTGTGTGATCCCGTCAGCGGAGTAATAGCAATTTCTTCGTCTGAACAAAACTGCCCGCCTGCAGCCGATAGAAGTATACGCCGCTCGCGAGAGTGGATCCGTTGAACTTCACTACGTGGGATCCCGCGTCTTGATTCTCGTTCACCAAAGTGGCTACCAGCTGGCCGAGATTATTGAAGACGGTCAGCGAGAGGTGTGATCGTTGAGGTAGGGCATAACGAATCGTTGTGGTGGGGTTGAAGGGATTGGGATAATTCTGCCCCAACTCCCACACAGACGGTTTGCCTGCAGTCACGCCCGACACCTCCGTCGTGACCGACCCGAGATTGACGTGCAAAAGGATATCCACCGTAAACGATGGAACCGGGATTGTAAGGCTGCCGATCAACGCTGTTCCGCTCAAACCCGAAAGAGAATCGCCCGTCAGAGGATCGAGAAATGTCGCCCTCCAGGGACGCGGCGTGCCCCCTGGTATCGTTATCGATACGTTCACATTGCTCAGTGACGTGCTGTGACTTGAGAAATGATGCAAATACTGCACGACGTCTGAGTCCCCCACCATCACGTACGACCTCACCGAGCCCGACAGGTTCGTCAATCCGGATCCGTTCGAGGGATGGAGCGTCTGCCTCTGACGCAACCGGCCGACGACCTTTTGCACAGCGTTAAGCTGGTGAAGTGTTTTCTGGTTGAAGTCCCACCCCGACGGATTATTGTCTCCCGACAGCCACAGGACGGGGTACCCACCCCCGACGAATGCTCCCCAGTATCCAATCCGTTGAAAGACAAGCCAGCTCAGAGTATACAACCCCTGTCCGCTCCCAAACTCTCCAAACAACACCGGCTTCGGGTATTTTGCGTAACGGTAGTTAGCCTGCGAGTTTGCGGCGGAATCGATGTCGAATTCCGTCCACCCGTTCTGGGCATAGAGATGATCGTCCGTTATGTTGACCCCGCTCAGACCATTGACGGGGCTCGGGACGCTCCACGAGTTATCCCAGAATGAAACTGACCGTGGATGATTGTACGGATCGTTCGCTCGCAGGACGCTGTCCAGCATGGCGATGTAGGCAGGAGTGCAGCGGACACCGTATTCGTTGTTGTACTCCCATGCAAAAAGATTCCGGTAAGCCCCCCATCTGTCCGCAATGTAGGTGTAATACTTGCATAACAGGGCCCCCCCGGTTCCGGTGGAACCATTGTAGGGGTCGTCAATCGTTGCAAAAGGACCTCCGTTCGACGCTGCCCACGGTGATGTGTTCAGCGGATATGCGGGTATGTCGAACAGCGTAAACATGCACAGGTAGATGTTAATATTGCGCTGCTTGGCTTGTTGGAACCATCGATCCATCAGTTTCCCGACGCGCGTGTTGTAATGGTCGAGGGAGAGCGTGTGGTACACAAGGTTCGCCGATCCCTCGTCCGTCTTCCACGAAAAGCTATCCTGGAACGCGTCCTGCCCGAACATCATAATCCGGTATGTATTCACGCCGTACAGCTGTAAGGAATCCCACATCGCCGGAACCCCGTTTGCTGAGAGAGATATGCCCAGCAACGCCGCCGTCACCGCAGGGGTATGGCCAACGTTGCCGTGCGGAATAATGAGCGTGGTGTCGGAATAGCAAAACGCATGGGGATTGGAAGGATGGATACGGACAAACCCGTGACTCTGCGTCGCAGTGCAGATAAAGGAGCCGCTGAAGGCTGCAGAGTCCTTTGAACTTCTTAGTGTGACGGAGAATTGCCAGGTCCCTTGTGTGTTCGGCGCAAACCTGACCTTCCATGCTGAAGAGTCATAATAGAAGCCCTGCACCGAATAGTCGACGGCGGCCGGACTTGTGAATTTGGCCCGGACGATCAGATCCCAGAATGGATTCGCAAACGTGGTGGTGTCGTTGAAGGTGAGCTCACAGACCTCCCACTGGGAAATGGCTGACGGAGGTGTTTGCATGGTTGCTTGGGGCCAGCAGCGTGCGGTAAGAACAACCATAAGAACAAGAGTTGCGAAGAGGTGCCGAAAGGGCATAGTGTAGGTCCCTGCAATAATCGCCAAGACATTTGTTTGTGAGACAAGCGCCCACAAAGTGAGCGATCGTTCACATCAGATCGTCGGACTTTCGCAGAAGATTTTGCTCTGCGCTCGTGACGCCGGCGTTAGCTGACTGTTTGCCGATGAACCATGAAAACAACATGAGATCCGACTCGTCGGTTGTGAACTGCTTCGAGGAATTTCCCTTGAGACCAACCACCTTTACTACTATGGTAGGTGGCGCTGTCAAGAAGGACTCCAATCGAAAGGACGCCATATTGATCCCATGCCCCCGGAGGCCCGCCGACGAGAATCGGATTTCCTGAATATTTGTTCCAATTTGTTTGGGCAGATGCCGTGTAACAAGCAAGGAAAGCAACGCACGTAAGAACAAATATCGTCACGAGATTCGTCATCTTCCAGCCTTTCATCCAGCGTGACTATGTTTGGTGATTGCGGCTACTGTGTGCAAAGTCAATAGTTGAGCGATCAGGGGTAATGAATCCAAATCAGCATGCTATTCGTGGAACGAAACAGGCCCCCACCTGTCCTAACGCAGAGATTTGTCCCACTCATAGCGGGCGAGAAACGCCGCTTGCCACGAGCCTCAGACCGCATTCTCAAATAGCTGAATGAGGCAATTTGATTCGAGGAAAGCTCGATTCACATCTTCGTGAGTTGGCTTGATTCTGGAGATGAACCTATGGAAATCCTGGTGGCGAGAGGAAAGGAGGGATTGTTCAAAGGTACTCAGTGGAGGCTTGGGCATCGACGGCTCCTCTGGTGAGCCAATAAAAATCTGATTACCTGAGCATTTTAGTATGTTCTAGAGCCATTGTCAAGCGTGAGTCTGGTAAATCTCACCATTATGTGGTTGCCCAAAAATGTGAATAATAACCCGTCGATTTGTCGAATCCCCAGCAGACGACCAAGATAACCTGGGTCTTCGAGAATCAGAGCCCCTGCTCCATACGCAAGGGGCAACCAATCACGTGCCGATTCCAATCGCTATCGACTCTTTCTTGCGCGGTTTTCCGACATTAGGCCCCCGTCTTAACTTCAGTCCGAAACACGCAAGTTCTGATCCGATTATGCAATTGACGGACATTTGGTCAATCTCCTATACCGTTCTCCCTGATGAGATGAACCGAATGTATACAGCGGTGCAAGACTCTACAACGAGAGTCGGGAATATCCGTTCGGCATCGCTCCACACAGTGGACCTGTTGGAAAAAGACTCTGTGAGCACGTCCGTATTACCGATTGGATCCATCTCACATATATGCGGAGAGGGAAATGGTGTTGGGGTGGTGAACGGTCTGCTGGTGGGCGGATCGATCTGGGCAGGTTACAACCTCATAACACAATGCAGCATGAAAGTCACCTCTCAGAGGCAAAGCGGATCCCAAACAATATTGGCAGTTGGATTAATTCTGTGAGTAGAGAAAGATGGGGGCGCCTGTTCCCTCTTTCTTCAAATTCGTTTCAGGGAAGTTGACCCACACTGTGTTCGACCAATATCAAGTGAGAGTAGGTGATGAGAAGGAACAAACCTGAATCTCCCTTGCGACAAACTCTCGTGGTGGAGGAGTGTTTGTAGGGAAACTCTCTCGAGGGACGACTGTCAAGTAATTCGGCGATTGAGGGGCTTCTCGTTGAAGAGGCTCTTTGTTGGACAATCCAAAGTTGATGAGACTTACCGAAACACCCCGGGAAACCGCCAGGGCCCCCCGGCATTGGCGTACGGATACTGTGGAAGATCAGCCGCAGGTTGAAGGTAATGTGGAAGATCAGCCGCAGGTTGAAGGTAATGCGGAAGCGATTGAAGAGGTACCTGTAGGGGCGGACGACGACACATCGCGCGGGCGCTCAGCGGAACTTCTGCGAGACCCTTCCTGTGACGCGCTTGTCCACAAGGGCGAGCCCCAGCACAACGACGACGACTGCGGCAGAAATGGAAATCGCGCCATGGTTGAAGCCGGAGGGGAAGAACCCGGTCAACCAACCGCCCAGGACTCCGGACGCCGTCCCGAGACCTGTCCCTATCGTGTCGAGAACCTTGCCCGCGGGGCCATTGTTCGCGGCAACATCCTCCGTCTTGATGACCCCCGTCAGGACGAATGCCGCGGTCATGAAAGCGAGCACGATGAGCATTCCGAAAAGATAAGCGACATGCTCGAGGAGCCGGAAGATCAGGGGATTTTTCGGAACTATCCCGAGCGAGGCCATCACGGAACGCGTAAAGTCCGGGCTGAGCGTCTCGAGCGGAATGCGCTTGCAGGCAGAGTCAAAGCGGACGAGCGACTCGTACAGCGAGCGGCATCGCGCACACGCCTGGAGGTGCCCGGCAACGAGTGCGTGCTCTCCCGGGTCAAGCTCCCGGTCGATCAGCGCGTAGAGCTGCTCGAGGGAACTGTGAAAATTCTGATCTGCCGACTGGTTCATGCCGCGTCCACCTCCTCTTTCAAACGTTCCAGAACTCTCTTCCTCAGCAGGAGGCGCCCCCGCGAGAGGTTTGTCTTGACCGTGCCCAAAGGCATTTGCAGGATGGAGGCCATATCGTCGTAACTCAATTCCTGGACGTAGAACAATGTCAATGCAGTCCTGAAAGTCTCAGGGAGGCGGGTTATTTCCTCCGCAAGGACCGCCTGCTCTTCTTCATTTTCAAGCGTATGCTGGACGGAAGGTTCGTCGCTTTCAATCATGTCAATAGCTTCATCGCCGCAATTTACAGTCTCCCCGTGTTTCGGGCGCCGCGTAACGCGCGCCATGCATGCGTTGTACAGGATCCGGTAAAACCACGTACTGAATCTGGACTCGCCCCGAAATTGTTCAAGGTTGCGGAAAGCGCGGAGGAACGCGTCCTGAACAACCTCCTCGGCATCCTCCCTTTCCCCTACCACGCGAAGGGCAAGTGTCATGGCCCGCTCCTTGTGCCGATCGACAAGGGCCCCGAACCCGCGCAGGTGACCCCTGCGGATCGATTCGATTATTTCCTTGTCCGGATCAGACTCCATGCGCGCCCTGTCTTCCCCCCTGTGTACTCTTAGACTACAATCCCACGCAGGGAGTTTCAGCCCGGGGACCGGGTTCCATGCAAGGCCCCCGGTCCTGCATGCCAGGCCCCCCTTACCCCCAAAGAAATACCCCACCCAAAGTGAAACCCTGCGGGTTTACGTGTAGTCTTAATACTCAGAGAGACCATACAATGTAGCACTTTTCCAGAGAGGTTACCATGGACGTCAACGGACTCATAGCTATTATCTTCTTCTTCACCAGCATCATGGTCATCGGAGGCTCAGCCATCATCGGCCGCCACAGAGAGAGAATGGGGATGATAGAAAAAGGGATGAAGGCGGAAGATATCAAGGCGATGTTCGGGCGGAGCTTCAGGGAGCCGCACCCTATTACATCGCTCAAATGGGGGATTGTCTTCGTCGCCGTCGGCTTTGCGGTCCTGCTCGGGCTGTTTCTTCATTCCGCCTACAACATGGAAGGTGGGATATTTCCCGGCCTGATCGCCGTCTTTGGCGGCGCGGGACTCGTTCTCTTCTACTTCATCGCGAACCGGAAAGCACAAGACTGACCGGCCTGCCGATTCAATTCGTCCGACCCCAGAGGCCTGCCAACCCGGCAGGCCTCATCTTTTTCATTGGGAACATCTGAGGAATCAAGAGACAAAAGGCAGTCTGCGAACATGGTCAAGAGTGAAGAGGGCGAACGGGCCAGTCAGTCTGAAGGAGCGAGGGGCTGGCCGATCGAGGTTGGGCCGGTCTGGGATTGTCGTCATGTTCCAGTTCCACCCCCACCTCTGAGGGCTGATACATGCTCACCCAGCGCGAGAAAGAGATCCTCCTGTGCCGTTAGTGAAACCCCCCGCACCTGTGCGGTTGTCGACCCGAGGAGCCACACTTCGGAACCCCCCATTTGGAACTCCTGACGTCCGGGGGTGCCCGTCAAGCCCTGATAACGAATCTGGAACGCCTGGACAAATAGATCCGGACTTATCGCGAAAGCCAAAATTCTAGGATGGAGCGCCTCAACTTTGGCGAGGAATTGCTTGATATCGTTGTCGTCCGGGATGGCGGACCGGTCCTTTTCGCTGGCGACAGCTACCCTCCGGTTCAGTTCAGTAAGGCCGATACCAAGGCGTAGCAATTGTGATGTTTTTTTCTCAATGAACATCAGCCGTACCGGGTTGCTGAGACTCCCATCGGCCATGCCATCCATCAGTGCTTTGCGTTCTTGAGAGGTGATGACTCGTTTGGGAGTTATTCCCCCCAATTCGAGCAGTTCCCAGAACCGATCTCTGGTGTGCAGATGGCGGAAGCCAAGCTTTTCTGACAGCTCCAGCGCGGCAGGGCTCACAAAGACCGCCATCATATTTGGATCCCAGACTTCATTTATCATGATTGCGGACTCCCGGCTGTTTTTCGCACTAATGTAGGAGTTCGAATGAAGGATATCCAGTTTGTCGGAGCAGGCTGAAACAACCGGGGGAAATATTCTGTATATAGAGGTGGATGGCACAGAAAACAAACATACCGCCCCGGTTGATATCCACACTGCGCGATGATCTGGCGCACGGAGGGTTTTTTGCCAACTTCAGGCGAGAGGCCAGGGAGATCGAAGAATTCTACCTTACGCAGGATGAGCGGGAGATTCTCCAGAAGAAAATGAGACTCTGGCGCTGGGCGTTCGTCGGCTGGTGGATTCTGAAGAACTCCATATTGAAACTTACGCCGCTGCGGCGAATCCTCCTCGTGATCGGTCTCGTCCTCGCGCTCACGGACGTCTCGATCAAGAGCAACGGCAGCCAGGTGATGCTCCAGTACAGAGTTGTGGGAGTCTTCTGCCTCCTGCTTGTTATTGTGTTGGAATTGAAGGACAAACTCCTCGCCCACAGTGAGCTTGAATCCGGCCGCGCCGTCCAAAGGGCAATGAACCCCGAATCGGATCCATTTGTCCCCGGCTGGAATGTGTGGCTCTTCACGAGGTCAGCCAACGAAGTGGGGGGCGATCTGGTGGATTTCCTCCGCCTGGACGGCGGGCGTTTTGGTGTTGCCATTGGCGATGTCGCAGGGAAAGGGTTGGGAGCGGCGCTCTTCATGGTCAAGATCCAGTCCACCATCCGCGCGCTTGCGCCGGAGTTTGACTCTCTGAGCGATCTCGCATCCAAACTGAACTCGATCCTGATGCGCGACGGGATCCCCGGAAAATTCGCGTCATTGATGTTCGTCAGGATCGACTCGTCGGCAGGCAGGGTCCGGTTTGTGAATGCAGGCCACATGCCCCCTTTGATCGTGTCGAGGAGCGGCCTGTCGGAACTCCCCAAGGGGAACGCCGCTCTGGGGCTTTCGGCCGACACGCAATTCGCGGAGCGGGATGTCACGCTGGAAACGGGTCAGTCTCTCTTCATATATTCGGACGGCCTCACCGAAGCGCGAAACGAACAGGGAGAATTCTATGGTCTCGAACGGCTCAAATCGCTCTGCCGGGATTGCAGTTTAATTTCAGCACAGTCGTTCGGCGAGAGGGTCGTCCAGTCAGTTTCACTCTTTGAGGGAAATGCCCGGAGGCACGACGATCTCACCCTCGCAATACTTCAGAAATCTGCGTAGCGTTCTCCGCATTGCATCATCAGGAGTCGACTCGACCCCCCTCTCACAAAAGGGAGCACCTCCCAAAATGAAATTCAACTCTGACATTGGCACGTCTATTGGCGGGGATGTAAGGGGTCCGAACCCCAAGATGAATTCTCAATTCCCTCCAGCCTGTATTTCCGGATTCAACTGATCCTTCCTCCCTTTTTTCCGGATTATCCAGCACGATGATTCTGTCATCCAACGGAGGATGCCATGAAACCACGGTTGGTCCTGTTTGTCTCCCCGTGAAAGGACCTAATTGTCAGGAGCCTCCAAATGTAATTGTCGGGAATGGACGTCGAGTCTGCAGGTTCGTGCCGGAGCATGGTACGGTGGGATCCGTCGAATCTATTCAAGCCGTCCTCAGTGCCGAACCACAATAGTCCGATGGAATCCTGCGCCATGCGCTGGACAGAAGACCGTGGATGCATTGTTTCGGGCTGCCGATGGTGAAATTGAACTTTGCCGGCCGGGGTATGCAAATGAACATGAAACACCGAAGCACAGGGCGGGTATCTTTCAACCGGCTGCGGCACCATCGTCGCGAGTGCCGCCTGTAACTGGCATTCCCGCCGGCGTCCGCGATTGCATTTTGGCGTCCCGGTTCGTATGCTGAATTGCAATGAAAGACACCGACCGCGACGTAGAACCCTCCATCCAGCGAATGGTGCTCGAACGTCAGGTCGCGCACCTGGGTTGGCGGTGCATCCACCAAACAGAGTAATCGATGCTACCAGATTCCCAGAAACCGTTAGATGTGAGATTCTTCCTGTTCTTCATCCCGGTTGCGTACATCTCATATCTGTTTCACGAGTTCGGACATTGGAGCGTGGGAGAGATACTCGGAAATCGGATGGTGTACAGCCTGAACTATGTGTGGCCCAAGGATGGCCACTATCTCCGGCAGAGCCATGATTTGTATGTGTCTATTGGCGGTCCGGGATTCAGCGTGCTTCAGGCGGTTATTGCTCTTTTGATCATCGAAAAATTCGGAACGCTCTATGCATATCCTTTTGCGTTCATCCCAATGTTCAATCGATTCTTCTCGGACCTGTTTACCGGATTCAGCAATCAGGATGAAGCAAGGATTGCGGTCCTTATGGGCACAGGAACCTACCTGGTCGCGATCATCGTGCTTGCGATGCTCTTGCTGATCGTTACCAGGTGCAGCTCCAAGCTAAGAATCGGGGCGAAGAACAACGGCTACATAATCACAGTTACCACCGTATGCCAGCTTCTCGTCATAGGCACGTATAAACTCTTCAACATATAGATCCGGGGTTGGGAGCGCACTGGATGCGGACGGTTTCCTAAATGAGAGACTTTACCAGCAAAGCAACAAAGACCGCAAGAAGCAGTGAGAGTAAGGTCCCAACGAGCACGTATTCCGCAAATGGACGGTCGTCCATCTCTTTGAACCGGGCAAGCCCCTTTACCGCAAGAACCAACCCGATGGCGGCGATTTGATCCGTCAAGACCGCGACGTAAATGATGATACGCTCAAGTATCCCGATCACCCTGCCGGTGTTGTATTCGCTCCGGTCAGCGGCCGTCATATTTGGGTTGTCGCCGGCCGCGGCTGCTGGTCCGACGCGCAACCCGGCAAGCAGAAGCCTGAGCAGGTGGTTTGCCTCATTGGAGACCAGTAAACCCCCCATGAGCACGACGGTCGTCCCCGGACGGCATATTCTCTCAAGAAGAGTCACGAGAACTGAGAATCTACCTATTCCTGCCATGGAGACAAATACTTCGCTGTTGAATGTAATCCCGATCCAGGGGGAGAAGAACACGCTCAGCAGGACGATTTGCACGGCAAGAGACAAGAGTCGCAGCCCCTTGTTCGGAATGCGACGCTTTTCGAGGCGGTGGAATGCCAGCCCGTTCAACAAGAGGAGGCCAAACAGGATTGCCCATGCGATCCCAAGCTGAAAAGCCAGAAGTCCGACGGCCTGTACTATGAATAAGAACAACAGGCCGCGGGTGGTCAATGGGCCATCGCGGAACAGGTAGACCAGGCGGGAGGCAAGGACCACGTTCACCATGAAGAAGAATTCAGTATTCATCGCTGCTCCAGAATTTGCCTGAGATCCGCAATAATCTCCTCGAGCAGAGGCACAATTGTCCTGATCGCCCCCGCGTCGATCGATTTGTACACAGCTTTATCCGTGACCCGGAGATCCCGGGCCATTTGCTTGACGGTGCGATTCTCGGAAAACCCCCGCAATATTTCCAGTCGACTCCTGGGCCATTTCCCGATAGTGTGCGAAACGAGGGCGAGACTCTGATTTATCAGCGTGAGCCCGGCGCCATCGGGGCTCGCAATGGCAAAGAGACTCTTCGTCTTTTTCAGGCGATCAATAGTCGCCCGGGCCTCATGGAAAGCCGGCCCGTCCATCCCGATGGCCTGTTTCGTATTGATGGCCGTGCTGATTTCGCCGATGGCGAAGGAAAACCGAACCGCGACCGGATAGAGCGCTATGAGAACGGCCAGTGCATCCCGAAAGAACCTGTCGGGCGCACTGAAAACTGCCTGAAACTCATCGCCGAGCGTGATTGTGTACGGAGAGACAAGCCCTTCCCTCTTCTTCGAGTTGAGCTGCTTCAGGCAGTCCCAGAGTTTCTCCTGCACCGCCGATCGCTCGACGATTCTTCTGGAGGCAACGAGGTCGCCCACGAGCACGATGTTTCTGGTTCGAGTAGCTTTGCCCACGCCGGTTTCCTTCTTTGACCTTCCTTGGCCATTCAACTGTAACAGTTTAATATGACAAAGTCAACAGTTTTGGTTGAATATAATATTATCAACCGTTCCGGTTGTATGCGCATCGTGGAGGGGCGAATCCAACTCTGATATTGGCACAAATGACACCAGATTGAAGATCATGTATTTTGCGTCCGTTCCTTTCAACCTTAAACAACGAAAGTTCATTCAGCCATGGCTTCGAGCACATGGAGACACCTGGTTGTGATCTGCTGCGTCCTCCTGTCCGGGTGCAACTCTGCCGCGGACTGAGCCCGGCAGCCGAATGCCGGGCCCGAAACGGGAGAGCCCAGGATTGTCAACATCATAACTTTTGTCCGTCTTCTGGAACCGCGCTCGGCTGAAATCACCGAGGATGTGCTCTACCAGACCGTCGTCGAGCAGATCAGGACCATGAGGGCGCACAAGCTCAGAGGCACCTTTCTCCTGCAGTATGATGCGCTAGCAGAGAGAGGGAGCTTCGATGGGTCAAAAGGAAAGATCAAACTCAGGATCCTTCCAGAAGGAAACGGCCTCGTCTCGAACCTGGCGGAGAGGGAATGAAGGGAGAATCGGGCAATACATCGCGCCGCCCGTTTGACATTCTTTGCGAGTTGTGGTACACTTGCAAGTAAGAACTCCGGGAGAATCTTCTATGCCCTCTTTCACGTTTACGCTCAACGGCAAAGGGACGACGGTGGACGCGCATGCCGGCATGCCACTCCTCTGGGTGCTGAGAGACACTCTGGGACTGACGGGCACCAAGTTCGGGTGCGGCAAGGGCCTCTGCGGATCCTGCACGGTGCACATCGACGGTGAGGCGGCCCGGTCATGCATCACGCCGATAGAGAATGTCACGGGCGCGTCGGTTCTCACCATTGAGGGCCTCTCGCTCAACCGTATCCATCCCGTCCAGAGAGCGTGGATTCAGGATGAGGTTCCGCAATGCGGCTATTGCCAGTCCGGCCAAATCATGACTGCCGTCGCACTCCTGAAGAAACATCCCAAGCCGACCGATGCGGAGATCGACGAGTCCATGGGCAATAACCTCTGCCGGTGCGGTACCTACCAGCGCATCAGGAGGGCGATTCACCGCGCATCCGCAGAGGGAGGTGTGCGATGAAACAGCCGTTTGATCCCGAGCGAAGAGAGTTTTTCAAAGTCACATCCATCGCCGGTGCGGGTTTCCTTCTCGGCTTTCACCTCCCCTGGGGCAGGAGGCTTGCGGCATTCGCGCAAAGCCGCCCGACGACGTTTGCTCCGAACGCATGGCTGCGTATCGACGGAGACGGGACGGTCGCCGTCACTGTGGCCAAATCGGAAATGGGGCAAGGGACCCGTACGGCCCTCCCGATGATCCTGGCCGAGGAACTCGACGCCGATTGGTCGAACGTTAAGATTGAGCAGGCCCTTGCCGACAAAAAGTACGGCGACATGCAAACAGGCGGCAGCGCCAGCGTGCGAACGTCGTGGGAGGTCCTCCGCACGGCCGGCGCAACCGCGCGGGCGATGCTCGTGTCGGCGGCAGCTATACGCTGGGGCGTTCCTGAAGCCTCCTGCCGAACCGAAAAGTCGAGCGTGATTCACATTCCGACCGGGCGGAAGCTCGGATATGGAGAGCTGGCAGGCGACGCGGCGAATTTGCCTGTCCCAGCAAAGGTCGCGCTGAAAGATCCGAAGGATTTCAAAATAGTGGGAAAGCGGATACCGCGTGTCGATACCCCCTCGAAGGTGGACGGTTCGGCGCAGTTCGGGATCGACGTCCGGATTCCTGGCATGCTCTATGCCGCCGTCGCACAATGCCCGGTGTTTGGCGGCAGCGCGAAGTCGTTTGATGAGAAACAGGCGGCGGCCGTCCCCGGAGTCAAGCGCGTCATCCGTATCAGCAGCGGCATTGCTGTCGTTGCCGACTCGACCTGGACGGCCTTCCAGGGTCGTGACGCCCTCCAGATCACATGGGATGAAGGGCCGAACGCGCACCTCTCGAGCGATGACATCCGGAAGATGTTTGTCGAAGCGTCCGGGAAATCGGGGGTTGTCGCCGTCAATGAAGGCGACTGCGAGTCGGCTCTGGCGAAAGCGTCGAAACGGATCGACGCAGTCTATGAGCTCCCGTTCCTCGCCCACGCCACGATGGAGCCTATGAACTGCGTTGCCGACGTGAAGAAGGATCGCTGCGAGATCTGGGCCCCGACGCAGGATCCCCAGGCCTTCCAGAAGAAGGCCTGTGAGATGACCGGACTTCACGAAGAGAATGTCGTTGTGCACACTACGCTTCTCGGGGGCGGGTTCGGCCGCCGGACCGAAACGGATACGCTTGCGCAGGCCGTCGAGGTTTCCAAAGCGATGGACGCCCCGGTCAAGCTCACATGGAGCCGGGAGGACGATATGACGCAGGACATGTACCGTCCCGCAAGTTATCATCTCCTCTCAGGCGGTCTGGACGGGAGCGGCCGCCTTGTAGCATTTAAGCACAGGATCGTCACACCCTCCATTAACGAATCAAAGTGGCCGGGGAGCACCAAGAACGGACTCGACGATGATGCCGTGGAAGGTGCGGTGCACCTCCCCTACTCCATTCCGAATTTCCGTGTCGAGTACGTCATGGCCAACACGCCGGTCCCCGTACTCTGGTGGCGGTCGGTCTATGCCTCACAGAACGTCTTTGCGGTCGAATCATTCATGGACGAGCTTGCGCACGCGGCCGGGAAGGATCCGCTCGAATTCCGCAAAACTCTTGTCACGGGGATGCCCCGGATGAGGAAGGCGATGGACCTGGCGGCCGCGAAGGCCGGCTGGGGGACACCGCTCCCCACAGGGCACGCGCGTGGCATCGCTCTTTCCCCGCCCTCCTTCTTCCAGACCCCCGTGGTTCAAATTGCCGAGGTCTCTGTTGGAACCGACCGGCGCATCAGACTCCACCGCATTGTCTGTGGGCTTGACTGTGGGATCGTGGTCAATCCCGATACCGTCGAGGCGCAGATCGAAGGAGGATTCGTCTACGGTGTTACGGCGGCCCTCAAGGGAAAGATCACGGTCAAGGATGGACGCGTCGCCGAGAAGAATTTTGACGATTACCCGCTCCTCACGATGGACGAGATGCCTTTCGTTGAGACCGTCATCGTCGGGAGCGGCGAGCCGCCAACAGGCACGGGCGAACCGGGGCTCCCTGCCGCCGCCCCGGCGGTAGCCAATGCGGTATTTGCGGCGAGCGGCCAGCGTCTGCGGATTCTTCCCCTGAAGCTCTCGTAGATGGTGGGGTGAGACCCCGGCCCAAAAACGAAGCAACCCCCTGAGGAACTGTTCCCGGGGCGCGGCTTTCGAACTAAGAACTGATGATCGTTCGCTCATCAACAGGGCCGGGACATGGAACGCCGATCAAGAATCTCTACCTGGCCGGTGCCTGGTCCCGTTCGGGCCACGGCTACGGCGCGGTAATCCCGAGCGGGCTTGAATGTTTTTCGGAGATCATGAAAACATGGTAACATAGAGGTGTTACCTACGTGGCACCGAACCAGCGCAGGCCGAAGCAAGGAGGTTCCAAGGCGGCAGGTCGCCAATGGTGAGGCACAGGCCGCACACTGCTCAACAGGAGGATAATCCCATGAGTTCACCAAATGTCAAGAATACCTCACTGGCGTTTCCTCCGAGACTCTCTCACCGCTCCGTTGGTTTCGTGTGCCTTATGGTAGCCGCTTTTGCGCAAGTCGTCATTGCACAACATGCCGCCATAAGCCCGCCGCCCGATGAACGGTTTAAAGCCGACATACTCGTTATCGTGGGACATCCTGATGATGAGTCATTGATCGCAGGCTACCTGGCCAGAGCCGTACTCGACGAGCACAAACGAGTTGCGGTAGTATTTGCGACACGCGGCGATGCAGGCCAGAACCTTGTCGGGTACGAGCAGGGTCGCGCATTAGCGGAGACTCGTGAGACCGAGGCACGGGAAGCGCTGGGTTCGATCGGGATTTATCATGCGTGGTTTCTCCGGGCACCGGACACTCCCTATCCTGATGTCCCCGATGTGCTCCGATCGCTCGAATCATGGAACCATGGCAACGTACTTGGCGAGATGGTACGGTTTATCAGGTTGACCCGACCGGAAGTTGTCATTACCATGCTGCCGGATATCGTGGTCGGCGAAAACCATGAGGACCATCAGGCGTCCGGCGTCATTGCCACCGAGGCGTTTGACATTGCCGGCGATCCGACATGGTTCCCGGAACAGGCGGCAGCGCCCGAAGACCGATTATGGTATTCTAATCTCATGGAAGGCTTGCACACATGGCAGCCGGAGAAGCTCTATTATTTTACGGATGCGTCGCACCTCGACTTCGTGAAAGGCCAGGGTCCTGAATACTCGATGACAGCGACCTCACCGTCACAGCACCTCTCGTACGGGCGGCTTGCGGCTAAGGAAACCTCTTTTCACAAGACGCAGTACGATGGCGATCCAGCAGCGGCTCTTGCCGCAGATGATATGAGCTATTACGAACAGCCGCTGACGCTTATTCTCGGGAAGTCTCTGGTGGGAGGGTCAGTCGCCGGTGACATTTTTCAAGGAATTGTTTCTGACCCGATCCCTTTCCGGCCGGTGCGTGGATACCGACAATCACCCACACTGAATCAAGGACGGACTGGAGAGGTTTCCATTGAGCTCGGCGGCGGATGGGCATTCTACAAACAGTTCTGGACCTCACACAATCTCGACTCTCTGCCGCGGCTTCTCGCGCCGGAACTTGGAGTGGGAAGCGGACAAAACTTCCCAGTACCACTACTTCTCCACAATAACACAAACAAGGCCGTGACCTTTGCGTTGCGAGCCCAATTGCCGCCGGGATGGTCTTTAGACAGCAACTCAGCTCAGTATGCGCACCATCCTTTGCCGGAGAATGCATTCCTCGTCGCAGCGCACGACTATTTCCCGGTACGGATACGGCTTGTAGCGCCGCAAGTCGGCAAACCGGTATGGCAGGAGATAACCTGGTCGGCTGAGGCTGACGGACGGTCTGCCGGTTCGGCAACGCTTAAGGTGTACGTCGGCGGTCATTAGGGACACAAATCGGCGCCAGCAGCTGGACAGGGTGTTCGGAGGCTGTGGGGGTCGGGGGCAGTCCTCATTCACAGAATAGTGTCCACAGGGAGAACTCATGATGGAATACCGTGAAATCGGCAATGACGGAATGAAGGTTTCCGCGCTCGGGCTCGGATGCATGGGCATGTCGGAATTCTATGCCGGCAGGGATGATGTGGAATCGATTGCCACGATCCACCGCGCAATCGAGCTGGGCATAACCTTTTTTGACACAGCGGACATGTACGGTGTCGGGAAGAACGAAGAACTTGTCGGCAAGGCGCTGCGTCCGCACAGGGAGAAGATCATCCTCGCGACCAAGTTCGGCAACGTTCGGGGGAGCGACGGCAGTTTTCTCGGCGTCAATGGCCGGCCTGAATATGTCCGCTCGGCGTGCGATGCGAGCCTGAAGCGCCTCGGGGTGGCCGTCATCGACCTCTACTACCAGCACCGCGTTGACCCGGCCGTGCCGATTGAAGAGACAGTCGGTGCAATGTCAGAACTGGTGAAACAGGGCAAAGTGCGGTTCCTCGGGTTGTCTGAAGCAGCTCCGGCCACTATTCGCCGCGCAAACGCTACCCATCCGATTGCCGCACTCCAGACGGAGTATTCGTTCTGGACGCGGGATGCGGAGGCGGAAATCCTTCCCCTGTGTCGCGAACTGGGGATCACATTCGTTGCGTACAGCCCGCTGGGGCGCGGGTTCTTTACGGGGGCCTTCACGAGCACAGACCGCCTTGCACCCGATGATGTCCGTCGAAGTCATCCCCGGTTTCAGGAAACGAACCTGAAGAAGAACCTCCCCCTGCTCCGGCCCATAGAAGAGCTTGCGAGAGAGAAAGGGTGCACTCCGGCGCAGCTTGCACTCGCCTGGTTGCTGGCACAGGGGAGAGATGTTGTCCCGATCCCCGGTACCAAGCGCCGCAAATACCTGGAAGAAAACGTCGGCGCAGTCAATGTCCGGATCAGTGATGCTGATATTGCACGCATCAGCATCGCCGTGCCGCCCGGCGCGGCAGCCGGCATGCGATACCCTGAGCGAACGATGGCCGCTGTGAACAGGTAACGATACCGGAATACATGACTCGACCTGCCTCATCGAAGTCGGGCTGGCCGGGGATTGTCACTGGGTTGCAGTTTCCGCTTCGAGCTCTGATATTCGTTCACCCAGAGCGAAAAAGAGATCCTCCTGTGCCGTCAGGGAAGCTCCCCGTATTTGTGCAGTTGTCGAACCGAGGAGCCACACTTCTGAACCCGACATCTCGAACTGCTCGCGGCAGGGGGTGCCCGTCAAGCCCGGATAGCAGCTCTGAAATGCCTGGATAAATTTGTCCGGGCTTGTCACAAAAGCCAGGATTTTGGGACGGAGAGCCTCAACCCTGGCGAGGAATCGTTCAACATCGTTGTCGTCCGGGATGGCGGACCGGTCTCGGATCGTCAACAAACAACTCAAGACGTCACCTCACTGTGACATCATCAACAAACCTACCAATCTTCATTGCCGGATTCTTTATGTTCAGCGGCTTACCTGCAACCGAACAGTTTTGGAATGTTACGTTCTGAACCGTGTGATCCTTATCCCATCCTTTAAGAATGATGGGGCCTGAATGAGCCCATGAGATATCTTTCAGCGTGATATCCTTTATGTGTCCGGGAGGTCCAACGCCATATTTCGTACCACCAGTGATATTCAGCTCGAACAATTTCAATTCGGACTTCTCCACACGAATGTTTTCGTAGAGAACATGGCTAATTACAGCCGGACCATCACATATTATGCTGAACCCGCTGTGACCCTCAACCCGGCTCCCCCCGCGTGCAAGTATCACATCACAATTACGCACGGTGATATTGCTGACTGAC
>PMJR01000136.1 GCA_003158475.1 Ignavibacteriota bacterium | reverse complement strand
GTTTCCGGTCGGCTCGTCGGCCAGTATCAGTTTGGGGTTGGCCACGATCGCCCTCCCCACGGCGACCCTCTGCTGCTGCCCGCCGGAGAGCTGCTGGGGGAAATGGTTCTTCCTGTGCATGATCTGCATCCGCTCCAGGACCTGGTTCACGCGTTTCTCCCTCTCGCCGGACGCGACGCCGAGATAGAAGAGGGGGAGTTCGACGTTCTCGTAGACGGTGAGTTCGTCGATCAGGTTGAAACTCTGGAAGACGAATCCGATGTTCGCCTTCCGCGTGTTCGCGCGCTGCCGTTCGGAGAATNNTTCGACCTCGTCTGTCCTGTAGAGCTTCGTGAGGTCAGTGGTCTTGATCATATGCGTGCTCCAGTTGAGTTACTTCGTCAGAACGAGTTTGTCTATGTCGCCGAAATTGTCGTACGAGGAAGTGACGGCCTTCTCTCCCGGCTCCAGGCCTTCGAGCACCTCGAAGGCCTGCGGGTTCTGCCTGCCGAGCTTGATCGGGCGCTTCGTGGCAAACGCGCCGGACCTGTCGACGACATAGATCCACTGTCCGCCGGTCTTCTGGTAGAAGCCGCCCCGCGGAACCATGACCGCCTCAGCGAGGTCGCCGAGTTCGAGCCTGATCTGGAGGGTCTGTCCCCGCCGTATTCCGGGAGGGGCCGCTCCGTCGAAGAGCATGTCGACTTCGAAACGTCCGTCCCTCACCTCCGGGTAGACCTTCTTCACCGTGAGCGTGTACGTCTTCCCGTTGAGATCCGCTTCCCCCTTTTGCCCGGGGTTGACGCGTGCGATGTAGAACTCGTCGATCGGACCGCGTACCTTGAATCCGTCCAGGACGTCGATCTGCCCGAGCCGCTGCCCCGGGGATTTTGACTCACCGATCTCGGCGCTGCGCGATGTGAGCTGGCCGCTGATCGGGGCGCGGACCACCAGGTTGTCCATGCTCCGCTTCACAAGCTCGAGGTTGTTCTGCATCCGTTTGACCGACGCATCGAGCTGCTCGATCTGCGTGCGCCTGAGGACCGAGTCCGTCCGGATGTTGTCGAGCGTGAGAGTCTTTTTTTGAATCCAGTACAGGTGCTCGTCGTTCACCTGCTGGAAATCCTGCTGGGAAATAAGTCCCTTCTGCAGAAGCACGGTATCCCGTGCGTCCTGGCGCAGGAGGCGCTGTATCTGGTACGTGACGTCCGTGAGCTGTCCCCGGAGGGTGAGCGTGTTCTGTTCGATGGCCAGGCGTGTGTTCCGCGCGTTGTTGATCTGCTCGAACAGGAGGGCTTCCCTGTACAGCACGTCGAGCTGAAGGTTGGTGTTGACGAGCTTCAGTATCCTGTCCCCCTGTTTCACGAAGCTCCCGGCCTCGACGAACGTGCTGTCGACCCTCCCCCCCTCGACCGCGTCGAGGAAAAACGTCTGTATCGGCTGCACGCTCCCCTGCACCGGATCGAACTCCTGGAACTGGCCCCGCGTCACATCCGAAATCGTTATCTTCTCCGCCTCGACGTTCAGTCTTGAGCGGTGGTCCCCCAGCACCAGATAATACAAAAAGACGAGAAGGAACAGCCCCCCTCCGGAGAGGATCGCGATATTCCGGAGTGTCCAGCGCTTTTTCTCTATCCTGCGGTCCGTGCCCGGCCCCGGCGGAGGCCCGACCGTCTGGTGACCCAGGCCGCTGTCGGGTTCAGTCGTAACAGTCTGCATGGAAGAGCCTCTTGCCTTTCTCCGGTTTTGCGATTCATTACTCCGCTGCAATCCCTGCGCCAGTATGATCTATTGAAAATCATGCCGGATTTCACGATTGTTGATGTATTGACTGTCCGGTTTTGAGACACATGATGTCCGGAGGCGGACACACCGGCGAGTCCCGTCACCCACCGAAAAGATGCTGAAACGGCCCCATGGAAGAGAGACTCGGCAAAATACTGATCGTCGACGATGACGAGGATGTCCTCACGGCCGCCCGTCTTTTCCTGAAACAGCATTCTGCGCTCGTGCATTCCGAAAGGGACCCGGCGCTTCTCCCGGGGCTCCTCAGGAACGAGACCTACGACATCATTCTGCTCGATATGAACTTCACCCGCGATGTCAGCAGCGGCACGGAGGGGTTCTTCTGGCTCGACAGGATACTCGAAATCGACCCGTCGTCGGTCGTCGTGCTGATCACCGCCTACGGCGACGTCGAGATGGCGGTCCGTGCGATCAAAGCGGGGGCGGCGGATTTCATACTGAAGCCGTGGCAAAATGAGCGGCTGCTTGCGACGCTCATGGCGGCGATGGCGATACGCCGCTCCCGCCTCGAGGTGGAGCACCTCCGCTCCCGCCAGCAGCTCCTCTCGTCGGACCTGGATCAGGGCTTCCAGGAGTTTATCGGGTCCAGCCGTGCGATGCAGGGGGTGTTCGGGACGATACAGAAGGTCGCCCGCACTGATGCCAATGTACTGATACTCGGCGAAAACGGCACGGGGAAGGAGCTCGTCGCGCGGGAGCTCCACAGGCAATCGGACCGGGCGAAGGAGGTGTTCTTCAGCGTTGATATGGGTGCATTGAGCGAGACGCTCGCCGAGAGCGAGCTCTTCGGCCATGTCAAAGGGGCGTTTACCGATGCCCGCGAAGACAGGCCGGGACGTTTCGAGATTGCCTCGGGAGGGACGCTGTTTCTGGACGAAGTGGGAAACCTCCCCCTCTCGCTCCAGGCGAAGCTCCTCACCGTGCTGCAGAACCGGGAGGTCACGCGCGTCGGATCAAACAAACCCCGGCCGATAGACATACGGCTCATCAGCGCGACGAACGTCCCGCTCAACATACTCGTGGAGCAGAAGTCGTTCCGGCCGGATCTGCTCTACAGGATCAACACCGTCGAGATCAGCCTTCCCCCGCTCCGGGAGCGGGTCGAAGACATCCCGCTCCTTGTGGATCATTTCCTCCCGGTCTACTCCCGGAAATATCAGAAGTCGCTCTCCGGCGTCGCCCCGGCCACGATGAGGAAGCTGGTGAAGTACCGCTGGCCCGGGAACGTGAGGGAGCTGCAGCATGCCGTCGAGCGGGCGGTCATTATGAGCGATTCCCGGTCCCTGCAGCCTTCGGATTTCTTCTTCACCCCGCATGCCCCCGGATCCGACACGCTGACAATAGAACGCTACAATCTGGAAGAGGTCGAGAAGTCGGTGATCCGGAAGGCGCTCAGCAAACACCATGGGAACGTGAGCCAGGCTGCACACGAGCTGGGGCTCACCCGGGCGGCCTTGTACCGCCGGCTGGAGAAATATGCTCTATAGAAGATTCTGGCTCATCGCCGTCGCGCGTGTTACGGTCCTCTGCAGTTCGATCTGCCTCTTCTTTTTTCTCCTGTTTCAGACCGGATTTTACGCGACCGCGACACTCATTGCGCTTATTGTCATCTACCAGACATACGCTCTCATCCGGTATGTCACGAGGACCAACGCCGAACTGAGCCGGTTCGTCCGCTCCATACAGTACGACGACTTCTCCCAGACATTCACGGGCGGGAACCGGGGCCCGTCGTTCGACGAGCTCGCCGCAGCGTTCACGGCGGTCATGAACCAGTTCAAGATGACCCGGGCGGAAAAGGAGGAAAATTTCCGGTACCTGCAGACCGTCGTCGAGCACGTCGGCGTAGGGCTCATCGCCTACCTGAACAACGGGGACGTCGAACTGATCAACAACGCCGCGAAACGCCTTCTCGATGTCCCCCACCTGCGGAGGATCGACGCGCTCGGATCGAAGAGCCGGGTGCTCGTCGAAACGCTCCGGACGCTTAAGGCCGGAGCGCGGGCGCTGGTGAAGGTCGATGCCGGACATGAACCGCTTCAGCTCGTGCTCCACGCGACGGAGTTCAGGGCCCGGGGGGAGAGCGTCACGCTCGTCTCCGTGCAGAACATACAGGGGGAGCTCGAGGAAAAGGAACTGGAGGCGTGGCAGAACCTGATACGCGTCCTGACACACGAGATCATGAATTCCATCACGCCGATCTCCTCGCTCGCCTCCACTGCCCGCGACCTGATCGGGGCGAAGGGGGTTGCCCTGGAGAGTGAGGCGGACGGCCCGGGGAACGAGACGATCAGCGACATACGGGGGGCACTGGAGACGATACACAGGCGGAGCCAGGGACTCCTGCATTTTGTTGAAACATACCGCAACCTCACCCGGATACCGAAGCCGAGGATCCAGGTGTTCCCTGTGGACGAACTGTTCGGCCGCCTCCGGAACCTCATGCTCCCGCAACTCTCCGGGAAGTCCATAGTCCTTGAGACGAACATAGAGCCCGGGAACATGGAGCTCAATGCCGATCCCGGGCTCGTCGAGGAGGTGCTGATCAACCTCGTGACAAATGCGATGCAGGCCCTCGCGGGAAGCGCGGGAGGAAAAATCCGTGTCCGCGCGCTGCTGGACGGCCGGGGGAGAGTCCTCATGGACGTCACGGACAACGGGCCGGGCATCACCGGGGAACAGCTCGAGAAAATATTCGTTCCGTTCTACACAACAAAGCCTGCGGGCTCCGGGATAGGCCTCAGCCTTTGCAGGGGGATCATGCGTATGCACCGGGGGACGATACTCGCCCGATCGAATCCCGGCGTCGAGACCGTATTCACGCTGAAATTCTGAGCACCGCACGGGGAGACTGCATGCTATCAAACGGCAATGCCTGGAAAGAGGATTTCTTCGTCAGGTCCTACGAAACAGACTGCACCGGGAAATTCCGGATGGCCTCACTCTTCAATTACTTCCAGGAGATTGCCGGGAACCACGTTGTGGCTCTCGGGATCGGTTACGAAGTGCTGAAAAGATTCGGCTATGTCTGGTTTCTCTCCCGTGCCAGGATCCGGGTCCGGAGGCTCCCCTCCTGGGGAGAGCGGGGGATCGTGGAGACATGGCACGTGACGACGGACGGGCTCATTTATATCCGCGACTTCCGCATGAGTGACGACGCCGGGAACATCCTGCTGGATGCCTCGACAGGCTGGCTTCTGGTGGACACCGCAAATTTCAGGCCCCACGGCCCCGAGGCGCTCCCCATCCCTCTCCCCGTGAACGACAACGGCCGCGCCCTTGATGAACCTCTCAGGAAACTCCTCCCCGCGCGCGATATGAAGCCCGCGTACGAGCGGTGTGTTCAGCTGAGCGACCTTGACGTAAATCAGCACGTCAACAACGCCCGTTACCTTGAATGGATATTTGATTGCTACGACGACGAGTTCGTGAAAAGCCACGCCGTCGGCTTCCTCCAGGTGAATTACGTAGGCGAGACAACTCTGGGTGACACGGTCGCTCTTTCCCGGGGTGAAGACGCGTCTCACTCCGGCGTTCACTACATCGAAGGGGTAAGCCGGAGGAAGGGCTCAAAAGTGGTGCAGGCGCTCATCGGCTGGGAAGAGAAACCTGTGACGAAACATGAGAGACCTCTCTATGAAGCGTGAACTGCACCCGGCTCCCTCCCGGCCTGCGTATCGCCGCTGGATACCGCCGGTGCTCATTGCCGTGTTGGGCGCTGTGCTTGCGCTGGTATTCTCGCTGGTGATCTATCCCGCGATCCGTGAGCCGCTCGCCGCGAACATCGATCCCGACAAACTCGGTGATCTCTCTTCCAACCTTGCGGAGGGGAAGGGGTTCGTCTACAGCGGTCCCGGGGAGCTCGTGCCGGAGTTCGACAGGGGGCCGGTATATCCCGCCCTCGTCGCGGGGATCATACTCCTGCGCGGCACGAGGTCGTTTATTCCTGTCCAGGTATTCCAGTCCTTGCTCCACGGCCTGACCTGTTTCGTGGTGTTCCTCTTCGCATCGAAGCTCCATGCGCGGAGGATCGCCCTCGCAGCGGAGTGTCTGTGTGCACTCCACCCGATGCTCCTCTGGTACACGGCAAGGATCTGGATTGAAACGACGCACACGTTCCTCGTGACGGTCTCCATATTCTCGCTCCTGCTCCTTGCCGGCCATTCCACCCCCCTGCGCTCGGTCGCCTCCGGTCTGCTTCTGGGGCTCGCGTCTCTGACGAAGTCCGTTCTCCTCCCGTTTTCGTTCGTCGCGGGCGCGGTGCTTCTTCTCGGCAAGGGGAAGGATGCCCTGCCGGCCGCCGCAACCATGATCATCACATGCCTGCTCCTCGTCCTCCCATGGACCGTCCGCAACTACATGGAGAGCGGATATTTCGTCCCGATCCACACGTCACTCGGACTGAACCGCGTGCAGGGGGACGCGATCGGTATGAACTGGACCACGATGCCCTTTTCAACGCTTGACATATGGCAGGTGGGGAAGGCCCGGATTGATTCCATACTCGAAGGTACGGGCGCGACCCCCATCGACCCGCGCGGCGATCGGATACTGGCAGCCTCTTCACTCCGCCTGAGCATGGCGGACCCCGGGTTCGCCCTGAAGCGGACCGCGGTAAACCTGCTCACATTTTGCTATATCAGCGAGTCGCGTGCCAAATCGATATTCCTTGCGTGCATTCAGATCCCCCTGTTTCTCTGTGCGCTTGTCGGCGCGTACAGGCTCTGGAAGAGAGCCCCGCTCTCCCGGATCGGAACAGTCCTTCTGGTCTACTTCTTCGTCGTTCATGCGTTTGTCGTCGGATGGGCCAGGTACTCCGTCCCCGTCGTCCCCCTGGCGCTTGTCCTGGCGTTTGGCATCTTCCCGTTCCGTCTTCGTGGCAGGAAAAATGCCTGACCTCCTTCACAGTGCCGCGTTCATGCTCGCCGGGTGCATCGCCGGGATGATGAATGCCATCGCCGGGGGAGGAACCCTTGTCACGTTCCCGACGCTCGTATTTGCGGGGCTCCCCTCGATCGTCGCGAACGCGACGAGCACGATCGCCCTCCTCCCCGCCACGCTCAGCAGCGCGTTCGGCTATCGTCATGCGGCCCGGTCAGTCTCCCGCTGGCTCCGTGTCTTTGCACCTGTCAGTCTCCTCGGGGGACTTGCCGGCGGGATACTCCTTGTCCGCACCCCCTCGCACGTGTTCGATACCCTCGTCCCGTTCCTCATATTGTTTGCCACCGTGCTCTTCATGGTGAACAGTTCGTTGAGCCGGTTTTTCGGCGCGAGGCTTGCCGCGATGCACGGCACGGATCCACCGCGCACCTGGGTGGTGGGCGCCGCGGTTTTCCAGCTCGCGGTTGCCGTCTACGGGGGGTACTTCGGCGCCGGGATCGGCATACTGATGCTCGCCTCGCTGGGGCTGCTCGGATTTGAAAACGTCCACGCGATGAATGCGCTCAAAGTGAGGCTTGGGTTTCTCATCAACGTCGTTGCCGCACTCTACTTCATCGCGAACGGGCTTGTGGAGTGGCCGAGCGCAGGGATCATGGCGGTAGGGACGATCGTGGGGGGATACGGGGGAGCGCGGTTTGCGCAGAAGATCCCGCAGGCGCGCGTGCGGATGCTGATTACGCTCATCGGGCTCGTGATCTCTGCCGTAATGTTCTACAAACAATTCGCCTGAGACTCTTCGGAAAGGAGGATGCACGATGTTCATCGGTCATTACGCGGTGGCTCTTGCCGCAAAGAAAGCGGCGCCCCGGACCTCTCTCGGGACACTCTTCCTGGCGGCGCAGTTTGCGGATCTTCTCTGGCCTGTGCTCTTGCTTCTGGGCGTGGAACACGTCAGGATCGATCCCGGGAACACGGCGGTAACGCCCCTGGATTTCTACGACTACCCGGTGACACACAGCCTGGCCGGTGCCCTTCTCTGGTCTCTTCTGCTGGGAATTCTCTACCGCGTGATCAGGCGGGATGTGCGGGGCTCCCTCGTGGTGGCCGCGTGCGTCTTCAGTCACTGGCTGCTTGATTTCCTGACGCACCGACCCGATCTCCCCCTCTGGTTCACGGGGAGCACGCGGGTGGGGGCGGGACTCTGGAACTCCGTCGCGGGGACGTTCGTCGTCGAGGTGGGTATGTTCGCCGCGGGGATCGCGATCTATCTCAGGAGTACCAGGGGCAAGGACCGGACCGGCCTTTATGCGTTCTGGTCCCTGATCGCGGTTCTCTTTGCAGTCTATTGCGCGAACCTGTTCGGTCCCCCTCCGCCTGATCCTCTGACCATTGCCATCGCCGGCAACGCCGCATGGCTGTTCGTGCTGTGGGCATACTGGATCGACAGACACAGGCCATCTCAAGGGACCACGGATCCTGCCTCCAAGCTTTGACGATTTCGCGATGAGCGTTGTGAACTTGCCGGATTAAAAGGTGTTTCAACAGGGACTTCTATCTCCCGCTGGAAAAGAATGGAAATTTGCTCAATCGATCGAGAATTACACGCTGGCACCGGCCTGGTCCCCTTTAGAGCTCCACGCGGGACGTGGACCCGCTCCAATTCATCAATGTCCTGTACATCATCATAAACCCGGCGGCGTCGCTCGAAGCAGCGGGCCCCGGTGCGGCAAGTCCCGCCGCACCAAGATAGAGCTCGCCAAGCATCTCTCTGAACCGGAGAAGCTCCCTCAGCCTCGATTGCCACTTGGGATCCATTGTGCAAAGGTCAATGAGTTCGAATGCCCGTTCGTAGCATTGAACCACTTCGCCGGTGACGTTGTCACGGCGGAGATTCTTTGCGCGTGCGAACTCGCTCCCGATCATGAGGATCTGCCGTTCCAGCGGGTAGCGATTCCATTTCTCGCAGTCCATCGATTTGTGCCAGACGGTCACTGCAGCTCCACCCAGTCGCGGACGATTTCCTGCACCGCGGTGCGAACGTCATCAAGCAGTATCTCCATGCCCCGGTTATCCGCGGCCGGGCGTATGTTTATCAATGATATGTACTCGATCCTGGCAGGCTGCTCCCACGGCCAGAGGTTTCCCCCCCAGATATCCGGCTGATTCGACCCTTCGCGGAGCAGCATCTCCTCCGCGTCCGCATGCATCTCGCCTCCCAGGGCGATTCTCCTGAGACGTACGTCCACGGCGAATTTTATCATTTTCTCGAACGGCGCGTTTCTGAACCGCTCAAGATCGGGCGTTCGCAGTTTCCTTGTCGGAATGAGTATTGTCTGGTCCACTGACTGCCTCGAACGTTCGAATGAATCACCCCTTAATGTAGCTGGAGAGCGGACCGGAAACAAGTGCTGTGAATTGTGAAGCAGAGCGGGATGTCGACAGCCTCTTCGGAAACCTCAGCGCGCCCGTGAGCGCGAGCCCGGTGTGAGCTCTTCCAGGCCGATGTCGATATACTGTCCCTCCTTCGTCTGTCTGCAATGGACTGCGAACGTGTTCCGCCCCGGCTTCAGAAGTCGTTCCGCTTCGCGCGAAAGTGGAATGTCCTCGTACTCCACCGTGTAACCCGGGTACCTCCCTGCAAGCGTGCCGTTGATGTAGAGTTCTGCGCCCTCATCGTGATGAATGCGCACCCGGAGTCCCGTCAGCTCCCCTTTGGAAACAGACACGTCCCGACGGATCCAGATGTCGGGAGTGTTCCACTCTGTCCGGACTACAGCACCGGGTGTCCCCTCGGCGCCGAATCCGCCGGGCCCTCGTTTCCACTCCGCATAATCAAAGTCCGGTGCGAACCAGCCGGGGGCCGGCTTCTCGAATGTGTAACGCCACTCCTGCTCGTTCAGCTCCGAGGTGGGGACTACCACGTACACGACGGGGGGGGGAGGCACCCTGGAGAAGTCTCCTCCGTTGACCGCCGCTATCCTCCCAGCCTCCGGTTTCACGACACTCCGGTCGTATGTCGTCAGCCCGTTGCACTCGATTTCCACGTCCGTGAGCTGTGTATAGACTGCAGCCGAGAGGCCGGGATCATCCTTCAGCGAGAAGACCGTCCGCATGAAGGACTCATACTTTGATGTCAGTGCGATCCGGTTCTCCATCCCCTGGTATCCCCAGTGTTCCTTCTTCCACGTGTGGCCGGGGATGGCAAGCCCGAGTCCGCCGAACTCCCCTAAAACGATCGCGCGCCCCGGCTCGGCTTTCGGTGACTTCGGCTTCGGGTATGAATGTATGTCGTGCACATCACCTGCATCCTTGTCATCCCATCCGCTTGCACTGTTGACGAGCCGCGTCGGATCCGTCTTCTTCACCCATGCAGTCAGCCTTTCTGTCTCAAATTGCCCCCACCCCTCGTTGAACACCACCCACATGATGATCGAGGGGTGGTTCCTGTGTGAGGCGATCAGCCGTCCCAGTTCGGCCTCGAACTGCGTCTTGCCTTCCGCCCCTTTGTTGTTCCCGCTCGGCATGTCCTGCCAGACAAGCAGCCCGAGACGGTCCGCCCAGTAGTACCAACGATCCGGTTCCACCTTCACGTGCTTGCGCGCCATGTTGAATCCGAGGTTCTTCATCAGCGCGATGTCGCTTTTCATCGCCCCGTCTGAAGGGGGGGTGTAGAGGCCGTCCGGCCAGAATCCCTGGTCAAGCGGTCCTACCTGCAGGACGAATGTCCCGTTCAGGAGGATCCGTGTGATCCCTTTCTCGTCCTTCCCGATCCGGACGCTCCGCATGCCGAAATAGCTCCCGGCTTCGTCGAGCGTCTTCCCTTCCCGCTCGAAGGCCACATGCAGATCATACAGGAACGGATCCGCGGGGGACCAGAGATGGGCCCCGGGGAGAGGGAGCGGGATGATGTCCCCCGGTTTCCCCGATCCGGAGAAGAGTGTCTTCTCTCCGGAGATCACCGTTGCCCGGACGATGTCACCCGGCATTCCCCCCTCGGCGTGGACCGTCACGCCGGCGGAGGAGTCCCCGGGGTCGGGTGTGATCAGAATGTCGGTGATGTGTGAGGAGGGGAGAGGCTCGAGCCAGACGGTCTGCCATATCCCCGTGCTCGACGTATACCAGATCCCCTCGGGCGATCGGACCTGTTTCCCCCGGGGCTGGTCTCCGGCGTCAGTGGGATCATACACGCCGACGATCAGTTCCTGCTGCTTCCCGGGCCGCAGGTGATCCGTGATGTCGAATCCGAACGGGTCATATCCTCCCCTGTGCGTTCCGATCAACGTCCCATTCACGTAGATGGCGGCCTCCCAGTCCACCGCGCCGAAATTGAGAATCAGCCGTTTTCCCACCCACTCCTTCGGGACCTCGAACATCCTGCGGTACCAGAGACGTTCTGCGCTCTTCATGACGCCGCTCAGTGCTGACTCGACGGGGAATGGGACGAGTATCCTGCCGGTCAGCTCACGTCCCGCCGGCGGCTTCTCCCCCGCAGTCGCCACGGCGTACTCCCACATCCCGTTCAGGTTCTTCCACTCCTTCCGCGTGAGCTGCGGGCGGGGGTACTCCATGTGCGCGTTCTCCGGCGTCACCTGCCGCCCCCACGACGTGATCATCCGTGCCCCACGGGGTATGTGCCATCCCGGGCCCGGCGCTGCTTTTTGACCGGCCTGCATACCAGCTTGCATACCGGCATGCATAATTGTCGCGGAGAGTGCGGCAAATGCCAGTGCGAGCCAGCCTGAAGAGAGTGCCTTCATCCTGTTCCGCCTTCCATACATATATCCCCGCCGAGGAACCATCCGGACCCTATTGGACGGAGAATTTGTAGACCGTCGTCGACGTGAATTTCTCTCCAGGACGGAGTACTGTCGTAGGGAATGTCGGCTTGTTCGGCGAATCGGGGAAGTGCTGCGTTTCCAGGCAGAGCCCTGTCCTATACGCATATGCTTTCCCCCCCTTCCCGATGGCTGTGCCGTCCAGGAAGTTCCCGGTGTAGAACTGGACGCCGGGCTCCGTGGTCCATACCTCCATCACGCGTCCCGAGGTTTTTTCCCAGACGCGCGCGGCAAGCGAGAGCCCCTCTCCCGTCCTGTTCAGAACCCAGTTGTGATCGTACCCTCTTCCGAACCGGAGCTGGTCATCCTTGACGCCAATGCGTGCGCCGATCGCCGTGGGCGTCCGGAAATCCATGGGCGTCCCTTCCACCGGCTTCAGCTCTCCTGTCGTGATGATCCCCGAATCGATAGGAGTGAACCTGTCGGCGTTCAGCATCAGCTCGTGGGAGAGTATGTCGCCGCTTCCCGCCCCCGCAAGGTTGAAGTAGGAGTGATGCGTCAGATTCAGCACCGTCGGCTTGTCGGTCGACGCGGTATAGTCGATCCTGAGCTCATTCGAATCGGTGAGCGTGTACGCCACGGTGGCTTTCAGGCTCCCCGGGAACCCCTCCTCCCCGTCTCTGCTCAGGTACGAGAGTGAGAGCGAGGGTTGCGTCGCGGGTATGGATTCGTCCGCTTCCCAGACAACCTTGTCGAACCCTTTAAGCCCGCCATGGAGGGTATTGTGGCCGTCGTTGACGTTCAGCGCGTATTCCTTCCCCTCGAGCGTGAACCGTCCCTTCCCGATCCTGTTCCCGTACCGTCCCACGATCGCCCCGAAATAGGAGGTCGCTTTCAGGTATGAGGAGAGGGAATCGTACCCCAGGACGACGTCCCCCGGCTTGTTGGATTTGTCGGGGACCAGGAGAGACACCACGATCCCGCCGTAATTCGTGATGCGCGCCTCCATTCCCGATTTGTTCCTCAGTGTGTAGAGGAAGACTTCCTTGCCGCCGAGGGTCCCGAACGGCGCGCGCGACCTTCGCGGAGACTCCGGGGTTGAAGGGGAGCAGCCCGCAAAGAGTATCGCGGCGGCTGCAACAAGTGAGAGGATGTTGGGTAAGCACTGTGTCATTGTTGAGTTCCTTTCTCGTAATTGCCGTCGTTGGTCCAGAGACGGTTGAAGACATAGAAGAGAGCCCCCCCGCTCACAAGGAAGACCGCGAGCAGGATGAAGGCATAAGTGAGTCGTCCGTAAAGCAAATTTCCGACCGTAAAGAGTGCGGACCAGATGGCCGTGCATCCCGCAAACCAGCCGAGCAGGGCAAGGGGGATGTTTTCTCCGGGGCCGGGCGCTTCGCCGGGAAGCTCCGCTTCACGGCGTATCTCCCTCCACCCCGGGCCGAACGGCCGGACTCTTTTGTAGAATGCGATCAGCGTTTCCCGGTCCGTCCGCGGGCCGAGGTATGCCGTCAGAATCCAGCAGACGGTGGTGAACGCGATCGTGATAAGGAGAGCGACATGCGTGCTGATGTGTGTGCCGCTTTTGTTCAGTATGAGTATGCCGAGGGAGACGGCGAAAGAGCTGATCATCGCGACCACTTCGCTCCAGGCGTTGACCCGCCACCAGAACCAGCGGACGAGGTAGAGGAGTCCGGTCCCGGCGCCCACCTGGAGTATGATGTCGAATGCGTCTTTGGCGCTGTCGAGAAGGAACACCGTCCCCGAGGCCGCGAAGAAGAGCCCGAGCGTGACCAGCCGTCCCGCCATCACGTAATGCTTCTCGGTCTCCTCCTTCCGTATGAACCTCCTGTAGAAGTCGTGCACAAGGTAGGATGCACCCCAGTTCAGGTGGGTCAGTATCGTCGATGAATTGGCGGCGATCAGCCCCCCCACCATCAGCCCGACGAACCCGACGGGAAGAAACTTGAGCATTGCCGGGTAGGCAATATCGTGCCCCAGGAGATGCGGATCAAGCGCAGGGAACGCGGCCTGTATGTCCGAGAGCTGGGGGTACACGATAATGGAACAGAGCCCGACCAGTATCCATGGCCAGGGGCGGAGGACGTAATGCGCGACATTGAAGAACAGGACGGCGGCGAGGGAGTCCCGCTCGGACTTTGACGCCAGCATCCTCTGCGCGATATAGCTCCCCCCGCCGGGCTCGGCGCCGGGGTACCAGACCGCCCACCACTGGACGGCCACCGGCATGATGAACACCGCCACGGCGATGTCCCAGTTGTTCGTGAAATCAGGGAGTATGTTGAGGTAGTGTATCCCCCCCGGTCCCTTGAGGAGCGAAAGTTTCTCGACAAGCCCCGAGAGTCCGCCGATCTGCGGGAGCGCAAGGGCGAAGTAGGCCGCCGCGATAACCGCCGTCATCTTGATGAAAAACTGCACCATGTCGATCACCAGCACCCCCCAGAGCCCCGAGTACGTGGCAAAGAAGGCGTTCAGGCATCCTATAAACAGGAGCGTCTGCCACCTCTCGAACCCGAAAAGTATCCCCGCGATCTTGCATGCCGCGAGGTTCACCGAGGCCATGATCATGCAGTTGAAAAAGAGTCCAAGGTACACCGAGCGGAATCCGCGGACGAAGCTTGCCGCCCTCCCCGAATAGCGGATCTCGTAGAATTCCAGATCGGTCATCACGCCCGAACGCCGCCAGAGACGTGCGTAGAAGAACACGGTTGACACCCCCGTCAGGACAAACGCCCACCAGACCCAGTTTCCCGCCACACCGTTCCGGCGGACAATATCCGTCACCAGGTTCGGGGTATCGCTGCTGAATGTTGTGGCGACCATCGAAAGGCCGGCGAGCCACCACGGGACCGACCTTCCCGAGGCAAAGAACTCTGATGTGTTCTTGCCGGCCCGTTTTCCGAAGAACAGTGAGGGGAAAAAGCAGATGACAAGGGAGAGGATGACTATGATCCAGTCCAGCAACTGAAGATGCACGGGGTGAATCCTTTCGGGGGGGGGGGACTCCGTCTCTCCGATCCGCCAGCGGAACCCAATGTGGACAGACTTTTGGCGAGAATCAAGTGAAGAGGGCCATTTCACCCATGTCCGCCCGGTGTACATGTTTTTCCGTCCCTGACGATCTCACTGCGTAATGACGATCACACGAGGTCTCTTTGTGCTTGATCTTCCCCCCCCGAAACACGATATTGATATGTCCCCCAGATCCGGTTTGTACGATCTTTTGTCTTCTCTCCCCGGGGATCCGTTTACGATCGATCGGTTTCTTCAGACTTGTGAATGAATGTTGTCTTTTCGTGCTGCGCGCGGGACGGGACGGGCCTTGTACCTCGTTGTGATCCTCGTATCTCTCCGCCCTGTCCTGTTGACTGCTCAGGAGGTCCCTGATGGCGGACCACGCTCAGTTGCGCTGAACCCGGGTGATTCACTTCACCCGGCCCCGAGCGGGGAGTTCCTCCCGGAGTGGCATGCGGCGATCTCGAACATACCCGGAGATTGGCTCCGGTTCGCCGGAATCGCCTTCAGATCCCGTTACGCACCGCTCATGGCGGGGACCGCCATGCTCACCGTCCCCCTCGTAGCTGCGGACAACGAAACGTGGCGGCGCTCGCACGAATGGTACACGGGGTCGGAGACCGTGAAGTGGCTGAGCGATAAAGTAGAGTATCTGGGAGACGGCCGCCCGCAGTTCGGTCTTGCCGGAGCGTTCGCGGCGTACGGGTTCATTGCGAAAGACGCCCGTGCCCTCCGGACGGGGAGCCAGATCGCCGAGACGATACTCGCAAGCGGTACCGTGGTCCAGGTCCTCAAGCACATCACCGGACGCGAAAGCCCGTTTGTTTCGACGCGCCCCGGGGGGAGGTGGGACCTGTTCCCGAACCAGATAGAGTACGCGAAGCACGTCCCGCATTACGACGCGTATCCGTCGGGCCATGTGACGACGTTGCTCGCGACCGTCACGGTCGTCATTGAGAATTACCCGGAGTGGTGGTGGGCGCGCCCTGTCGGCTATGCGGCGGTAGCAGGGCTTGCCGTCAGCATGGGGAACACGGGGATACACTGGTACAGCGACTACCCGCTGGCGGTGGTTCTCGGCTACTCATTCGGCATGATCGCCGCCCATCCTTTGGAGCTGGGTGGCTTGAGCTCGGAGTCGAAGCCCGGCGAGCCGGAAGTGTCTGTTGCACCGCTCATTGAACCGTCGGGCGCGGGAATCGTTCTGAGCGTTTCGTTTTGAAAGTGGCGCCTTCGGTGGCGCCTGAGGCGCCATCTTCGGCGCCATAGTTGATCCCGCCGATTTCGGGCGGGGTGAGCAATCACGCCGTTCTGAGGCGTGACACGCTGGCTACCGTTCGTGAAAGTTCACCTGCAGCCGGGAGTGCAGATGAAATTCTGTGCCATCGTCATAGGTGTCCTTCTCGCCGTATCCTCACCCGGGCCGCGCCTCTACGCCCAGGAAGAATATCCTTCCCCCCCTCGGAATTCCTCCGAGTATCAGTCCGGGAAGGCGCTGCAGGATACCGACTCGCTTCTCTCCGTCCCGTATGTTTCACACGGCGTCTCAACGCTCCGATGGTACTCCATGTTCACCAATATCCCCGACGACTGGGTCGGCACGGGAGAATCGGCGTTCCGACCTGAGGGGCTTCCCGTGATGGGAGGAATCGCGTTTGCCACGGGAGTGCTTCTCCTGGGGGATCACGGAACGTACGCATTCTCTCATGGCCTGTACACACGGTCCGAGGAGGTCCGTTTCGCGAGCAACCAGTTCATTCGCGCGGGCGATGGGAAAACGACGCTCGGGATTGCGGCCGCATTCGCGCTCTACGGGTTCGTGGGTGACGACTCGAGGGCACTCCGCACCGCGAGCGGTACCGTGGAGGCGCTGCTTGCGTCGGGCATTGCCGTCCAGCTGTTCAAGCGTATCGCCGGTCGCGAAAGTCCCCAGGTCGTCACGCAGGGGAACGGGAAGTGGCGTCCTTTCCCCGCCCTCCAGGCCTACAACAAAAACCAGCCGCGTTACTACGCGTTCCCCTCCGGGCATCTCACGACCGCGATGGCGACAGTGACGGTGATTTCGGAGAACTATCCGGAAGTACAATGGATCAGGCCTCTGGGATACGGAATCGTCGGACTCACGGGGGTCAGTCTTGTCAACAAGGGGTGGCACTGGTACAGCGACTTCCCCCTGGCGATCGCGATGGGATACACGTTCGGCAGGATAGCCGCCCATCACGACGACGATGCATCCGGCCCGGGGGCTGTCCCGGGATCCGGAACCACGTCTCTCAAGGTGCTGCCGAACATCTCTCCTGAAGGGACCGGTGTGATGTTCGCCCTCACCTTCTGAGGGCCCCTCCCCGTTGCAATTCTCTCCGACCTGATGTATGTTTCATACCCGTGTGTGGAATTCTCATCTATTGAAAGGAGTGGAAGGATGAAGCGTTGGACAGCGGCTCTTCTCCTGGCGGCGTTTCTTTTCCCGCTCGCCGGGTGTACAAAACAGCAGCAGCAATCGGGACAGGCCGGGGCCAACATGGCCTCGCTCGGGAGTGCCACAGGATCGGTGGCGGGAATCCACTGGTCGATTCCCAAACGGTGGACCGAGCAGGGGCAGCGCCCGATGCGCGTTGCCACATACACTATCCCGGCTGCGGAAGGTGATGCGGAAACGGGGGAGTGCGCCGTGTTCTATTTCGGGAATGACCAGGGTGGAACCGTCGATCAGAACATCGAACGGTGGATCGGCCAGTTCGAGACAGGCGGTGTTCCGGCGAGGACCCGCAAGGATGTGAACGGAATGAAGGTGACGCTCGTCCAGGTTGCCGGCGCCTATCTCGCCCCCGCCGGACCGATGATGCAATCGAGTGGAAAGAAGGAGAATTTCCGGCTGCTGGGGGCGATCGTGGAAGGGCCCGAAGGGTCAGTGTTCTACAAGTTCACAGGGCCCGCGAAGACTGTCAGCGGGGCTGAAGGAGAGTTCAGTGCGATGGTCGAATCACTGGCCAAAATTTAGCAATGACGCTCCTCTTGGGCGTGACTATCAGTCAGGCTCCTCTGGGGCGTGGCTGAGCCCGCATTTTTGGCCTGGAGGTTTTCCACACCCGCCGTCCGCCCGGACGGCGGGCGTCTTTGAGCGGTCACCTTCCCCTGATCTTTTCCAGCTTCCTGGCGAATTCGATATCGTATCCGGTAACCCCCCCCTCACTGTGCGTCGAGAGGTCGATCACCACCCGGTTGTAGACGTTCGACCATTCGGGGTGGTGGTTCAGTGTCTGTGCAACGAGCGCCGCGCTTGTCATAAATCCGAACGCGCCGATAAAGTCTCCGAATGTGAATTCCTTGTGGAGCTTCCCGCCGCGGAGGGACCACCCTTTCAGCTTCTTCAACGCGGTCTTGATCTGATGTTCCGACAGTTTGCGCCGGTCCGGCATGGAATCTCCTTTCCAGAGTGTGTGCAGTTCCTGATGATGTAAGAACCACGGGTGTTCTCCTGTCGTTCCCGGCCGGTCGTTCCCGCGAATGAGGGAAGGGGTGCCCTGAGAGCTCCCGGCCGTGAAATTGTGGGAACGGAAGCGTATATTGCCCATTGCCAGCAGACAACGACTATTACAATGCCAACCTTCGCAGCGATAGACGTAGGTTCGAACGCCATGCGGCTTTCCATCGGGACCGTCGACGGGGAGAGGAAACTCTCCGTCGTCGATAACCTCCGCGAGCCCGTGCGACTCGGACAGGATGTATTCACGACCGGCGCGATCGCAGAGCAGACGATCGAAAGCGCGGTCGAAGCGTTCAAGAGATTCCGTGATGCCGTCGACGCGCGCGGGGCGAAATGGACGAAGGCCGTGGCGACAAGCGCCACACGCGAGGCGTCAAACAGGGACCTTTTCATCGACCGTATCTCCCAGGCGAGCGGCATCGACATAGGGGTGATCGGAGCAGAGGAGGAGGCCCGGCTCATACATCTCGCGGTGGAGGAGAAGGTGAACCTCCGGAACAAGCTCGCCATGCTC
>PMJR01000037.1 GCA_003158475.1 Ignavibacteriota bacterium | reverse complement strand
CGTAGCCAAGCGGGACGCCCGGTCTTCCGGCACCAGTCGCGATCTGAATGGCTTTAAACTGAATGTTATCGAAGTAGACGGTCGTGCGGCCGGTGTCGCCGCTCTGAATGTAGAAGCGAGAGAAGGGTTGGGCCGGAAGCGGGACAGCGATCGTGTGCCAGGCGTTCGGGGCGACGGAAACATTCAGGTTCGACCCGGCATAAAACCCGATCGTGAGGCTGATTTGAGTCGGCGAATACGCGTCGAATGTGAGCGAGTCGTATCGTGAGACGTCTATCGTTAGCGGATTGGCCCAGGTGCCATCCAACATATCAAATGCTCCCCACGCATCATAGGTTACTTTCGCGGACCGGGCGCTTTGGGAGGAGACCGGAGCTGTATTCGAGAAATCGACCGCGGCGCCCCAGGAGGTATTCATGAAGGGTGCCCGCAAAGAGTCATCATAGACGACCTTGCCCGGATCCGTGGGCCCTGATCCGGAATTGGCAATGGTCACGTTTATGTTTGCAGCTCCCTTGTTGCCTGCCACGTCCCGGGCAATGGCAGAGAGTGTGTGGGCGCCGTTCGGGATCATCCATGTGTTCAAGGAAGAAGCGTAGGGAGGCGAAGCTACTTCATTTCCCAACGGTTTGCCGTCAATTTCAAATTGCACGCCCAGGATGCCGACATTGTCTGTGCCTGATGCCTTGACTGTCACCACATCGGCCAGCACCACATTGCCTGCGGGCGCGGTGATGTGAATGGAAGGGGGAATCGAATCGGGCGGGGGAGGGATGCCGCCCATGAATGCCTGCTTTACCGTCTGCAGAAGGTGGTCCCTGGAGCCCACCGGGAGGTTCCCCCTGTACGCCGCAGCAACTTCGTACACGATAACGCCGCCAAGTCCCTTCGTCTTCAAATAGTCGGCTTTGACCGCCATTGTCGTCTCTGCATCGAAAGAGACAAACTGATTCCCCGCGGAATAGTATGACGCTTTTGCTCCTTCATCCCATTGCAGCGGGAGGTTCCCGTAGGTGTCCATGATCTGAGCGTACGGAACGGTGTTCTGAACTGTTCCGAATCCGCTTTGCATGGGACCGGTCACGCCATTCCAGATGTAACCGTAGAATTCGATCCCAAAACCCAACTTCGCTGCCGGCAGTCCCGCGGCAAGGTATACGTTTGCCGAGGCGTCGATCGATGGCATCGGTCCGCCGGTTGAAGGGAATCTGTCCCCGCCGTCGAATGTCGCGGAGTTGTGCCAGCTTACCCAACCTGACCACGGTCCCGACATGTCATACGTCATCATGTTGATCTGGTCAAAATACTGCTGGTTGTTCACCAGACCCTGATCAAACCCGAGGGCCGCCGCGGTCAGAATCGCCTGCGGGTTTATCGCCAGCATCGCTGTTTTCAACTGCTGAACCCAGGATGAGAAGTTTGCATACTGTGCGGTGGGTACGGGTTCCCAGTCGATATCGACCCCATCGAACCCGTACGTCTTCATGATGCCGGTAAGGAAATTCACCGAGGTGGTCATGTTGGTCACCGCACCGGTATAATCCGATCCCCACCCCCCCGTTCCGATGATGGCCTTCTTCCCTGCGGCGTGCGCGGCACTTGCGAACTGTCTGAGCCTGGTACTGTCTATACCGCTATTTGTCCCGTCGAATGTACCCGAGGATGTCGGGTTCATCTCGAAGAGCACCCAGTGAGTTGCACAGGTAAAGTCGATCTGAGGAATATCAACCGGGGTGGTATTCCACTTTGCCCATCCCGCATAATACGCGGTAACCCAGTGCGATTGCGCCACACAGGCACCGGCACCTATCGCGAGCGCCAGCAGCAGTTGCAATGCTCTTTTCAGCACGTCCTTCCCTCCTCGTTCGCTCGTTTAGGGATGATCCAGGATCCAGAGCGCAGATCCGGGATCCCTGGTTGCTTCCTGTTCCGCAATGAGTCCGACAAACCTCAGGATCTCGGTCAAACGGAATTGCTTACAGAGATTCCTATTAAAACCGCAAAGTCCGGGCCTTGAATCAGCGCTTCAAGAAACCCCGTTTTGCAAGCCAGATCGTGACTTTTAGAGAACCGATGTACGAATTGTGACGGATGATTGTAGAACAGTAGAATATGGAGTGGTTGATTGTAGAAAAGTAAAAAATGGAAAGGACGAATGTTGCGAATAGGAAGTTTTTTAATATAATGCCTGTTTTTGCTCAAGTCAAGCAGAATCTGAACAAAATTGAACACGTCGGGGATTTTATGTTCGTCAGGAGTCATGGCGGAGACAAAGCGGGGCTTTTCCGGGGGAAGTTGCGCGGAGGCACGGAGAAGGGGAAGTTCTGCGGAGCTACAGACAGGGGGAGCTAATGCGGCGGCACAGAGAGGTGGAAGCTTATCGGGTAATGATGCGAACGGTGTTAGCCTGCGGCGGGAGGAAGATCTTGCCGACGTCTCTGGGGCTTATGCTGCAGGAGGATAGGGCATGAAGTTCGTTCTGTTCACTACGGGCAATCAACGCGCCAGAGTCTGCTCCCGGTACGCGGGCCCGACAAAGGCCGGCATGTTTTCGCGGCGCTCTGTCTCTTCCAGCGTCACATTCAGTTTCCGGACACGCGTCCCGCGGGAGCGTGCCACATCCTTGACGCGCCTGAGAATCTCCGGCTTGATATGATCAGTCACAAGAAGCAATTCGTCGATCTTCATGCGGTTGAGCAGACCCCG
>PMJR01000087.1 GCA_003158475.1 Ignavibacteriota bacterium | reverse complement strand
ACGAGGGCGTCGACGACGCTCATGTACGGAAGAACAAGGACCCGGGCCAGCTGGAATACTCCCAGGGCCGCAAAGAAACCTGCAGCCGCCCCTTCCCACGTTTTGTTAGGACTCACCCTCACGAACAGCCTGTGGCGTCCGAACGCCCGCCCCGCAAAATAGGCTGCGGAATCGCACACCCATATCGACGCGAACAAGGCGATCACCGTGTACCCCCCCCACCGGTACAGAACGACCGCAACGTCATCCGGGACGGCAGTCCGATGAAGCGTGAAATACGCGTAGACGGGAAAATCCTCCGGAATGAACAGCTCGCGCAACCCGACGAGAGAACCCAGGAAGAGGCCTATATAACTGGCGCCGAAGAGGGTTGTCGCGATATTCATGAGCGCTCCCGGCCTGCCCCGGAACAGTTCGAGTGTCATCATGAGGGGGAGAGCAACCAGGTACAGTATCAGGAGCGATTGCGCCATGGAAGGAAACGGCACGTGGATCCCCTGCGCGAGAAGCCCGCCGAGGACAAGGAAGCGGACTTTGAAGTAGGCAAAAACTGTCACCAGCAGCCCTCCGAACGCCATCCCGGCCCATACCTGGGGGGAGGCGCCCCTTGCCCGCGCCAGTGCGAAGACTTCGTGGATCGCCAGCAGTGCGATCAGAAGGACGAAGGCATAGAAATAAAAACCTCCGGCCATTGTGACCAGGAGGATGACAGGTATGCCCACGACCGCAACCAGGACGCGGGTGGCAAGATTGCTCACGTGTGATCAGTCAGTATGATTCGCCGGAATCGTCATGGCCCGTACTCTTGATAAAATACAAAGTGGCGGCAACAAAAACCACCGAGAAAATGGCGAAATTCGACAGTGCGAGCTTCAATGTCGGGATTGCGTCCGGCGCCAGCGCGACGAAATTGTCGTCGAGCCGGAGATAGACGGCGGAGCAGGCGACAAAGTTGTTGAAGAAGTGAGCCGACATCGACAGTGTGATATTGCCGGACCTGTAGACGATGAAGCCGAAGTATACGCCCAGGGCGACAAGCGGGAGAAGCGTGAACGGGTTGAAATGATACAGGCCGAATATTATCCCGGTGATCACCGGGCCCTTCCATCCCCCCGCCGCCTCGAGATTCCTCTGGACGAGCCCGCGGAAGAGGAGCTCCTCCGAGACCGCCGGCACAAATGCCACGACAAGGATCACGAAAAGGAACTCGCCCGGGCCGTTCGCCTGCACCAGCACCCGTTCCGTCTCCTCCAGGAGTTTCTTGAGCGTATCGAGCATACGCTGGAGATCCTGGGGGAGGGGGATCATGTCCTGCACAACCATGTAGGCCTGCAACATCTGCTGGAGCGCAAACACCGCGACCATGGTCGCCACCAGGTGCCGGACCTCCGGGACCCGCAGGCGAAAGAACTCCGGGAGGGCGCCATGTCTCTTCCGTGCCAGCCAGACCGTCGGTACCAGTATGAACAACAGCTGGCCGAGGAGCGTCGCCCACCGGACAAGCGTCACGTTGCTCAGCGTGATTTCTCCGCGCGCAACGACAAGCGTGATCACGCCGCCGACGATCTGGTACAGCACGAATATGAGCGCGAGGGCGAACAGGGAAAACAGGACCGGGTTCATCCGCCGCAGGAACGGCACCCGGGGACCCGGAGCCTGCGGCGGCGCCGGGGAAGGGGGAACCGGGACGCCTGAGGGAGGTTCTGCCGGGTCGATCATCTGGATCCTGTCTTTGAGCGCATGCGTGATTTGATCATCGCGGCCAGGAGCGGGAACATGATCTCGTGGTGGCCGATGAGATAGTATCCCTCTCCGCCGTCCTGTGTCGGGCGGAGCTTCACATTCATCGTCGGACGGTACTGCATATTCATATCGAACACCGCCGTGGTGAACCCGCGCGCGTCGGCGCCGAGGTTCCTCGCCACCGTAAGCGCCTTGAGGAATACCTCGGGCATGATCACGGCGGACCCCACGTTCAACACTACACCCCCCCCGGTCAGCCCCTTGCAGGTTTCGGCCAGGGAGAGGAAATCGCGGAAAGTCATCTCGCCGGTCGCGGCCCCGTTCATCGTTGGTTGCTGGTGGACGATATCCGCTCCGATGGCGGCATGCACGGTCGCCGGGATGCCGCAGGTGAAGCAGGAAGCGAGCAGGCTCACCGCCAGATTGGGAGCCTTCCGCGAAATGAGCTCTTTCGCGAGAGCTTCAGCGTATCCGTCATCCCCGCCGACGGCCGCCCGTGCAAGCGTCGTGTTGATGAACTCCCCTGTCTCGCGTGCCATGCCGAACCGGCCGTCTTTCATGTTCAGGGCGACATCTTCCGAAGTATGACCCCACATCGCGGTCTCGACATCGTGGATCGCCGCGGCGCTGTTCATCGCAACGGCGGTGATGACATCGCGCCGGAGGAGGTCGATGATGACCGGGGCGAGGCCCACCTTGATCACGTGCGCCCCCATCATCAGCAGGACCGGCTTCTTCCTCCGCCTGGAACGGAGGATGGCCTCCGTTATCGCCCGGAGATCCTTCGCCGCCAGAATGTCGGGAAGCCCCCCGGTAAAACTGCTGAACGAATCATTCAATTCATCGAACGGCTTTGCGAAATCCTCCGGCGAAACCTTGCTCTTCCGTTTCGTGATGGAGACCGTTTTGACGCTTTTCAGATCCGCCCGCCTGTGCATGGTCATGGCGACATCCTTCCCGATGATGCATTTGTCCTGTTGTGATGACTATTGTACGCGGGATCTGACCGGCCCCCTGATCCCGGTGTATCCCTTCAGCTCGGTGTCGATCGATCCGATCACGACCTTTGTGTTCACGCGGACGGGGATCTTCCGTTCATCGTCCGTCAGCCATACGACGATCCGCCCCTCGGTCTTAATGAGACCCCCTTCCCTCACCAGCGGCTCGATCACGACCGTGTTGAATGTCCCCGCGGCGACCTCAAGTTGTTGCCGCCCCAGCACCCTGACGACCAGATCGTATGTCTTATCCTTGGAGAAGTTGCTGAGCTGGACCTGGTCCCCCGCCTTGAGGGGACCGTAGTCGATCGTCCGCGCGTAGTAAAAGGCGGAGAGGATATCATGAACGTACGGAGGAACCGGGTATGTGCCTTCCGAGGTTTTCGCGACGTTCCTCCGCTGGTCGAATTCGGCGATGAAGTCCCGCTTGTAACTCCCTTCCCGGACATGCTGCTCGAATTTCCAGGGGGCGATGGTCGCCACATCAATGTACGTAACGTAGCGATCCTCCACCCTGTATATCCAGGAAAAACTCGGGAGCGAATTCACCCGGAACTCGATACGGAAGCATTTTCTCCCCGCAACCGAGTCCAGGGCGGGGACCTCCAGTACTGCTTCCCCCGCGGTGATGAACCCGTAGTTGACATCAAATACCAGTCGTTCGCCGACGTCGAATGCGTCATTGACGATGGTGCGGAGCGGGACACCCGATCGGCCGCTCTTCGCGGTATCCCGGGAGCCGGCATCGTGACGGATCGAATCGGCGGCGGACTTCTCCCGCGGATGGGATTGTTCCCCCGGCGATCCTGCAAGTGACACACCCGCCAGGGAGAGGAGAACCAGGAGGAAGGCGATTTCCCTGCATCTCATGGGCGTGACGTCTCGTGAGTGAGCCCGGCGGCGGCAATCAGGTCCGCAGCCGCCGCATAGGCTGTCTCGACAGTTATGCTCGCCATACAGGCGCAGGGGATCCCGGCACTCCCGGCGCATTCGTCACAGTCCGGGGGCCTCTCCGGAACGAGAACGCGCGCGTTGTCGGTATACGGCCCCCATCGGCGGGGCCCCATGACCGGTATCTGGGTGAACAACCCCACAACCGGAGTGCCGACCGCAACGCCGACATGGAGCGGGCCTGTGGAGTTTGCTATGAGGAGTGAGGCCCGAGCGAGGAGGGCCGCCAGTTCCTTGACGCTCAGTTTTCCCGCCAGGTTTACCGCCCGTCCGGAGGAGGCACGTGCGACCTCTTCCGCCCGGGGGGATTCCCCGCCTGATCCCGTCACCACGACCGGAAGGTTCATCCGCTCGATGACCATGCGCGCGAGAAGACCGAAGTGTTCGAGCGGCCATTCCCGTGCCGACCCCCCGCTCCCCGGATGGATGACTACGAACCTGCCGGTCACCCCCGCGTTCTCCAGCAGCGCCCGTGCCCTCTCACGGGCCTCCCGGGGGATGTCCAGCGGCACGTCAAGGGGTTTCCGCGGAACGGCAACGCACCCCAGGGGCGCCAGGAGATCCAGATTGTACTCGACTTCATGCCGTTCTGCGGTTTTCCTGTGCGTATAGACCCTGCGGTTGAACAGGAATGAATAGTAACGGTACCCGGTTCCGATGCGCACCGGGATACCCGCGAGAAAGGCGAGCCATGCCAGCCGCGGGGTGGGATGGACGATGACTGCCGCTTCAAATCGTCCTGCCCGGAGACGTGTGATCATGACGCGGAAGGGAACGAGTCCGCCGGCGTCATCGTACCAGAGTATTTCATCCACCGGAGCATAGCCTTCGACAATTGCCCCTGCATAACGGCCGGCGAGCATGGCGAGCTGAGCACCGGGGAAGCAGCGCCGGAGGGCGGTGAAGACGGGGAGCGTGAGGACAACGTCGCCCAGCCGGTCGGTGCGGACGACGAGAATCCGGGAAGGTTCTTTCAACGGACGGTCTCTCGGGGCAACCATGAACATTGGCCCAATATACCCCTACGAGGCCTCAATTGCAAAAAGGAACGGGGCATCATGTACCGGCGTGGTTGTCGATCAGCCGTGTTTTTTGAAGCTCTTTCTTCTCGTTTTGCAGCCGGAGATGCGTCTCGCGGCAGGGACCGAGATCGCCTCCCTCACGCTCGGCATCCTTCATCCGTGCATGGTTTTCCGCGATGAGAGCGTCGAGGACGCCTGCTTTCACTCGGAGGATGCTCCGCTCCGCAATCAACCAGGGATCAGGATCGTCCAGGGCCGACCAGCCCCTGCTGACCTCGTATTTATTGAACACGATATCGGCGATGAACTTCCGGAGCGAAGGATCATCCGCCCCGTCCAGGAGAGCGGGGACGTCCCAGGCAGCTCCCGTCGCAGCGTACTCCACGATCAGTTCCGCGGTCCGTCGCGCGAGAGGATCCGTGAATGCCGCCGGAGGGATGTGGGTCGTAACAAACGTGATCATCGGGGGGCCCATATCCAGCATCACTTTCAAGAGATCCCGTTCCGGGGGGGTCAATCCGGCGCGGACCGCCGAGAGAGGAAGTCCGCCGGCAGCGGGGGGAGGAGAGACGGGCACACGCACCTGATACGCCGCCCGTGAGCGTTCGCGGCCGAGTATCGTCTCGAGCTCGCGGAAAAGGACGGATTCGTACACCCCGTACTTCTCGGCGACGCTTTTGACGTAGAAATTCCGCTTGATCTCGTCTTTCATCCTGGCGATGGTCTCAACGATCGACCGGACCGCCCGCGTCTTCCCCTCCGGCGTGGCAAGGAGTCCCTGATCGCGGAACGCCGACGCCTTGAAATCAAGGAACGACACCGCTTCGGCCAGGCGCTGACGGAAGGCTTCCCCCCCGTTCTTCTTCACAAAGGAGTCGGGATCCTCACCCTCCGGCAACGTGGCCACGTTGACGTCCAGGCCGTTTTCGATGATGAGGTCGACCCCCCTCATGGTGGCCTTCGAGCCCGCCGAATCCGCATCGTACACGAGCGTGACCGCCTTCGCGTACCGGGAGATGAGTTGAATCTGCTCCTGTGTGAGCGCAGTCCCGCTCGACGCGACGATGTTCTCCACCCCCGCCTGGTAGACGGAGATGAGGTCGGCATACCCTTCGACGAGAATCGCGAACTCCCGCGCCCGTATCGCTTCTTTCGACTGGCAGAGCCCGTACAGGCTCCGGCTCTTCACATAAATGGGCGTTTCGGGCGAGTTGATGTACTTCCCCAGTGGATCGTCTTCGCGCATCTTGCGCGCGCCGAAACCGACAGGACGCCCGGAGGGGGAGAATATCGGAAACATGGTGCGACCGCGGAAACGGTCGTAGTAACTCCCGTCCTCACGTTTGAGGACCAACCCGGCTTTTTCAAACTGAACGATATCAAGCTTCCGTTCCGCGGCGAGGCCCACGAGGCCGTCCCAGGAGTTCTTCGAATACCCGAGCCCGAATTTCGTAATTGTCGCATCGCTGAACCCGCGGTGGCGGAAGTACTCGAGCGCGAGCTTCCCCTCGACCGAGCTGACAAGCGTTTCGTAGAAATAGAGTCCCGCCGTCCTGCATGCATCGTAGAGTCCCTCGTGTTCCGTCGACTCCCCGCGTCCCCCCGCCCCGTCCAGAGGGAGCGTAATGCCGGCTCTCTGGGCGAGCGTCCTTACCGCCTCCACAAACGAGACCTTCTCGTGTTCCATGACAAACGTAAAGACGTTACCCCCCACGCCGCACCCGAAGCAGTGATACATCTGCTTT
>PMJR01000152.1 GCA_003158475.1 Ignavibacteriota bacterium | reverse complement strand
CCCGTTTTCAGTCCGTACTGAACCGCCGTGGCGGGCATAAATTGCCACATCCCTTTTGCGATCCCGAACCGGGTTTCGGGGCCGACCACCGCGGAGTCAAACTCGCTCTCCTGGAGTGCCAGTTAGAAGAACTGGGGGGGGAGGTCCTCCGCAATGAGTGCCGCCGAGATTCTGGCCGGGTAGCCGCTCTCCACCGCCCTCGAGATCGCCTGCCTCAGTCTGGGAGATTTTTTCCAGAGGTCGATGTAGTTTTCCACCTCATCGTTGAAATCCGTCCGGCATGCCGATCTCACATTCCCCGAAGACGCGGGCGACGTGGTAGATGGTCTTCTGCTTGTCATCCATCCCCTCGGAATAAATCCCGAGCTCCCCTACCAGCTTCTCGTATGTCGCCATCAGCTTCCGCCTCTTCTCCAGGTAGGTGCCGACTTCGGCGCGTGCCGCCGTGTCGCCGGAGACGGTGGCGAACTGTTTTTTGAGAGACGCATAGGCGATGTCCAGAGCTTTCATCTCGTAAAATGCTTCCTGCGCGAGGAGCTCCTGCTTCTGCACCTGCATGTGCTTGTAGACTGCGTACGCACTGGCGACGAGTGCAAAGGCCCCCATCGCAATGATGACACGGATGTACTTCCGGGAGCGCTTCTTCTCCTGGACGCTGAACTTCTGTCTGATGAGCCTTGTCTGTTCTCCGGCATTATCTTTTGCGTTCGGATCCCTGAGATACTTATCGACAAACGCGGTCGGGGAAAAGAGCGTCTTCATGACCGTCTTGTCGCTGTCCCCGGAAGCCCCTTCCACCTCAAATGTGAGCAGAGGTCCTGTCTTGCCGAGGATCAATTTCGTTCTGGTGCCGAGCTGCACCTTCGTGATCTTCTTCCCCCCCCGGAATGTGCCGTTGGTGCTCCCGAGGTCGCGTGCCCACCACTTGTCCTTCTCGAAGTAGACATCAAGGTGGATCTTGCTGACTGCGACATCCGTGAGTCGGACCTGACATTCCGGATCGCGGCCGATCCTGAAGCTCCGCGTAAAGTTGAACGTCACGGGCTCGTTGGAACCCTCGGCGGCAGTGAGTGTGATTTTGGGAATGATGCCGGGCTCGGCGATGGGTATTGTTATACTGTCCATTGAGAGGGGGATGAACGTTGGTCAGTAGTATAGGAGTTTCGGGCCAACAATGCAAAGAGGAAATTATTGCACGCTCCGGGTGTAATAAGTACTCCCGATTCACAAGTTTTTTGCGGAGAACCCGCGTAAATATGCGATTCTGTCATGTGGCCGGATTGGCTCATTTATTGCAAGGTAAGGATCAGCTCAGGGAGAGGCTGCACGCGGAATCATACCCGGGGGAAGGATGTCCGAACCACTCATCGCATTGCGCTCACTGGCCCCGGCCATATACGGATCCACATCGCTGGTTGTGCTGGTCCTGGTATTCCAGTCCTTCGCCATCGATATAGTGAAGCGGGTCAACGCGTTCAGCCTCAAATTCACATGCCGGAGTAAGGTAAACCGTGCTGGTGCCTGAATCGCACTCGCAATAGAGGATCCACAGTATGAAAACGCCACCCCCGCAGGCCCCATCCTGCCTGCTCCCATCCGCAAGACGCTATCCCGGTGTTGAACGTTTGTACCACGTTGCCTACTATCACGCCGCCCGGGTTGGTTACCAGGATCTTGTCTCCCGGTCCATCCACGATTTTAAGGATGGATGCGAACCCCAGACCGCGAGATGGTTAGCCCTTGCAGCTCCGAGGGTATGTAAGGACCTGAAGTTTGACACCATCGTCCGTCCGCTCGGATCGGGCGAATTGAAGGCGTCGCCAAACACCTCCCTTGACCGGCTGTGCGAGGCGATCGCAGGCGGAAGCGGTGCCACCTATGAGCCCCAACGCATGGAAAAGGAAAAGGCGGTCCGGGCGATGACATCTCTGGGGGGGAGGGTTGCGCGGCAGAAGGAACTCGACGGGGTCTATCGGTTTGACGCTTCGGGCCTTGCCAGTGCTCCCCGGATTCTTCTGGTCGACGATATCGCAACGACGGGAGCGACCCTTGAAGCGGTAAGCAGGGCAATCATAATGGCCCTGCCCGGTGCGGTCGTCACCTGTTTCGTTCTGGCACGCGTCGAGCCACAGCTTCAGAACAGGCATATAGATCCGGACTACTTCCTCAAAGGTGCACAGGCAGATCTCGCGCACAGCACTGCACGCATGTCTCCCCGGGCCCCTTCGGAGCCACCAGAATTTCATACGAAGTCGACCCGGAATCCGGGATTCCATCCGGAATCCCGTCCGGAATCCGGCCGGGGATCGGGGCCCGACACGCAGAGACGCATGAAAACTCAAGGTCAGGTTCAACCTTCGGGCGTCTCACCAAAGGTGTCAAGGTCGGCTCAGAGGGGGAAAGTCCGGAAAGGACTTCATACGAGGTTCTATGTGATCGGTCTCCTCTTTTCGCTCCTCCTGCTGGGTGCGACAGTGCTCTTTCCGGCGAAGAAGGAACCTGCACCGCCGACGTCACAGTTTGTCCAGCTTGTCAACCAGAACGAGATCAGGTCACCGGAGCCCATCCCCGAACGGAGGCCGGCGCAGCCCGCACAGCAGCCCGAAGGGAAACGGGCCGTGGTCACGGTTCCCAGCACGGGACTTCGCGCAAGTCACTCGATGGAGTCGCGCGTTATTCCCAAAACCACCGTACGGCAGAAGGACCGCGTCGAGATACTCCGCCGGTACTCGTCGCAGACAGGTCCGGACTGGATCCTCGTCAGGACCAACTCCGGGACTATCGGCTGGGTGGTTGCATCGGTCGTCAAAGAAATGCGTGGATAGCCGGTTGCGGTTGGGGGACTGCTTCCGGTCTGGAGGAGTGCTGATGGCATATGGCACTCCTTCTTTTTTTTGCATACATTTGATCCGTCTTCCGTTCTCCGACCAAACGTCAACTACCGGTGATCCTATGAAGCGCATGTTTCTTCTCCCTCTCATCCTCTTCGCGGCGGCGGCCACGGCCCAGGAGAGCGTTCAGGAACCATCCACGGGCAAGAGCTTTCCGGTGGTCGTGAAATACACCAGGAACGGGACCGAGTATCCGATGTCGCTCACCGGCGTCACCGTCAGGAAAAAACTTGTCTTCAAAGTGTACGGGATGGCGCACTACGCGCAGGACCCGGGGAAGGCCCCGAAAGAGGAGGCTCTCGGTGCGATGCTGGTGGACGGCAAAGCCCGGCAGATCACGATGGATTTTGCGAGAGACGTCGATGCGGGAAAGATCCGGGACGCGTACCTGGACGGATTCAGGGAAAACGCCACGGCCGACGAGTTGAAGTCGATACAACCCCTGGTGGATGAATTCGTCGGCTTCTTCGCGAAGGAAGTGAAGGAGAACCAGCAGTTAATCCTCCGCTGGCTCCCAGGCGGTATCGTCGTTGCGACAATAACGGGGGAGGAGATGCCGGCGATCACCAGCCCGCTCTTCGCCCGTGTCCTCTGGTCGATCTGGTTCGGGAAAGATTCGATCGTCGACAGGGATGATCTCGTCGCGCGGATTGCCCCGAACTGAACCGGCTCGGCTCCCGCTCAACGGGTCCGATCAAGGTGAGTGAGCGCCAGGGCGACGTTTGCACACCAGGCCAGCACTTTGAATTCACCTGCTGCCAGAGCGTGTGCCAGATCGGATTTGCTCAGCAGCCGCAACTCCTGGTCTTCAAGGTCGGGGCTTCCGGGCCTGCCGGTCTTCCGGGCACTCCGGGCAAGGAACAAGTGTGCCGTGCCGCCTCCCCTGTTGCCGTCGGCGACGTACGAGCCGAGCGATATCCACTCGGTTGCCTCATACCCCGTCTCCTCCAGAAGCTCGCGCCGGGCTGCTGCACCGGGAGACTCTCCCGGTTCAACGTATCCACCCACGGGTGCGAGGGATGTCCCGTCACCGATCGCGTACTTCGTTTGCCTGAAGCAGACAAATTCCCCGTCCGGGGTCTCCGCCATGACATTGACGTAGTCGGGCATCACGAGCCATGGCCATCCCTCGATGACGCGCCCGTCCGGCAGCTCCACATCGTGATCTTCGAGTGTGAGAAACTTTCCCCGCCGGAGCACCGGGGTGCGGGAGAGCGTCTTCCAGGATTTCATGCTGTCGGGCGTTCGTCTTTTGGAATCGCGGCTGGGTGAGTATACGCGATCTGCGTGCGAATTTCAAGATGCGGGGTTTTCGTTGATTCTCTCGGGGATTCTTCACATTATGATAAACTGAGAACTCCTGCTCCGATGTCCCTGCCTGCGCAGGTCGGCCGTGCTCTGTGATATAGGCCATCGAGGGGTTCTCCCTATGAGGCAACTTCTTCGTGCGTCCCTCGTTAACTATATAGTGAGGAACAGGGACATTGCCGGAGCAGAAATGACACTTTTTGAGAGATATCCGGTGATTGCCAGGCCGCTGTACGGCCTTCTGGCCGCCCTCCTGGGGGCGGCGGCGATCCTGACCATCGTCAACTACGCCGGGTCCCCGACGGACGAGAACCTCTTCGCCGATATGCCGCGCCCGATGTCCCTGTACGTGATGAAGCCCATCCCGGCACAGGGGGACACCATCCGCGCGGGGGACCTGATCGTCAAGATCAACGGGATCACTCTCAGCGACTCGTCGGCGCTGGTCACAATCTTGAAAGCCGCCGCAGGAGACTCGATTCTTAAGGTCACCACGTACCGCCCTTCCGCGCTCTCCGGCTCCGATCTCACCGTCCGCAGGCGTGACATCCCTGATACCGTCGGCGTCTTCCTCCACGATTTCATCGCAGTCACGGATGTGACCCGCGGAGGAGCTTCCGACAGGGCCGGCCTCAAAGTGGGGGACGTTCTCCTCCGTATCAACGGAGAAACGTTCAAGACCGCCCTGGATGCGGACCAGATACTCCGGCGGGGGCAGACCGGGAAATCCATTGTCTACGAAGCCCTCCGGGACGGCGAAACGCTCAGGCTCGACGTCACGCTCGCTCGGTTCGGCATGCCCCTGCCCCTCCTCATATTCAGCGTCTCGGGGATGTTCATGATGGGCGTCGGCGGGTTCATCGCGCTGAAACGGCCCCGCATCCGCGCGGCGCGCGTTGTTGGCCTGGGCTTGCTGCTCTCCGGGTTCTTCGTCGCGGCGGTGGCTGTGCGCAGGGATATCAACACGAACCTGTTCGTCCAGGTGCGTGATCTGATGGTAAGCTTTTCCCTTGTCGGGGGAACGGCGATGCTCATGCGTTCGACGACGTTCTTCCCCAAGGAACGTCCGGATATTCTCTCGAAACGGTGGATACCGTGGGTCTACGGCGGGCTCGCGCTTGCCATATTCGCATTGATCATGTTCAAGCAGTCGGTGGCGGCGAATGCCGGACTCGTCGCCCTCATTCTCTTCCATATCGTCGCGGCGGTCGTCTTCCGCAAGGGGGCTACCGCCGAACAGAAGAAAATGGGGAGGATCGTCAACTGGTCCTGGGGAGCCCTGGGGCTCTACGCACTTTCCCTCCTGGCGTACCAATCGGTCAAAGGAGCAAACAGCATCGGCCTGAACTCGGTCACCGCGATGGGGGTGATCATTTTTGGGGTGACGCTCTCCTACCTCTACGTGATAGGCCGGTACCGGCTGCTCGACCTCAACCTCCGCATCAGGCGGAACATTCAGTATTCACTCGTTTCGGTCGTCTGGGGGATGCTGATGGCGACCGTGCTTCTGAACATTTTCTTCTCGCTACCGTCGATCGATCTGAATCTTCCCGCGATATTGATTCATGGATCGACGATCGAAGCCGTTGATGAACCGGCGCTGGGGAGCACGAGGGAGTGGATGAACCGCTTCGCGCTCATCGGCATCGGTACGGCTGCGTGGTATCTCCTCTGGCGGATCCGGAAAGAGGGGCAGAAGTGGATCGACCGGAAATACTACCGGACGCGGTACGACTACCGGCAGGCTGTAAGCGAATTGACGGAGGTGCTGGCAACCAAACTGAGCATGGCGGACCTCGGTGCGGCTCTTACCGGGAAGATCGCAGAGCTCGTGCGGGTAAAACGGGCGGGGGTGTTCTTCTTCCAATCCGGGGAGGTCTCCTCATGCCGCGTTGGACACGGGATCGAGCAGGAAGCGTGGGACGTGTTCTGCACGATCGCCGAGAAGAGCCTGTTTCAGGTCCTGGGAGACGCAGGGGAGCACATACACGTTGATTATCTCCCCCCGGCGCTGAAAGAAGCATTCCGAAAGTATGAGTTTTACCTTATCGTTCCCGTCCGCTCCCGCCGTCGGCTGCTCGGTGCCATCGTTCTGGGGGAGAAGCTCTCCGAGGCCACCTACCGGAGGGAAGATTACGAATTCCTCGCCGCGGCGGCCGTCCAGTCCGCCATGGCGATGGAGAACGCGTTCCTCTACGAGGAACTCGCGGAGAAGGAGAGGATGAAACACGAGCTGGGTATTGCGCGGCGCATTCAGCTTGCCTCCCTCCCCCAGAAGACCCCGGTGATCCAAGGGCTCGAGATCGCCGGTGTCTCCATCCCTGCGATGGAGGTCGGGGGGGACTTCTTCGATTACCTGAACGGGAGCACGGGCCATCTCACGGTCGTCGTCGGGGACGTGAGCGGGAAGGGGACATCGGCTGCACTCTACATGTCGAAAATCCAGGGGATACTCCGGTCCCTCCACGGCTTCGGCCTTTCTCCTGCCGATCTGTTCATCCGGGCGAACCGTCTCCTGTGCGCGGACATGGAGAAGAGCTCGTTTGTCACTGCCGTGGGGGCTGCGTTCGATCCCGCGGACCATTCGTTCGTTCTTGCCAGGGCCGGTCACCTGCCGTTGTACCATTTCCTGGCGGCTGAGGGACGGGTCGTCGCGATCACCCCCAGGGGACTCGGACTTGGTCTCAACAACGCGGGGGTGTTCTCCTCCGAGATCGAGGAGAAGGTCGTACGATACAGCCCCGGGGACGTCCTTCTGTTCGTCACCGATGGAGTAACCGAGGCACATAACAGGGAGGGGGAACTCTTCGGTGAGGATCGGTTAATGGATCTCCTGGCCGGCCGGGCTGGGGAGAACGCTGCGGCGATCCGCGACGCGGTGATAGGGGAGCTTGCCTCGTTTTCCGACGGGGCCATGCAGCACGACGATGAGACGATCGTCGTCATCAAGGGTCTGTGAAACCTCAGAAGGGAAAGGGTGATACATGATCATCGTCATGAGCGCTCGGGCCACGCCGGAAGACGTGCGCCATGTGGTCGGTCGCATCGAGGAACTCGGCCTGAAGGCTCACCTGTCGCAGGGGGTGGAACGGACGATCATCGGTGTAATCGGGGATGAGCGCCTCCTGAAGAAGGAGCAGTTCTCGCTCCTGCCGCTTGTGGAGGATGTCATACCGATTCTCAAGCCGTACAAGCTGGCAAGCAGGGAATTCCGGCGTGAGAACACCGTCGTCGATGTCGCCGGGGTGAAGATCGGGGGGGGGCGTCTGGCCATCATCGCGGGGCCCTGTTCCGTCGAGAACGAGGAACAGATCCTGTCGACCGCGCGGGCAGTCCGGAACGCCGGGGCCGACCTCTTGCGGGGAGGAGCGTACAAGCCGCGGACGAGCCCCTACGCCTTCCAGGGGCTCGGAGAGGAGGGCCTGAAGCTCCTGGCGCTGGCGCGGGAGGAAACGGGCCTGGGGATCGTTACCGAGGTCATGGAGTCGTCCGAGGTGGATCTGGTCGCCCGGTATGCGGACCTCCTTCAGGTGGGGGCCCGGAACATGCACAACACCAAGCTGCTCCGCGCGCTCTCGGGGGTGGGGAAGCCGGTCCTGCTCAAGCGGAACTTCTCCGCGACATTGAATGAACTCCTTATGAGTGCCGAGTATCTCCTTTCCGGTGGGAACTCCGACGTGGTACTGTGCGAGCGCGGAATCAGGACATTCGTGGAGTACACGCGGAACACGCTCGACCTCAACATCGTCCCTGCGGTCAAGCAGCTTTCGCACCTTCCGATCATCGTTGATCCGAGTCACGGGACGGGGCGCCACGATCTCGTCATCCCCCTGAGCAGGGCGGCCGTTGCAGCGGGGGCGGATGGGCTTATGATCGAAGTCCATCCGCACCCCGCGGAGGCGTTCTCGGACGGCGAACAGTCGCTGACTCCGGATATGTTCGTGCAGCTCATGAAAGAGGTGAGGGCTGTCGAGCACGCCATCACCCCTCCGGCCGGTGCCTGATCGACCAGCAGCCTTTCCGGCTTGAAGAAGGTGCAGGGAAGGGGATCGACCTCCAGCTCTCGTGACACACGCACAACAGACAGCTCTCGCTCCTGCCGGTGTCAGTTCGCCGCGGCCCGGAGCACAAACCGCGGAATCGTGACCGAAAACGTTTCCCCCCCCGGTCGTTCCATGAGGTAGGTCCCCGCCATGGATCCTTCGAACGTCTCCAGGACGGAGAAGCTGCTGTATTCGTGTGCGCAACCCGCGGGGATCACCGGCTGCTCCCCTATGACCCCCTCCCCCTCAACCTCTTGGACATCCCCGTTGCTGTTCGTGATGAACCAGTGGCGGCGGCGGAGCTGAACCTGGTCGCCGCTGTTGTTCTCGATCCTAATAAAATAGGCGAAGACGAACTTCCGTTCGATATGGTTCGATTGCCCGTCGAGGTAAACCGGGCGCACTGTTACGGTGATGTCGTCTGTCGTTGCGACGTATGTCTGCATGACACATCAACAGCCGGAGGTGAGTAGCGGTTCCATCGCGGGGATGGTCTTCTCAAACGCGCCCCCGCTCGTCTTCCATCACGAGAGTCTTGATGACTTCGTGCTCAGGGGCATTCGGCGCCGCTGCGGCGGCTGCCGTCCCCCCGTGCTCTTCGTACCGGTACAGGTGCCCTTCGAACGGGATGTCCTTCTCCTTCAGGAACCGGACGGCCTGCGTGACGGGATAGTCAGTTCCGTGACTCATGGAGGGATGCATCGAAAACGCCGGCGAGATGCTCGAGCGTCATCGCGTGGGCCCCCCGGTCGGGGCCGAGATGCTCGATCACAATGCTGCCGAGTTTCATTTCCACGTCGTACTCCCCGAGGAGTGCGTCAATCATGACGAGAGCGAGTGCGAGATATCGCGAGTGCTCCTGTTGCGTGTACCCCGGCATGAACAGGACGATGCCTGCGCCCGGTCCACGGGCGGAGATCTCGAACCGGACATTCGCCGGCGAGAGCGCGAGCCCCTGAAATGTGACCGTACCGCTGACGGGGCGCCGCTGCCTGTAGCCCACGACATTCCAGCGCCGGAGGGGAGGGGCGCCACGTGCAAGGGCCTCGACCGCAGGGAACGCGTCACGAATGCCGCCGGCGCTGATCACTATGTCTCTCCTCCCCTCCTCGGGGAGGCCGATGTCGAATTCCAGGTCCGGATGCACGCGCCCGATAACTTCCCTGAGCTCCGGAGCGCTCGCTTCTCCTCGGAACAAGGCCTCTTCGGTCCGCAGGAATACCCGCCAGAACTCCCTGATCGCTATTTCCTCAAGAGCCATGCCCTGTCCGTTGTCTCTCCCTTTTCGTCGTATCCCCCCAGAATCAGGACCGACCCTGTGGTGAGTGTCGTCGCCGTGGAGTAGCTATACGGCCGTTCGAGTGACGCGATGACGGAAGGTTCCGCTTCTCCTCCCGCGGAATTCAACAGCTCGATTGCCGGGTCCCCCCCTGCGACAACCAGGCTCCCGTCTGCCAGCGGCGCAATCGACATGCCGAACCTGGCACGCGGGCGCTTCATGTCCGGGATCCTGATGAANNNTGCTTGCAGCGGGGCTCCGCCATGTCACCGACCGGACTGAACGTCCCGGTCCCCGGGTCGTAGACTTCGGCAGATGCCAGGACCGCATCGCGGCGCGACAACCCCCCGGCGATGAGTACCCCCCCTCCCGGGAGGAGCGTTGCGGTGTGGGATTGCCGCGGGATGGTCATGCTGCCTGTCGGGGCGAAACTTTTTCTCGCCGGATCGAACAGTTCCGCGCTCGCCGTGACATCGCGACCCGTCCCGCCGCAAATCAGGACGCGGCCGTCGTTCAGGAGCGTCGCGGTACATCCACCCCGGCGTGTGCTCATGCTCCCGATCGTCGTGAATTTCTCGCTTGCCGGATCGTACAGTTCCGCGCTCGAGAGAACGCCCATGATATTCCAGCCCCCCGTGATGAGGACCAGCCCTCCCGGGAGGAGCGTCGCCGTGTGCCCTCCCCGTGTGTACGACATCTCTCCGGTGTAGCCGAACTTTTTCGTGCGGGGATCGAATATCTCGGCGGTCGAAGAGTAGGTCTCGTCGTCCCCCCCGTGCTCTTTCCGGAACCCTCCCGTGATCAGCACCCTCCCGTCGCTCAGGAGCGTGGCGGCGTGGGAAGCGCGCTGTTCCGTCATCGCGCCGAATGGCTTCAGGAGGGGAGGGGGGGACGTCCCCTTTCCCGCCTGCGGGCCACCCTGAGGCGATGAGCAGAGTGCAAGCAGTATCAGAAGAAGGTTGAATGCGCTCATGAAGGGCCTCGTTCTGGAGCTCCTGCGTCAGAATTTCAGGTGCTTCACGGTCAGTCCGTTGTTGATCAGTTCCGCCAGCGAGTCGATGCCGATCCGGAGGTGGATTTCCCCGAACTCCCGGCTCACTCTCTGGTCGCTCTCTGCCGTCTTCACCCCCTCCGGGATCATCGGCTGGTCGGAGACCAGAAGCAGTGCGCCGGTCGGGATCTTGTTGAAGAATCCGGTTACGAAGACCGTCGCGGTTTCCATGTCGATCGCCATCACCCGGATCCGGCGCAGGTACTGCTTGAAAAGCTCGTCGTGCTCCCACACACGGCGGTTCGTCGTGTAGACGGTCCCCGTCCAGTAGTCTCGCGCGTGGTTGCGAATCGTGGTGGAGATCGCCTTTTGCAGGTTGAACGAGGGGAGTGCAGGAACCTCTGCGGGGAAGTAATCGATCGAGGTTCCTTCCCCCCTGATGGCGGCGATGGGGAGAATCAAATCCCCCAGTTTGTTTTTCCTCTTGAGCCCTCCGCATTTTCCCAGGAACAGGCAGGCTTTCGGCCTGATGCTCGCGAGGAGGTCCATCATTGTCGCCGCGTTGGCGCTCCCCATCCCGAAATTGATGATCGTAATCCCGCGGGCCGTGGCATTGGGCATCGGTTTGTCTTTTCCCCGCACCGGGACGTTGTGCCACGCGGCGAATTGTTCGACGTAGGTGCTGAAGTTCACAAGCAGGATGTGTTTCGCGAACGCATCGAGAGGCGTCCCCGTGTACCGGGGGAGCCAGTTCGCGACGATCTGTTCCTTTGTTCTCATTTGTCCTTCACGGACTGGTCTCTGAGCATTTTCGACATGTCGTACGGAGCGGCGTCCCCACCGAGGTAGGTGTGGAACCGGTCGAGGTGCGCGTTATATAAAAGAGGGCTGCCACGCTCCGGCGCGGCGGATTGGCTGGTAAAATACCAAAGCCGTCAGGCAAAATCAATCTGTCGATTTGCAAGTCAGCATCCCTCTATCGATATTTCCCTTCATCCGTTCAACCACTGGACTCCGCACGCATGATGAATTTCCCCCGGCCACACGACTCGACGCGCGCCCTGGTCAGTCTGGATGCTTTCCGCCGCAATATCGGTTGTGTCAGGTCCTATTGCGGGAGAGGTACCAGGATCATGGCGGTCGTCAAGGCGAATGCATACGGTCATGGCATGATTGAACTCTCCCGGGAAGCCATCCGGGGGGGGGTGGACTGCCTGGCTGTCGCCCGCGTTGCGGAAGCGCTGGAGATCCGGAAGAGCGGGATCGTCCATCCCCTCCTCGTCTTCGAGGTTGCCCCTCCTTCGATGATTGACGCTGCGATCGCGGAAGGGATCGAGCTCTCCGTGAGTACCGCGGATGGGGCGGTCTCCATCAGCCGGGTCGCATCGCAGAGACAGGGGAAGGCTACTGTGCATGTGAAGGTGGACACCGGGATGGGGCGGCTCGGCTTTCCCGATGACACCGCCCCGGCGGAGATCGCCTCACTCCTCCGGCTCCCCCATCTTGAACTGGCGGGTGTTTACAGTCATTTTGCGACATCGGAGGACCCGGATAGCTCTTTTGCGAAGGCTCAGATTGCCCGCTACAACGACGTCATCGAGAGGCTGCGCAGTTCGGGGATAGAAGTCCCTCTCCGGCATATGGCCAACAGCGGCGCGATAATCTCGCTGCCCGATGCGCTGTTCGACATGGTCCGCCCGGGCATCATGCTCTACGGGTATCCGCCGTCGCGGTCGATGCCGCAGCGGCATCCGGTCACGCCGGTAATGTCTCTCGTATCGAACATCAGCATGCTCCGGTCCGTCGGGAAAGGGACGAGCATATCCTACGGCCGACGGTTCTTTGCTCCGGATAAGACGACGATCGCAACGGTACCGATCGGCTACAGCGACGGGTTTACGAGGCTTCTGACAAACCGGTCGTCCGCGGTTATCCGGGGGAAATTATACCCGGTGGTGGGGACAATTTGCATGGACCATCTCATGATCGATGTCGGAACAGACCCCGAATGCCGGACCGGGGACGATGTGACATTCATCGGAACGGACGGAACCCTGTCGATTACGGCATGGGATATTGCAGAGACACTCGGGACCATCCCGTACGAGGTGACCTGCCTCATTTCACCAAGGGTTCCACGTTTTTTTGTTGAATAGATTCCCAATTTGCATTTGAGGGACTGACTGTATATATTCTCAACAGTCATGCACCGGACAGGCCCACAAATATCGCGGATGCTGCTTGCGTCCCTCTTCCTGGTTTTCAATGTCGGTCTCCCGATCTTGATCGATTCATGCCCGATGCCGAAACCCGTGGGCTCAATGATGTGCCCTCTCTGTCACCGGGATGCGGGCGAAGGAAGTGGGGAGGTCGTGAAAGGGAGACCGTGCTGCACATCCTCCATCGCGGCCGAGGGGAACGCAAATGAATTCCTCCGGATCCAGAAAAGCGTGTGCGATCCCTTTGCAAGTCTGTGCGTCATTTTCCAGTCCCGCATAAGTCCATTTTCTTCCTCCTCCGTTTCACAGATCCCTGCTTCGACCCCTTCTCATTTTGCCCCCGACGACATTCCCGTCATACACTCATCGCTTCTGATCTGATCTTCCTCCTCCTCCGGAGGGGTTGACGCAACTTCTGATCCGGTGCGTCCGACCCCGACCGACCGTCTGGTTTCGAATCACGAAAATTACCTGAGGTATGTCATGACAGCTTTTCTTTGCGGTCTTCTTGTCGCTTTGTGGCCTCTCCGCACGGTCTTCCCATCCGGAGTGGCCGATACCACGCGACTGTGGGACCTCGTCGAGGAATCGCTCGACCGCAACCCCGAAATCGAAGCGGCCCGTCAGCAAATGGCCGTCATGGGTGCGAAGGTCGCGCAAGAAGCCTCTCTTCCTCCGCCGGAGCTCACATTCATGAGGGAAGGGATGCCTTCCTTCCGTTACTCCGAAGCGATGTTCTCCCGTATAGAAATCATGCAGATGCTCCAGTTCCCGACAAAGCTCTCAACGAGGCGGGAGATCGCGGAGATAAGCGCCGACCACGCCCACCATGATCATATGGAGAAGGAGTTCGATGTCCTCTACCGGCTGAAATCGGCTTATGCGGAGCTCTGGTACCTGCAGCAATCGATCGCGCTCACCCGTCGGAACGGAGAACTGCTCCAACAGGCTCTCGCGGTGGTACGGGCCCGGTACGGTGCCGGGAGCGCGGGGGAGGAGGATGTCCTGAAGGCGTCCGTGGAATCGGCCAGGAACGATAATCTCATCGTATCGCTCCGGCAACGGGAGCTCGGCATGAAGTCCATGTTGATGTCGATTCTCGACCGACCCGACGGCGACACGCTCGGGACGGCCGTCATGCCCGATTCGCTCGTGCTCAACGTTACTCTCGACACGCTCATTGCAAGGGGAATGGACTACCGGCCGATGCTGCAGCACGATTCGCTCGCTCTGCTCGAGCAGAAGGCGCTACTTTCCGCGGCCAAACAGGAATACATCCCCGATCTCAGGATCGGCCTTCAGTACATGACCGCCCCTCTCACCGGATTCAACGGCTGGACGGTGACAGCAGGTATCACCCTTCCATTCGCCCCGTGGGCTCTTGGCGCCCGATCCGCGAAAATCGATGAGTCGGAGGCCGGGATCAGCAGGGCCGCCGCCGCTCTCGCCGCTTCGCGCGCGATGGTGCGCGCGGAGATGAGGGACCGGTATTCCAGGGCGGTTGCGGACAAGCATCAGGTGGAAGTGTACCGCACCGCGATGCTCCCCCGGGCGGAAGGGGCGCTCCGGTCGGCGCTCGCGGCCTACCGTTCCGGGAGGGGGGATCTCCTTATGGTGCTCGATTCCTGCAGGATGCTGAGCGATCTGACGATGGAAGCCTTGATGCTCCGGATGGATTTTGCGCGCTCGATCGCCGGCTTGGAACAGGAAATCGGCGTCAGAGACCTGACATTTCTCCGATGAAGAAAGGAATGAATGAACGATGAAAAAAACTCCGTTCCTTATCGCGGCGACCCTTCTGGTCGTCCTGATTCTGGGTCTCCTGTTCCTCCACCCCTTCAGGAGCAATCAGGCGGCCGGCACGGCGCCTTCCGGGGAGGGGGTCGAGTACTACACATGCCCCATGCACCCGTCGGTGATCGCGTACAAACCTGGACCCTGTCCCATTTGCGGGATGACACTCGTGAAGAAGGTCTCAGGTGGACACCCCGGCGGGCATGAAGGGGAGGTGGTCGTCTCCCAGGCGCAGCGAGTGCAGGCAAATATTGCGACGTCGGTGGTCAGACGGATGCCGCTCTCCGCGTCCGTCTCTGCATCAGGTGTCGTCGCAATTGCGGAGCCATTCCAGTCAGTCGTTACTGCCAGGGGTCGTGGGCGAATTGAGCACCTCTTCGTGAACAAGACAGGCACCGTTGTCCGGAAAGGAGAAGCGCTTCTCGCCCTCTTTAGCCCTGAGCTGATCAGCGCCGAGGAGGAATATCTCATCGCGCTCGGAGGCACGGAGGAAGTCACCAGGGCGCAACTTGTCGCAGCATCACGGAAGAGGCTTATGGAGCGGTTCGGACTGACGGAGTCCCAGATCAACCGCCTGGAGCGTGAACGCGACATGCAAAGCCCGGCCACCTATTCTTCCCCGATCGCCGGAACCGTGATACGGAAGCCGGTTGTCGAAGGCCAGTATGTCGAGGAAGGGACGACGCTCTTTGAGCTGGCGGATCTCTCCCGCGTATGGGTGATCGCCTCGGTCCCCGAGCAGGATATACGGTCTGTGCGGGTGGGAGAGGCCGTCGAAGTGAGCGTGGACGCCTACCCCAGTCTCTTGCTTAAGGGTCGGGTCGGATTCATCGAGCCTGTGCTCGATCCGGATTCCCGTACCGTCCGCGTCCGCACAGAACTGGCCAACCCGGGAGGTACACTGAAGCCGAACATGTATGCCCGGATCGCGCTGAAGCAGGCTCCCCGCGAGGCTCTCGTCGTCCCGACGTCGGCGGTGCTCTTCACGGGGAGGCATCCCCGCGTATGGGTCGAATCGGAACCGGGGCGCTTCGCGCCACACGTTGTGAGCGTGGGGCAGACCGCCGGGGCATTCACCGAAATACTGTCCGGAGTGGACGAAGGAGATATGGTCGCGGTGACGGGAGGATTCCTCATCGATTCTGAGAGCCAGCTCGAAGCACCCGCCGGAGGAGAACATGAAGGTCACAAAATGTGAGGTGAAGTATGATTGAGCGGATCATAGAATTCTCGGCGCGAAACAGGTTTGCCGTCATCCTTGCGTACCTGGTCGTCCTGGGATTCGGCATCTGGGGGATGCTCACGACCCCCCTCGACGCGATCCCGGATCTCTCCGAAAACCAGGTCATCGTATTCACCGAGTGGATGGGGCGCTCCCCGAAGCTCGTGGAGGACCAGGTGACGTTCCCGCTCGTGACGGCATTGCAGGGGATCCCGGAGGTGCACGACATACGGGCCCAGTCCATGTTCGGCATGTCGTTCATATACGTGATTTTCAATGAATCCACCGATCTCTACTGGGCCCGGAGCAGGGTCCTGGAGAAACTCTCCACGGTGCAGTCAGGCCTTCCCGCGGGGGCGAAGATGCAGCTCGGGCCCGACGGGACGGGTGTCGGGCACGTATTCTGGTACACGCTCGAGGGGAAGTACGATCTGGGGACGCTGAGGGGGGTGCAGGACTGGTATGTCAAACTAAACCTTCAGGGTGTGCAGGGGGTCGCGGAGGTTGCCTCCGTCGGGGGGTTCGTCAGGCAGTACCAGGTGGATGTCGATCCGCTCCTGCTGAAGTCGTTCGGCCTCACGCTCGCCGATGTCCGCAATGCCGTTATGCGCTCCAACAACGATGTCGGGGGAAAGATCATCGAGGTGTCGGACGCGGAGTATTTTGTCCGCGGGCAGGGCTACATCCACTCGGTAAAGGATGTGGAGGATATTCCTCTTGCCACCGTCGGTGGCGGGAACGCGCTCCTGTTGAAGCAGGTCGCCCGCGTCCAGCTCGGTGGTGACATCCGGCGCGGGGCGCTGGAAAGGGATGGGAACGGAGAGGTCGTCGGGGGCATCGTGGTGATGCGGAGCGGCGAGAACGCGAAGGATGTCATCGACAGGGTGAAAAAAAGGCTCGATGAGATCCGGCCCGGGCTTCCCCCGGGGGTGGAGATCCACACCGCGTACGACCGGTCGACGCTCATCACCGCGGCGGTCGGCACGCTCGAACGCGCACTTGTCGAAGCAGCCGTGGTGGTGACACTGGTGGTGCTCCTGTTCCTTCTCCATATCCGGAGCGTCCTCCGTGTCATCATCGAGATTCCGTTCGCAGTCCTGATCGCCTTCATATTCATGAGGGTCTTCGGCATAAGCTCGAACATCATGTCACTGGGGGGCATCGCGCTTGCCATCGGCGTGATTGTGGATGCATCGATCGTCCTTGTCGAAAATGCATACAGGAACGTCGCAGCGGAGCAGGAGCGGAAGGGGACGCTCACCAACGAGGACTATATCGAGATCTCCATCCGCTCCGCGAAGCAGGTGGGCCCCGCGATATTCTTTTCCGTGCTGATCATGGTCGTGTCGTTCCTCCCCGTGTTCCTGCTCGAAGGTCAGGAGGGGAGGCTGTTCCGGCCGCTCGCGTTCACGAAGACATTCGTCCTGGCCGGATCGGCGATCATCGCGATCACGCTCGTGCCGATGCTCATGACGCTCCTGACGCGCGGGAAGTTCAGGACAGAGAACAGGAATCCGGTCACCCGCGTGCTGGGGAAGCTGTACGCGCCTGTCATCCGCCTGGCGCTCACGTACCGGAAAACCGCGCTCGGCCTCAATGTGCTTGCGCTCCTTGCCGCCGTCCCGATGATACTCCGCATGGGGTCGGAATTTATGCCGCCGCTGGACGAGGGGAGCCTCCTGTTCATGCCGGTGACTCTCCCGTCAGCTTCGATCACGGAAGTGAACAGGCTGCTCCGGGTTCAGGACGCCGCCATCCGCTCGGTCCCCGAAGTGGAGACGGTTCTCGGGAAAGCGGGGAGGGGAGAGACTTCCACGGATCCCGCTCCCCTGAGCATGATCGAGTCGATCATCCTGCTCAGGCCGAAGGACCAGTGGCGTCCCGGTTTGACGAAAAGCGACATCGTGGCTGAGCTGGACAGGAAACTTCAGATTCCCGGCGTCCGGAACGGATGGACGCAACCGATCATCAACCGGATCAACATGCTCTCGACCGGAGTTCGCACGGACCTCGGTGTGAAGGTGTTCGGGAGGGATCTTGACACACTGGAAGGCCTGGCGTTGCGGGCCGAAGAGATACTCCGGCAGATCCCCGGCGCGGCCGATCTTTATGCCGAGCGCTCCGCGGGGGGGATGTTCCTCGACATCGCTATCGACCGGAGCGCCGTGGGGCGTTACGGAGTCTCCGTCGGCGACGTACAGGATGTCATCGAAACCGCGCTCGGGGGGGAGAACATCGGGACCGTGATAGAGGGACGGGAGCGGTTTCCGATCCGCGTCCGGTATGAACGGGACATGCGGAACTCCCTGGACGCGATCCGCGCGCTCCCTGTCCCGGTAAACCTCTCAGGCGGGGGAGCCCCTTCCGCGGGACCGATGGTCGCGGCCACCGATGCCGGGACGCCGTCGGGCGGAATGCCGTCCGCGTCCTCCCCCCTGCCGATACAGGCCGGCGTTCCCCAGTCTCCGCTGCCGCGGCGTGCCTATGTTCCCCTTTCCGCGCTGGCGCGCATCGCGGTGGTCCCCGGGCCGCCGATGATCGGGAGTGAGAACGGACAGCTCCGTTCGATAGTTCTCCTCAATGTCAGAGGGCGCGACATGGGGAGCTTTGTCGGCGAAGCCCGCGAAGCGCTCAACCGGGAGTTGAAGCTCCCCGCCGGGTACACGCTCCGCTGGAGCGGTCAGTGGGAGAACCAGATACGCGCAAAGAGCCGGATGGAACTCCTGATGCCGCTCGTATTCCTCATCATCTATGTCATGCTCTACTTCGTCACGAGAGACTACCTCGAGGCATTGGTGGTGATGCTCTCTGTTCCCTTTGCGCTCGTCGGGGGAGTGTACCTGGTCTACTTCCTCGGGTACAATTTCTCCGTGGCGGTCTGGGTCGGGTTCATCGCGCTCTACGGCCTTGCGGTCGAGACGGGTGTGGTGATGGTGGTCTACCTCCATGAGTCGCTCGACAAGCGTCTCCGTTCGTTTGCGAGGGGGGAGCGGGGCCCTCTCACCGAGGAGGATATCAGGGAGGCGACTGTCGAAGGGTCGGTGCTCCGTCTCCGGCCGAAGGTGATGACCGTCGGGACTGCGATGATCGCCCTCGTCCCGATCATGTGGAGCAGCGGTGTCGGGGCGGATGTCATGCAGCCCCTCGTTGCGCCGATGATCGGAGGCCTCATCACATCCACGGTTCATGTCCTGGTGGTGACCCCGGTCCTCTTTGCCTACATGAAACGTCACGCGCTCCGGAAAGGGACCCTGAAGGTGTCGCACATGAACAAGCATGCGGGATGACCGGATTGCATGTTTCACATTTCTATCCTATTTTACAGCGTATTCGAGGACCCATGTTCCGGACACTTACACACCAGGGGGAATCCAGGCAAATGAAGCATATCAAGGAAATCGCCGTTGTGCTGGTTCTTGTCATTGCGGGAGTCGCATTTTCACAGCAGGCGCAGGACGAATCGAAGAAGCCTGCGGCTCACTCTGATAAGAAATCCGAGTGCTGCGCAAAAATGAAAACGAAGGCGGGGGGGAAGATGGGCTGCTGCTCGTCTGACTCCGCCTGCGCGAAGGAAGGGAAGTCCGCCGGCGGGAAGCAGTGACGAATCCATGATATCGTTCACATGGAGTGCGCACGTACTGAAGGGGTCAGCGAAATGACACTACTTGTCGTGGATGACGAGCCGGAATACCGGCTGATAATGCGAGCCGTCCTGATGGCGGAAGGATGGGACGTCCTCCTCGCGGAGAACGGGGAAGAGGGGATAGCGAAGATGAAGGAATCAAAGGTGGACATGGTGATTTCCGACATCTACATGCCGGTCATGGACGGCATCAGGTTCCATCGCGAAGTGAGGGGGACCCCGGAGTTTGAAAAGACCCCTTTTCTCTTCGTCTCTGCGTACGACGATCAGCACACGCTTGATTCGGTGAAGGATCCCCGCTACGAGGGCTTCCTGCGAAAGGCGCGGCCGGTCGAAGAAATGATCGAATGGATCAACTACCTGACGACCCCCGAAGACAAGAGACCCAAACTCCCTCCGGGCGGTGCGCGAACCAGGGGGCAGACCCAGATACGCTTCGGCTCACGCGGCGGGAGCGGCACACCCACTCTTTGAACGGTCCGCTCTCCTGCAATCGCCGCAGCACAGCGTCTCCCGGCATTGGGTGGCAACCTGCTCTTCATCCTTGCTTTTCCCGAGTTTCCTCCCCGAAACCACAACCGGATCAACGGAAACCACAACCGGATCAACGAATGAGCAATCACATCAGAAAACCCGCCACACTGATAACGGGTGCCAACGGGGAGATGGGGCACGGCCTGATCGAAGCCCTCGCCTCCTCCGGTTCGAACATCATCATTGCCATCGACCTGCGACCCCTCGACGAATCCCTCCGCTCGAAATGCGCCGAGACAATCACCGGCGACATACTCGAACAGCGACTGATGGAGCGTCTCCAGAGCGAGTACGAAATACATACGATTTATCACCTGGCGGCGCTCCTCTCCACGCGCGCCGAGTTCACTCCCGAATCGGCGCACAAAGTGAACGTCGAGGGAACGATGTACCTCCTCAAACTTGCCGTCGAACAATCGCGGTGGCACGGCTTCCCCGTGAAGTTCCTGTTCCCCAGCTCCATCGCGGTCTACGGGCTCCCGTCCGTCTCCGCGAAGAAGAGTGCCGGGAAGGTGGCGGAAAAAGACTGGACGATGCCGATCACCATGTACGGCTGCAACAAACTGTATTGCGAGCATCTCGGGCGGTACTATGCGCATCACTACCGCCAGCTTGCTGCCGATTCAGATCAACGGGGGGGGGTCGATTTCCGGTGCATCCGCTTTCCGGGCCTCATCAGCGCTGTCACCGTGCCGAGCGGCGGCACGAGCGACTACGCGCCCGAAATGCTCCACGCGGCGGCCCAGAAGAAACACTACGAGTGTTTCGTGCGGGAAGACGTCCGCATCCCCTTCATGGTCATGCCCGACGCCATCGATGCGCTCCTCCGGCTGGAAGCCGCCCCTTCGTCGCAGCTTTCACAGACGGTGTACAACATCACCAGCTTCAGTCCCTCCGCAAGTGAAATCCGTGCGATCGCGCTCCGTGCGTTTGACGGCGCCGCCATCACGTTCCGGCCGGACGACAAGCGTCAGGCGATTGTCGATTCGTGGCCCGAGGATGTCGACGACAGCGCCGCGCGCGGGGACTGGGGATTCGCCCCTTCGTTCGATCAGCAGCGTGCATTCGACCGGTACCTGATCCCGGGGATCCGCCAGAGGTATGCGCAATGAGAATTCCCTTCGTCGCTGCTCTCGCGCTTGCCGCGTCTCTCACGGCTTCCGCACAGGTCACCGATTCGGCAAACGGGTATGGTGCGGTTGCCGGGCAGCTCCTCCGCGTGGGGCTCGGCAGGCTGGGGGCCTACGGCATGCTGGGGCATCAGGAAGGGCTCTCAACGGAGACGGCTACTCGATCCCGGTGACGCCGGTTGTGCCGCCGGGATCTTTTCCCCCCTCCCAGTAGAACGCACCCCGCGTGACGGGGTGATTCCCGACCTGGTTCATCGTGGCTGCATCATAGAGCCTGCCGTTCAGCATCACCCACCGGACCGAGTCGCTGTTCCGGATGTTCTCGAGCGGATTTTTTTCCATCACGACCAGGTCCGCAAGTTTCCCTTCCTCGAGTGATCCGATCTCCTTGTCAAGCCCGATATACGCCGCGCCGTACAGCGTGGCGCAACGGAGAGCCTGCAGAGGCGTCATCCCTCCCTGTGCGAGCATCCAGAGCTCCCAGTGTGCGCCAAGCCCCTGGAGCTGGCCGTGCGCCCCGAGCTGCGCCCTCCCCCCGGAGTCCACGATGGCCTTCACCCCCCGGGCGACTGAAAAATGGTGCCAGTCGTCTTCCGGCGCCATCATGCGCCGCCGGGAGCGTGCGTCGATGAGAGTGCGGGGGACGTACGTCAGCAGGCGCTCGTTCTCCCAGACGTTACTTTTCATATACCAGTAATTCTCCCCCATCAGTCCGCCGTAGCAGACGATCAGCGTGGGCGTGTACCCGACGCCGCTCCTGGCGAAGACTGTGACGACATCCTTGTAAAGCGGTGCTACCGGGAGCGCGTGTTCGATCCCCGTATGACCGTCAAGGATCTGCGTCATGTTCCAGTAGAGAGTCGATCCCCCCTCCGGCACGACCATCATCCTTAGGTCCCGTGCCGCCTCCAGTATCTGTTGTCGCTGGTCCCGGCGGGGCTGATTGTAGCTTTTTACCGTGAACGCGCCGACGGCCTTCAGGCGGCGGAGGTTCGAACGGGCATCGTCGAGGTTGTCGACAACAGCCTTGAAGCTTCCTTCCGCACCGTACAGTATCGTCCCGGTCGAAAAGAGCCGGGGGCCCGTGATCATCCCCGCTTTCAACATTTCCGAAGCGGCAAAGACCTCCTCGGTGTTGTTGGAGGGGTCGTGCTCCGTGGTTACACCGTAGGCGAGACTTGCATAGAACGCCCAGTTCTGCTGGACGGTAATCCCGATGCTCCCGGCCGGACCGTGCGCATGGACATCGACCAACCCCGGGATGATGTACATCCCGCTCACATCGACCACCTTTGTGCCGGCGGGGACGGGGACTTCCTGCTTGCTCCCCACACGTGTGATCCGGTTCCCCTCCACGAGTATTGTCCCCCCGGGGATGACCAGATCCCCTTTCATCGTGATGATCGTGGCGCCGACCAGTGCGAGGCGTCCTTCGGGTTTATCCGTGGGGGCGGAGAACCCGATGTCGATCCCGCTGGTGTCGGGGGAATTCTGCACACTGTCCCCCGGGGGCGCCTTGAAGCGGAACGTCCGCCCGAGCGTGCGTGAGAAAAGCTGGGGCCCAAGCGACCAGAAGAGCGTCCTGCTGTCGGGAGACCAGTGGAGATATGTCCCCGCGTCCCTTGTGATCCGTTGCACGGGATAATCCGTTGTGCCCGGTCCTATGGCGACTCCCTGCCCGGTGTGGGGGAACGCGGCGATGTAGGAGTTGTACCTCTCGGTGAATGCGACCCACCGTTCATCCGGCGATGGGACGATCTCCTGTGCGTTCTCCGAGGTCAGGTGAACGCGCCGTGTCTCTCCATGGAGATCCACGCTGACCAGCGCGACTTTCTCGCCTTCGGAGGTACTCAGGAAAACTCTGTCTCCGGTCCGGGTGAATTTCGGGCTTGAACCCTCCGCTGTCACAAACGTCATCGGTCCCCCTTCGGCGCTGATCGTGTAAACGCCCGGGTCGGTGCCGTAGGACCCTCCACGCAGATAGTCCCCACCGTTTTTCACGAAGACGACATTCCTCCCGTCGGGGGAGAATGATGGTTCTGTGTATGACCCCTTTTCCGTCGTCAGGGGGATGCCGCGCCCTCCGGAGGAACGGATCTTCATGATGCTCCCTCTCTCCGCGTCAGACCAGGCCGCGTACACGATCCACTTTCCGTCGGGAGAGAAGGCCGGATAAAACTCGAAATGGTCCCCCTCCGTGAGCCGCACGGGCGTTCCGCCCGGGAGCGGTTTCCTCCAGAGGTGTCCCAGCGCGCTGTAGACGACCGACTTTCCGTCCGGCGAAACAGTGACCCACCTGAGCATCCTGACAGGGAACCTCTCGGGCGCAACCACCTGTGGAAAGCGAACAGGTTCCGTGAGCGTCTGCGTCACTTCCGCGGAAAAGGGGATCTGCCGCGCTTCCCCGGAAGCCGAATTAATCCGCCAGATCTTCCCTTTTGCCGAGATCACAATTGAACCGCCGTCGGGAGTCCATGCAAACCCGGGGTGCACACCGAATATGGCCCACGTTTCCTGTGCATCCTTGTCGAGACCGTCGAAGAGCGGCCACTCCTCCCCGGAGTGAATGTCCCTCAGATACAGGACGGTCTTCAGTCTCACCCGGCGTATGAACGCAATGAGTTTTCCGTCGGGAGAAACCTGGGGCCGGACGGAGCCGCCGTTTCCTGAGACGAACCTCTGCACCTTGCCTGTTTCCCTGTCAAGCCGGTTGATAACATAGATCACGCCGTAGGGGTTCCGGTTGTATTCAAATGCGTCCCCCGGACTGACGTCCTCGCTGTAGTAGAGATACCGGCCGTCGGGGGAGACGGAAGGTTCGCCCGCATTCTGTTGCCAGTTCCTGCGCTTTGTGAGCTGCACTCCGTCCCCTCCGCTCGTGTGGTACATCCACATCTCGCCGGCCCCGAGTGACCGGGTGTTCACAAAATGCTTCCGGGCGATCAGATAATCGCCGTCAGGTGTCCAGACCGCGTTGTTGAGGAGGCGGACTTTTTCATGCGTCACAGCGTGACGCCCCGTTCCGTCGGTGTTCATGACCCAGATGTTGTCGCCGCCCCCCCGGTCTGACGTGAACGATATCCTCGTCCCGTCCGGGCTGAACCTCGGCTGCGTCTCGTATGCGGGACCGCCGGAGAGGAGGTGCGCCTTCCCCCCCTCGAAGGGGATGATGTAAATATCCCCGAGGAGGTCGAACGCAATGCTCTTCCCGTCCGGGCTGACGTCGAGCGATATCCATGTCCCTTCGTCGGTTTCGAATTTCAACTCCCGGGTCGGGCCGTGGGGAGCGCTCACATCCCAGAGGGGGGCGCCTCCGGCAGTGTCTGCCGGCGCTCCCGCGGCGGAGCCTGCGGCGATGAATAGGGGGATCAACAAACGGGATACACGCGCGCGTTGATTCATGTCTCTCCTTCGGTGCGTCGATGGGGGAATTGACCAATGTAATAAATTGCGCTCGGAAAAAATGGTCTCGCACTGTATTCACTGTGGGAAAGGAGACCAATACCAATCAGTCGACACAGAATCCAGAGGAGGGTTTCATGAGCGATACGTCAGCCGCCACCATGTATTCCACGATGGTCAGGGCCGGGAAGACGACCTACTACGTAGACGTCAAGGAGGCGAAAAACGGCAGGAAGTTCATCTCGATTTCGGAAAACAGGATAGACGAAGGGGAGAAGAAACAGCGCTCCACGGTGCGCGTTTTCGGGGAATCCGTCGAACAGTTCCGGCAGGCCGTAAACGAAGCCGCAGCATCAATCATCCAGTAGACTCGCTCCTGACGGCCCTCACCTCCATGGCCGGCCTGACCCTTTGTGAGGTTCCCTGCATCATATTGAAAGAACCTATATTACAAGGGAGAGTGTACATGGAGCATTTAACGAAACAGACATTCCAGGAGAAGGTTTTCGACTTCGAAAAGAACAAGGAATGGTCGTTCGCCGGCGATATCCCCTGTATTGTCGATTTTTACGCGGACTGGTGCGGACCGTGCAAAATGGTGGCGCCTGTGCTCGAGGATCTGTCGAAGGAATTCGCCGGGAAGATCAATATCTACAAGGTTGACACGGAAAAGGAACAGGAACTCGCCTCCGTTTTCGGGATACGCAGCATCCCCTCCATCCTCTTCGTCCCGAAAGAAGGGAAGCCCCAGATGGCGATGGGCGCGATGCCGAAGGAAGCCTTCGTCCAGGCGATAACAGAGGTCCTCCAGGTTGCCGCATGAGGCACACATGTACATCCTGAGGATTGAACACCCGGTCCCCGACTTCGACGGTTGGAAGAAGGCCTTCGACAGCGATCCCGTCGGCCGGGAGAAGTCAGGCGTATGCCGCTACCGGATCTCACGACCGACAGATGATCCTCATTGCGTCATGATCGACCTCGAGTTCGACACCGCGAGTCAGGCAGAATCCGTGCTTGCCGCAATGCGCGTCGTCTGGGCTCGCGTCGAGGGCAAAATAATGATGAACCCTCGGGCGCGGATTGTCGAGGTATTGGAAACCAGGGAGTACTGAAAAAGCGGCACGGGGGCCATCGTTGTCTTTTCCTGGTGGAAATTGAGCCGTCGGTGGCATATATTGAAGGGGCGGGAGGGGGTTTGACCCTCCTCCGTCATGCTTCCCACGACGCCTGAGATTCCCCTGCCATGTTAGAAATACTCCTCCTTATCACGCTCGCACTTCTCCTGGCTCTCCTCCTGGTACTTCTGATCCTCCTCCGGCGTCCTGCCGCCGGTGCGGGGAGCGATCTCCTGATCCGTTTTGAAGGTCTGAAATCATCGATTGAAACCGTCGACCGTCTTCTGCGTGATGAATCGGCCCGGTCGAGGGAGGCCTTTGAACGATCGGCGCAACAGGACAGGGAGGAGCTCCAGAGAGCACTTCGTTCGAGCGCGGATTCACTTCAATCCCGCATTGCCGAAATCGCCTCCCTGCAGCGTGGTCAGCTCGATTCGTTTGCAGGCCAGCTCTCTGCCGTGTCACAGACCACAGGCGAGAAACTCGACAGAGTCCGCGACAGCGTGGAAGGAAAGCTCGCATCGATACAGGCGGACAACAATCGCCAGCTGGACAAGATGCGGGAGACGGTTGACGAGAAGCTGCAGGCAACGCTGGAGCAGCGGCTCGGCGAGTCGTTCCGGCATGTCAGCGAGCGTCTGGAACAGGTCCAGCTCGGTCTCGGGGAGATGAGAGCGCTTGCGACCGGCGTGGGGGACCTCAAGAAGGTCCTCACCAATGTCAGGACGCGGGGGACCTGGGGTGAGATCCAGCTCGGGGCCCTTCTCGAACAGGTACTCACCCGCGAGCAGTACGAAACGAACGTGGTGACGAAGGCCGGGAGCAACGAGCGTGTGGAGTTCGCCGTGAAATTTCCCGGGCGGGATGATCAGGGACCGGTGTGGCTCCCCATAGACGCCAAGTTTCCGCAGGAAGACTACCAGCGCATAGTGGATGCGTCGGAACAGGCGAACCCTCTCCTCCTGGAGGAGTCCGCGAAACAGCTCGAAAACCGGATCCGGCTGGAGGCGAAGTCGATACGGGACAAGTACATCGATCCCCCTCATACGACGGACTTTGCAATCATGTTCCTCCCCACGGAGGGGCTGTATGCCGAAGTGCTCCGCCGGCCGGGCCTCACCGAGGAACTCCAGCTCACTTTCCGGATAATGATCACCGGGCCGACGACGCTGGCTGCCATGCTCAACAGCCTGCAGATGGGGTTCCGGACGCTCGCGATCGAAAAGCGGTCCGGGGAAGTCTGGGCCCTTCTCGGAGCCGTGAAAACAGAATTCGGGAAATTCGGCGACATACTCGACAGGACGCAGAAGAAACTCCAGGAGGCGAGCAATACGATCGAAAACGCTGCGACGCGAACCCGGCAGATAGAGAGAAAACTGCGCAACGTGCAGGAACTCCCGGCAGGTGAGGCGGTGAAACTCCTCGGCGGGGATGCGGGGGGACTGGAGGAGGACCCCGGGGGCGGACGGGAGGAGAGCGCTTGAACGTTTGGACCGATTTCACTATTTTGGGACGGATTCCGGATTCCGGACTCGCGGACCCGTTGCATCCCCATTCATGATCAACCCGGAGGAAAGAACAGTGAGCACTCCCCGATTTCTTGCAGCGGCGCTTGCCGTCATGCTCGTCATGCTGTACGCCGGTTGCGGCGGAGGCGGGAAGGTCGTCTCCCGCATCGAGCCGGACAAGGCGATCGATCTGAGCGGCGACTGGAACGACACCGATTCGCGCCTCGTCGCCGAGGAGATGATCGGCGATGTGCTCGCGCGTCCCTGGCTTGGTGAATTCAAAGGGGATAAGAAGCGCACACCCGATGTCATCGTCGGGACGGTCCGTAACCGGACGGACGAGCATATACAGACTCTCACGTTCATCAAGAACCTGGAGAAGGAACTCATCAATTCGGGACGCGTGACCTTTGTCGCAAACAAGGAAGAGCGGACCGAGGTCCGCGACGAGAGGGCTGACCAGCAGGAGAACGCCTCGCGCGAGTCGATGAAGAAATTCCAGCAGGAGGCGGGGGCCGACTTCATGCTTCGCGGCGACATCACCACGATCGTCGACCAGGAGGGTGGGGAGAAGGTGAAGTACTACCAGGTTAACCTCGAGCTTGTCAACATTGAGACGAACAGAAAAGCATGGATCGGGGAGAAGAAAATCAAGAAATACATCTCGCAGAGCGGAACGAAATTCTGAACCTGAACTTCCCCCCGGGCATCGCGCGTCAGCTGACCGGCCTCATGCGGAAAGCGCCCTGGATCCTTCCAGCGGCGCTTTCATTTTTCCTCGTCTCCTGTGCCTCGACATCGGCGTTTTACACAGGGGTCGAGAACAATATCGCGGACGGAAATTACGGCGCAGCCCTGGATCAGGTCCGTGCGAACCGTCCGGCCTACGGCGACAAAAGCACCGTGCTGTACAACCTTGACGTGGGGCTCCTCTTTCACTACGCGGGGGTCCCCGACTCGAGCAACATCTATTTTTTCGCGGCGGAGAAGGAGATCGGCGAGCTCTTCACCAGGAGCGTCACTCTTGCCGCCGCCTCGATGCTCCTCAATGACAATGTCCTGCCGTACGAGGGGGAGGATTTCGAGAAAGTGCTCGTCAACGTCTTCCTTGCACTGAACTACGCGCAGAAAGGAGAGCCGGACGATGCGCTTGTCGAGGCGCGGAAGGTGGACGAGAAGCTGCGGGAGTATGCCCGGCAATACGAGGGAAAGAACAAATACCAGGAGGACGCATTCATCCGCTATGTGACGGGCGTCCTGTACGAATCACGCGGTGAGGTTAATGACGCCTTCATCGCATACAGGAAAGCGTTCGAGACGTACCGCGTGTACACAAAGGAATACGGGACCCCTGCCCCGTCGTTTCTCCTTGATGACCTTGTACGAACCGCGACGCTCATGTCATTCGACGACGAGGCTGCTTCCTACAGGGCGATGGGGGGGAGGGCATACACATCCGGGGGTGTGCCTTCCGGCAGCGTCATCGTACTCGTGTACTCCGGCAGGGGCCCGGTAAAACAGGAGGTGCGTCCGAAGGTGAGCATACCGGACGAGAAAGCTGTCATCCATACGTTCCAGGTGGCCCTTCCGAAGTTCGTCGCACGCCACCAGGCGGGAAGAAGGTACAGCGTCGATGTTCGACAGGGAGAGGGGGTGACCCCGATGGTGGCAACGACGGAGGTCGCGGAGGATGTCACGGCGATCGCCGCCCGGACGCTGGAGGACAGGCTCTCCCTCATCTACCTGAAATCGGGGGGGCGGGCCCTCTTGAAGTTCCTTGCGGCGGAGAAGGCGAAGTCGGAGCTTTCCAAAAACAGTGACGACAAGGTCCGGAACTTTCTTGGGAGCCTGGCGGTGGACCTGACGGTGGCGGTGACAGAGCAGGCGGACGTACGGACATGGCGGACGCTCCCCGCGGAGTTCCAGATTGCACGGCTCAACATTGCGCCCGGGGACTATACCGTACGCGTCTCTTCCAGCGACGGCAAATACATCCTTCCCGGAGAACCGGTAAATGTCCGGGCGGGAAAATCGACATTCCTGATCGTGGATGACGTAAGGTAGCGCATGAACACCACCGCATCTGTCGATGAAGTATACAGGGTGATATTCACCGATCACCACGACCCATTCACAGTGCTCGGACCCCATCTGATTGACGGGGGACGCCTGGCAATTCGTGCATTCCTGCCGGGAGCGGAAACCGTTTCGGTGATCGTCAGGGGGGGGAAGCTCTCCGGCGAGGAGATCCCGATGGAACGGGTCCACGAGCTCGGTTTCTTCGAGGCGATCATCCCGGGTTGCAGCGGGGTCTTCCCCTACGAGCTCAGGAAGACCCTCTCCGGCGGCCGGGAAGAGGTGTTCCATGACTCCTATTCATACATGCCGACGCTTACAGACTTCGACATCTACCTCTTTAATGCGGGAGATCATCACAGGATCTATGAGAAGCTCGGCGCCCATTACGCGGAGGTCAACGGGGTGGGGGGGGTTCAATTCGCGGTCTGGGCCCCTTCGGCACGGAGCGTCAGCGTGATCGGGGGCTTCAACGGGTGGGACAGGCGATGCCATGCCATGCGCGTCCTGGGTTCGTCAGGAATCTGGGAGATATTCATCCCCGGGCTTCCGGAGGGGGAACTTTACAAATTCCAGATAAAGACTCAGAGCGGCTTCGTAATGGACAAGACCGATCCGTACGGGTCCGAGATGGAGATCCGCCCCCGGACGGCGTCGAAGGTCAATTTTCTGCGGGGCTTCGACTGGGGGGATTCGGCCTGGATGCAGGCACGCGCCCGCGGGGGCCAGCTTGGAGGCCCCCTTGCCATGTACGAAGTCCATATCGGGTCATGGCAACGGGAAGAAGGGAACCGCTGGCTTACCTACCGCGAACTTGCGGACAGGATCGTCTCCTACCTCCTTCAGGAGGGGTTTACGCACATCGAGCTCATGCCCGTGATGGAACACCCCCTTGACGCATCGTGGGGATACCAGGTCACGGGGTATTTTGCGCCGACGAGCAGGTTCGGGACCCCTTCTGATTTCAAGTACTTCGTCGATCAATGCCACAGGAACAACATCGGCGTCGTGCTCGACTGGGTGCCCGCCCATTTTCCGAAAGACATGCACGCGCTCGCACAGTTCGACGGGACGCACCTGTACGAACATGCCGACCCGCGCAAGGGTGAACACCAGGACTGGGGGACGTTCATATTCAATTTCGGGCGGAACGAGGTGAAAAACTTCCTCGTCAGCAACGCTCTGTTCTGGCTCGAGGAGTACCACGTCGACGGACTGAGGATCGATGCCGTTGCGTCCATGCTGTACCTCGACTACTCCAGGAAACAGGGGGAGTGGATCCCCAACAGGTACGGGGGACGGGAAAACCTGGAGGCTGTCGAGTTCCTCAAGTATCTCAACGGCGTCGTGCACAGGTACCACCCCGGGGTGCTGACGATCGCGGAGGAGTCCACCTCGTGGCCGGGCGTGACCAATGCGGTGGAGAATGGCGGCCTGGGTTTTGACCTGAAATGGAACATGGGATGGATGCATGATATCCTCGAGTACTTCTCGATGGATCCGGTCTACCGGACATACCACCACCGGAACCTGACGTTCGTCCTCTTGTACGCTTTTACGGAGCGGTTCCTCCTTCCGCTCTCGCACGACGAGGTCGTCCACGGAAAGAGTTCGTTGCTGGGAAAGATGCCGGGTGACCTCTGGCAAAAGTTCGCAAACCTGCGTCTCCTTCTTTCGCTCATGTACGCGTTCCCAGGGAAGAAACTTCTCTTTATGGGAGGGGAGATAGCTCAGTGGGACGAGTGGAATCAGGAGAAGAGCCTTGACTGGCATCTCCTCGCCTACCAAACGCATCGGGGGGTCCAGGATCTTATGCAGGACCTGGGCGCGCTCTACCGCCGGGAACGAGCGATGCATGAAGTCGATTTTCAGTTCACGGGATTCGAGTGGGTTGATTTCCATGACGCTGCGAGCAGCGTGATTGCCTTCGACCGAAAATCGGCGGACGGCTCCGAAACGATGACCGCGGTTTTCAACTTCACTCCCGTCCCCCGCGCCGGTTACAGAATCGGCGTATGGCAGCCGGGAACGTACGCCGAGATCCTCAACACCGATGCCGCACGGTACGGCGGATCCAACACCGGCAATTTAGGCGAAGTTATCGCTGATCCTGTCCCCGCACACGGCCGGGAGTACTCGCTCTGCCTCTCACTTCCACCTCTGGCTGCCCTCTACTTCAAGAGGAAATAGTCCTCTCCCCCTCTAATTTCTGTCATTTTGCTTGACTCTGGGTCAGGTTTGTTCATATATTCAAACGAACAAATCGACCATATCGACCTAAATTGATGACAAGTTCTCTGCAGAAAACCATTCTCTCCACGTCAGACGTCGCGAGGCTCTTCAACGTGACAGAGACTACTGTGAAAAGGTGGGCTGATGAAGGGACTCTGAAATGTCAGAAAACCCCCGGGGGTCACAGGAAGTTCGAGATCAGGAATGTGGTGGAGTTCGCCGAACAGAATCAATTCGATCCCGTTGGGGCTCTTGAAATCCCCGGAGGCGAGGACCTGGGCTCGAAGATCCAGGTGGCAGTCCTCGGACGGGAATTTCCCGTGCTCGTGTCCGCGTACCTGCGCAAGGCGCTCGTTCAGGAGGAGAGCGGTCTGTTTCCCTTTCTCTCCTATCTTTATCAGCATTGCATCCAGCTCTGGGAGATGCACGACCTGGTCATCCGCCCCGCGTTGCACGAGATCGGGGAACGCTGGTCCCGCGGGGAGATTGGGGTCGATGATGAACATCGGGCCTCCTACGAAACTCTCGAAGCACTGGCGATGCTCCAGCTCCAGATCGGAATGAAATCTCGCTGCGGGCACTCGGTCGTGTGTGCGACGCTCGGCGATGAACTCCACGAGATCGGACTCCGGTGCGCAAACTATCTCTTCGAATCTCAGGGGTGGGAATCGCGCTATCTCGGGTCACGCGTTCCCTCCGAAGCGATGAACGCCGCCATCGTCCATTGGAAGCCCGACATTGTCTGTCTTTCCTCGACGTACGGGGCTCCGGCGGACCGGCAGAAACAGCTCCGGAGCATAGTGGACGCTGCTGGGAGTGTTGGTGCAGTTGTCCTTGCGGGTGGGGCCCTCGCCGACTCACTGAAAATGGACGAGGGGGTCATTGAGACTGCGCACAACTCGTCGCGGGATCTTCTCTGCTTCATCCAGGGGTTCGACCGGACAAAGAGCGGTCCCGGCGGGGGGATACCCCGGACATGACGCGTCGCTGAGCGGGAGACACACGGATGAAAATCGTCGTCGCAGGAGGCACCGGGTTTATCGGGTCTTCACTGGTACGGCTCCTCAGGCTCGAGGGGCATGATGTTGTCGTGCTGACGCGGGACCCCGGCAAGGTCCCGCACGCCCCTGGCGTAACACGTGTGGGGTGGGATGGCGCGACGCAGGGTGAGTGGACGGCCCATGTTCAGGGGGCGGATGCCGTCATCAACCTGGCGGGGGAATCCATCGGGGGAGGGCGCTGGACTGCCACCCGGAAACGACTGATCGTCGCGAGCCGGGTCAACGCCACACGCGCGCTCTCGGAATCGATCCGCCTGGGGGAAAAGAAACCTTTCCTTTTCATAAGTTCATCGGCAGTGGGGTATTACGGCCCGGTCGAATCGGGAGACGTTACCGAGGACCATCCCCCCGGGTCAGGGTTTCTGGCGGACGTCTGCCTCCGCTGGGAGCAAGAGGCATTGGCCGTGGGGGAACTCGGCCCGCGCGTTGTCATCCTGCGGACGGGCATTGTCATCGGTGAAAAGGGGGGAGCGCTCGAAAAGATGCTCCTCCCATTCCGTCTCTACGCCGGCGGGCCGATCGGCTCCGGGAGGCAATGGTTCCCATGGGTGCACAGGGATGACGTCGCGGGCGTCATTCTGTTCGCGCTCGGCAACGCGGCGCTCGCCGGCCCCGTCAATGTTGTGGCGCCGGAGAGGGTGGACATGAAAGCGTTCTGTGCCGCTCTGGGCCGCGCTCTTTCCCGGCCATCATGGCTTTCCGTCCCCGCACCGGCACTCCGCGCCGCCCTTGGCGAGATGGCCGACATGATTCTGACGGGGCAGCGAGTTGTTCCTGCAAAGCTGCTCACAATGGGCTACCGGTTCAGGTACCCCGCGCTCGCTGCAGCCCTTGACTCGGTTTTCTGATTTTACTTCATCCTGCTTTTTCGTACATTTCATACTGCAGCGTTTCACACTCTGACCGCTCTTCTCCGTCACCTTAGAAAAGGACTCTCCCGTGTCTGTGACGAACAAGCACGTTGATTTTTTCCGAAGGAAGGACCGCCTGCTGAATGGGGGCGGGAACAAGGCTTCCGAGAAACAGATGGCGCTCGGAAAACTTAGCGCCCGGGACCGGATCACCGCTCTCCTGGATCTCAATTCGTTCTACGAGTTTGACCTGTTCGTTGAGCACCGATGCCGTGATTTCGACATGGACAAAAGGGTGCTTCCCGGGGACGGGGTAATCACAGGAACCGGCTCGATCATGGGATACCCGGTATGCATCTACGCGCAGGACTTCACAGTTGCCGGGGGGTCGCTCGGATTGATGCACGCAAGGAAGATCACGAAGATCATGGATCACGCGATCAAAATGGGGATGCCCATCATCGGGATCAACGACTCCGGAGGCGCCCGGATACAGGAAGGCGTCGACTCCCTTGCCGGCTACGGTGAGATTTTCTACAGGAACACGCTCGCCTCCGGGATCGTGCCCCAGATATCGGTCATACTGGGCCCGTGCGCGGGGGGAGCCGTCTATTCCCCCGCTCTGACGGACTTCGTTTTTGTTGTGGACAAGATCTCAAAGATGTTCATCACCGGGCCCGAAGTCATCAAAACCGTCCTGGGGGAGGAGATCTCGATGGAAGATCTCGGGGGAGCCCGGGTGCACAGCGAGATATCGGGGAACGCCCATTTTTACGCCAGGAACGAACTGGAATGCTTCCACATGATCAAACAGCTTTTTACTTTCATCCCCTGGAACAACAGAAGAAAGGCGGAACGGTATCCGGTCAAGACGCCGAAGGCGAAATTCGACATCGAGCGGATCGTGCCGATGGATTCGCGGAAACCGTACGACGTGAGGAATGTCATCTGCGCCCTGTGCGACAATTCAGAATTCCTCGACGTGCATGCCCACTGGGCCGCGAACATCGTGGTCGGCTTTGCCAGGATCGACGGAGAGACCGTCGGGATTGTGGCGAACCAGCCGATGGTCCTTGCCGGCGTGCTTGATGTTGATTCCTCGGACAAGGCGGCACGGTTCATCCGGTTCTGTGACGCGTTTGGGATCCCCCTCATAACGTTCGTCGACCTGCCGGGGTACCTTCCCGGCGTCGACCAGGAACATGCCGGCGTCATCAGGCACGGGGCGAAGCTCCTGTACGCGTTCAGCGAAGCCACCGTACCGAAGATCACCATCATTCTCCGGAAGGCGTACGGGGGAGGGTACATCGCCATGTGCTCACGGCACCTCGGGGCGGACTTCGTCGTCGCCTGGCCGACGGCGGAGATCGCGGTCATGGGCCCGGAAGGGGCCGCAAACATCATCTTCAAGAACGAGATCGCCGGCGCGCCCGATCCCGCCGGGATGCGCCGTCAGAAGGTGGCGGAGTACACGGAGAAATTCGCGAACCCGTACGTTGCCGCCGCCTCGGGGCACATCGATGCGGTGATCAGCCCCGCCGCGACCAGGGATTTTCTGATCCACGCGATACAGGTTTCGGCCAACAAAAGTGAGGTCAGGCCTTACAGGAAACACGGCATCCCCCCCTTCTGAACGCCATGCAGACACCGGAGACGACACGGGAGCTGGTGATCGGCGGGGTCACCTACGAAACCCGGTACACGAAGAAGTTCGAACGCCGCACGCCGTACGTCGCGCCGGACCCGCACCATGTCCGGTGCGTTATCCCGGGCGTCATCCTGACCGTTGCTGTCCGGAGGGGATTGCGGGTGAGGAGCGGCGATCCTCTCCTCGCCCTTGAAGCAATGAAGATGCAGAACGAGGTCGTGTCGCCGTGTGACGGGACCGTTCGCGCACTCCGTGTCTCCCCCGGCGACGCCGTGACGAAGGGGCAAATACTTGTCGAACTGGAGTAGGCTGAGGATCTGAAAAACCGGAGGGCGTGACATGGAAACAGCGGGGGTACCGACGCGCATCGAACACATCGGGATTGCAGTCAAGGAACTCGATTCCGCGATCGGGACATATGAAAAGCTCCTGGGTGTGCGTTGCTCTGCAGTGGAGGAGGTGCCCGACCAGCATGTCAGGACCGCCTTCTTCCGCGTGGGGGAATCGAAGATAGAACTCCTGGAGAGCACGAGCCCCGACGGGCCCATTGCAAAGTTCATCACGAAAAGGGGGGAAGGCATTCATCACATCGCCTACGCGGTGGGCGACATTCGCGCGACGCTCCATGATCTCGCTTCCGGCGGCGTGCGATTGATCGACAGTGAACCGAGAAAAGGCGCGGAAGGCCTTTCCATCGCATTCATACATCCCTTGTCTGCCTGCGGGGTCCTCACGGAAATCACGGAGACGGCACCGCAACCCCATGATTGATTTCCTCGCTTCTTCCCCTCTCCTCCTGCTCTTCACGGTGATCGGCGTCGGCTGGCTTGCCGGGAGCATCCGCGTATTCGGCTTTTCTCTCGGGCCGGCGGCGGTGCTGTTTGTGGGGATATTCATGGGGTCGCTCGATTCCCGCCTGAGGATTCCCGAACTCCTGTATGTCCTCGGCCTGGTCCTGTTCGTCTACACGATCGGTCTCCAGTCCGGCCCCTCTTTCTTTTCGTCATTCGGAAAGAGGGCGCTCCGGGCAAACCTCTTCGCATTCGGTGCGATTCTTTTCGCCGCCGCGCTCGCATATTCCGGGGCCACGCTGTTCGGGCTTGACGGACTGTCGATGGTCGGCGTCTTCTGCGGCGCTCTGACGAACACCCCCGCGCTCGCCGCAAGCATTGAGGCGATTCGCGGGGCTCCCGGGGGAGCCGCACTGACGGCGATCGACATGCAGTTGAGGACGAGCGCTCCCGTCATCGGTTACAGCGTCGCGTACCCGTTCGGCGTCATAGGGGTCCTGCTGGCATTCCATCTCGTGGGAAAACTGAATATCGGAGTGGCGCTCAAGGGTTCGGAAGCCGGGCCTTCGACAGGGGAAACGCCCGGACCTCTGTACGGGCGGACGTACCGCGTCGTAAACCCCGGTGTCTTTGGCAAGACCGTGGCATCGCTCCTGGGGGACGGAGCGCACCATGGGTTTGTCCTCAGCCGCGTTCGGCACGGGGACGAGACTTCGCTTGTCTACGCGGGGACCATGCTCGCACGGGACGACCTGGTTGTCGCCGTGGGAAACATGGCGGCGCACGAGCGGGCGCGGATACTCTTCGGGGAAGAATCCAACCTGGAAATCCAGACGGAGAACAAGGAATTCGATTTCCGGCGGATCGACGTTTCCGACACGCGCGTGATCGGAAAGACAATCCGTGAGCTGAACATGCAGAACCTGCTGGACGCGACGATCACGAGGGTCAGGCGTGGGGATGTCGATTTCATCCCGACGGGTGAGACGGTCCTCGAGCGGGGAGACAGGGTCCGGGTTCTCACGTGGGCCGGGAACCTCGACCGCGTGGCCCGTTTTCTCGGGGATTCCGTCCGGTCAGGGTCCGAAGCCGATTTCCTCTCGCTCTCCGTGGGGTTGGTGATAGGTGTCCTCCTGGGAATCGCCCCGCTTCCACTCCCGGGCGGCGGGACATTCGCACTCGGGTTCGCGGGGGGGCCGCTCATTGCGGGGCTCCTCCTCGGTCGCCTGCAGCGCTCCGGTCCGATCACATGGGGGATGCCTTTTAGCGTGAACCTGACGTTGCGCCAGGTGGGACTTGTCCTGTTCCTTGCGGGGATCGGCACGAAGGCGGGGGACGGGTTCGTTGGAACGGTGGAACACGGCGGCTGGATCCTCATGGCCGTCGGTGCCGGCATCACGGCCGTTACCACCTTGCTCGTGCTCATCGGCGGAAACCGGTTCCTACGGCTTTCTTACCCGTCCGTCATGGGGCTCATGTCCGGCATACAGACTCAGCCCGCCTGCCTTGCATACGCCAACGAGCATGGAGGGACGGACGCCCCGAATGTCTGGTATGCGTCGGTGTACCCTGTCTCAATGATAGCGAAGATCATACTTGTCCAGCTCCTCGTGTCGCGCCTTATGTAATGTGAATTGAATCTGAGTCTGTAGTCTCGTATATTCAGAACCTTTCCAGACACCCAAAAGACAGGACCCGTTCTTGAACCCCTTCTACGCGTTTCTCCTCGGCGTTATCCAGGGTGTGACTGAGTTTCTCCCGATCAGCAGCACAGCCCATCTCACACTTGCCGCCAAGTTCCTGAGCGTCATCGACCCCAATCACCCCGAAGCGTGGACCGAGTTCATGGCCGTGATGCAGCTGGGGACGGTTGCTGCAGTCATAGTCTATTTCTGGAATGACCTGTGGGGGATGACGGTGGCCCTGTTCCGGGATCTTACGGCTCCTCGGAACACTCAAGGGAGCACTGAAGGAAGATTCACGGAGCGCTCCCGCATGGCTCTCTATATCATCATCGGCACACTTCCCGTCGCTCTGATCGGTCTCTCGTTGAAACGTATCATTGAAGGCTCGCTGACGAAAACCACGATCGTCATTGCGGCCAGTATGATCGCACTTGCCCTCCTTCTCTGGCTTGCGGAGGAGGTCGCCCGCCACGTCCGTGGAATCAGGCAGATCACCTGGGTGGACGCGCTTGTCGTCGGGTTCGCGCAGGCTTGCGCCCTGATCCCCGGTTCGTCCCGTTCCGGGACGACAATCACCGCAGGTCTCTATCTCGGGCTCACGCGCGAAGCGGCTGCCAGATTCTCATTTCTCCTCAGCATCCCTGCGGTTGTTGCCAGCGGCATTTACGAGATGTCCAAGATTCACGGGGCATTTGATCTGGGGGTGGGAAACCTCCTGATTTCGACAGTGGTTTCAGGGGTTGTGGGTTATGCGTCGATAGCATGGCTCCTGAAATTCCTCATGCGGCATACCACTATGGTATTTGTCTGGTACAGGATTCTCCTCGGCATACTCCTCATTATACTCCTGCTGAACGACCTCATGCTCCCCTGATCCCCCAAAATGACAGATTTTCCTGAGGTTTCCACCCGAGGAACCCTCTTGGAATACGCACATGCGCTTTCCGGGGCAGGTGATTGGACTCACAGTGAAAGCACTCCGATTTCACTACAATGTTCCAGAGTGAGTGGCGGTGAAATCCGTGTCGTGCACTTCAGGAGATCTTTTGTGATTGCCGAAGACGATGACCTGCAGGGGCTGACCCCGGCGGAGGCTTTTCGACGTGCGAAGGTGGACCATTTCCTCCAACATGTGCGGGACTACACCGACATGGGGCGGTACCTGGCCGGACTCAAGACTCTCGACACTGTCTTTGGACTGGACGCGTCGAACGAGGAGGGAAAGGTTTTGAAGGGGGCGATCGATGACCTTGTCGCTCACATCCTCAAGCGCACAACGAATGGCAAAAGGGAGAAGGCCGACGGAACGGAAGGCCGCCGCCGCAGATCCGACCTTGTGATGATCGTCGACCAAGACGAACGACTCCTCATATCTCTGACAGGCACGCTGCGCCGGTACGGTTTTATGGCAATCGGTGCGTCGAGCTACGAAGAGGCCCTCGAGACTTTTTCAATGTTCAGGCCCGAAGTCGTGATATCCGAGGTGAATTTTGAAACGGGCCCGAAGGGGTTCGACCTGTATCTCTGGTTGAAGACTAACGCGGGGAATCAGGATGTCCCCTTCCTGTTCCTTGCAACGCGCATCGACCGCGAGACGCTCATTGCGGGAAAGCGCTTCGGGGTCGACGACCTGATCATGAAGCCGGTCGACGACGATGTTGTCATCGCTTCCGTGATCAACTGCATCTCCCGCAGAAAAACGGCTCAAATCAGGAGCTGAGGAGCGGATTCCTCACCACAACCGCCTCCTTGATTTTCCCTCCTCTTCTCTGTACCTTCATCGTAACAGGGTGGTCCCGCCTCAATCTACGCGTCAATCTATGCCCGAATCTGTGCCCGAATTTATGCCCGAATTTATGACAGAACTCGTCGTCAACGAGATTTTCCACAGCATCCAGGGGGAATCCAGCCACACAGGGCGACCCTGCGTTTTTGTACGGCTGACGTACTGTAACCTCCGCTGCACGTGGTGCGATACGGCCTACGCGTTTGAGGAGGGGCGCAGGATGTCCGTTGCCGAAATCCTCTCCGCCGTTGAATCGTTCCCGTGCCGTCTCGTGGAAGTCACCGGAGGGGAGCCTCTCATGCAGGAGGGGGTGAACGACCTCTTCACGGTACTCTGCGACGGGGGGTACGAGGTACTTGTCGAAACGTCGGGGAGTCTCGACATCGGCGGGATTGACCCGAGGGTCAAGAGGATCGTCGACTTCAAATGTCCGGGGAGCGGGATGGTGAAGAAGAACCTCTGGTCGAATGTCGGCGCCCTCGGGCCGCAGGATGAGGTGAAATTCGTGATCATGGACAGGGGTGATTTCGACTGGGCGGTCGGGAGGATCAGGGAACACGGGATCGACAGGCGGTGCACTCTCCTCATGTCCGTCGTTTTCGGACAGCTCGAACCCCTCGAGCTGGCGCGCTGGATGCTCGAAGAGGGGACCAACGCGAGATTCCAGCTCCAGGCACATAAGTACATCTGGGAACCCACCGCCAGGGGGGTATGATGGGGGGGAACCGGGCAGTGGTGTTGGCGAGCGGGGGGATGGACAGTTGCGTCACGGTGGCGATTTCCCGCCGGACGTACGATGTTGCCATGCTTCACTGCAGTTACGGGCAGCGGACCGCCTCCCGCGAACTCCGTTCATTTCATTCTATTGCCGACCATTACGGGATCGGAAGCCGACTCGTAGTCTCCATGGAGCACCTGGGGAAGATCGGCGGGTCGAGTCTCACGGATCCTTCCATCCCCGTTTCGGGGGCAGACCTCTCCGCGAAGGGGATCCCCTCTTCCTACGTCCCTTTTCGCAATGCCAACATGCTCGCGGTGGCGGTCAGCTGGGCGGAAGTGATCGGCGCACATGCGGTGTTCGTCGGCGCCGTCGAGGAGGACTCCTCGGGATACCCGGATTGCAGGAGAGAGTTTTATGACGCATTCGAGGCGGCTGTCCGCGCGGGTACGAAGCCGGGATCGGATATCGCGATAATCACCCCCGTCATACGGATGAAGAAGTGTGAGATCATACGCACGGGGATCGACCTGGGCGCGCCGCTTCATCTCACATGGTCCTGTTACCAGCGGGAAGACGTCGCCTGCGGGGTCTGCGACAGCTGCGCTCTCCGTCTTCGTGGATTCCGGCAGGCCGGTCGGGAAGACCCGCTCCCGTACGACCTCCGGCCGGAGTACTCCTGAATTGTTGCGGGCCAATCTCGTTAATTCCAATAAGGAGAACCTTCATGCAGCACCTCAAAGAGAGTCTCGCAAAGCTCGTCCTTGAGACATCGACGAACCTCCCCCCGGACGTCCGTCGCGCCCTCTCCGCCGCCATGAAGACGGAGACCCCCGCGACACAGTCCGCCCTGGCCCTTGACACGATTGCGATAAACATCGACATGGCGTGCGACGGGGCCGTACCGATCTGCCAGGATACCGGCATGCCCACTTTTGAGATCAGGACGCCGGTCGGGACGAACCAGATCGAGATTGCCCGGTCAATCAGGGATGTTATCGTCGAAGCCACGAAGGCCGGGACACTCCGTCCGAACCAGGTGGACTCCCTCACCGGGAAGAACAGCGGCAACAACCTGGGTGAAGGGACTCCCGTCCTCCATTTTGAGCAGTGGGAACAGGACGAGATCGAAGTCCGTCTGATTTTGAAGGGGGGTGGGTGTGAGAACAAGAACATACAGTACTCTGTGCCGTGCGAATTGCCGAACCTCGGGCGTGCCGACCGGAACATCGACGGTGTCCGCAAGTGCATACTTCATGCAGTGCACCAGGCCCAGGGTCATGGATGCAGCGTGGGGGCCATCGGCGTGGCCATCGGCGGTGACAGGGCTTCAGGGTTCCATTATGCGAAACAGCAGCTCTTCCGCACGCTGGACGACATTAATCCGAACGCCGAGCTTGCAAAGCTCGAGGCGTATATCATGGAGAATGCCAACAAGCTCGGGATCGGTACGATGGGATTCGGCGGCGCGGTATCGCTGATCGGGTGCAAGGTCGGTGCGTATCACCGGCTTCCGGCGAGTTTCTTCGTCTCCGTTGCATATGACTGCTGGGCGTTCAGGCGGCTCGGCGTGATTCTGGATGCGGAGACAGGTTCGATACGGCGCTGGCTCTACAAGGATGACACGCCGGCGGTGCACATGGCGCGCTCGCAGGGTCTGCCTCTCACGGGCCGCGAGGTCCGGCTCACGACCCCCCTCTCGGAGGGGCAGGTGCGTTCGCTGAACGTCGGGGATGTCGTGCTCCTCAGCGGGCCCATGCACACAGGGCGTGATATGATCCATCACTACCTGATGTCTCATGAGCCCCCCGTTGACCTGAAAGGGGCCGCCCTGTATCATTGCGGGCCGGTTTCGCTCAAGAAGGGAGACGGATGGTTCATGAACGCAGCGGGTCCCACAACCAGCAGCCGCGAGGAACCGTACCAGGCGGACATCATCAGGAAATGCGGGATCCGGGCCGTGATCGGGAAAGGGGGAATGGGCCCGAAAACGCTTGCAGCACTCAAGGAATACGGCGCGGTGTACCTCAACGCAATCGGCGGCGCCGCTCAGTACTATGCGAAATGCATCACGCAGGTCGAGGGAGTCGACTTCCTCGATTTCGGTACCCCGGAGGCTATGTGGCATATCCAAGTGAAGGACTTCCCTGCCATCGTGACGATGGACTCGAACGGGAACAGCCTCCATGCGGACGTGGAGAAGGCATCGGCGCAGGAGCTTGCCAGATTCGCCGCCCCAACAACTCTCTGAACCCCAGCCACCAGGAGGCTTTCCATGGCAATGCAGCTTCCCCTTAACACGGTCCCCGCCATCTCCTCGATACAGGACATGGTCCTGCGTTCGGCGAGAGTGTACGGGGAAAAGACCGCCCTCGAAGATCTGAAGGATTATCCGATCCCGCGGCTCACCTATGCGTCGCTCCTGAGGAACATTCTCAAGTTCGGAATCGCGCTCCGCACTATGGGGATCAAGGAGCGGAGCCACGTGGCGGTGATCGGCGAGAACAGGGTTCAGTGGTCCCTTGCGTACCTCACGTCGATGTGCTTCAACTACGTCGTTGTCCCGGTCGACAGGGCTTTGATGTCGAATGAGATACTCAACATCCTCCACGAATCCGAGGCGACGGCGGTCATCTATTCGGACGCGTTCGAACCGCTCCTGCGGGAGAGCCGGACGTCCATGAAGAAACTGAAGTTCTACATCAACATGGACATGCCGGCGAAAAGAGACCGGACATTTTCCATGGTGGAACTGATCGAGCGGAGCCGGGGATGCTCGCCGGAACAGCTCCCGCGGATCGATCCGGAGGAACTTGCGGAGATCATATTCACCTCGGGATCCCTGGGCCGGGCAAAGGGGGTGATGCTCAGCCAGAGGAACCTGGCGGAGAATCTGATGGCTATGGTGAAACTTATCCGGATTACGTCCGAGGACAGGTTCCTCGGCGTGCTTCCGATTCACCACACATATGCCTGCACATGCGGCTTCCTCTGCCCGATTTACACGGGGGCGTCCATCCATTTCGCACAGTCTCTCAAGACGATCGTGGATGATCTGCAGAAGGTCCATGCCACGATACTCCTCGCCGTGCCTCTCCTGTACGACAAGATGTTCAAAAGGGTATACAAGGGGATCCACGAGAGGAAGCTCACCTCCATGATCGTCGGCCCGCTGATAAAGGCGGGCGCGGTGGCGGAAAGGTTCGGCTGGAAAGGCTTCCGGCGCACCGTGTTCAAGGAGATACACGAGAGGTTCGGCGGGTCTATCAGGTTGTTCATCGCGGGGGGGGCGGCACAGGATCCCCTCGTTGCCAAGGGGTTGCGCGAATTCGGGTTCTGTTTCGTGCAGGGCTACGGGCTGACGGAAACCGGCCCCATCCTTACGTTGAACCGGATCGAAGACTTCAAAGACGATTCCGCCGGTATCCCGCTCCCGGGCGTTACGCTCAGGATCGCCGAGCCGGATCACCTCGGCATCGGCGAGATCTGGGCCCGGGGACCGAACGTCATGCTCGGCTACTATAAAAATGAGACAGCGACGGAAAGCGTGTTCGAAGATGGCTGGTTCAAAACGGGCGATCTGGGGCGGATTGACAGCGACGGCTTCCTTCATATCATGGGAAGGATGAAGAACGTCATCATCTCCAAGAGCGGGGAGAACGTGTATCCTGAGGAGCTCGAGGACCTGCTCAACCGGAGCCCGTTCGTCATGGAGTCGCTCGTGTACGGGGAAGAGGACCCGAAGCAGGGGGAAGTTATCGCCGCGCAGGTGGTCGTTGATGCGGAAGCCTTCATCGAGCTCGCGGAAACCCGGGGGAAGGAGATCACCCCCGAGCTCATGAAGTCGGTGATCGGGGAGGAGATCGCGTCGATGAATAAAGAGGTTGCCGCGTTCAAGCAGATCCGGAAATTCTACATCCGTGACCGCGAGTTCGAAAAGACGACAACGCAAAAGGTGAAGCGGTTCCTTGCGCAGAAGAAGAACTGAAACGTGGGCCGTGACCGGCCATTGTGAAAGGGAGGCATCGTGGACCTGGTACTCGTGAAAAATTTCCCCGACCGGATGTACGCGGAGCGAGCGCGGCAGACTCTTGACGCCGAAAGCATCCCGTCGATCATCCAGTCGATCGATGCGGGGTTTCTCGGCGCGGGGGGAGCGCTCGGTCTCCCTCAGGGAGCGGATCTCTATGTCCCCAGCGAATATTCCGACCGGGCCCGCGAGCTTCTCAACGACGTCTTTGACGGGATCTGACAAATCGCGTTGCATCTGAGCCGCGGAGTCGGTACATTACATGATACTTACTCTCCCATCGAAAGGACCCGCTATGCATCGTTTTTGGATTGGCGCCGTCGCGTTTGCTCTTCTCGGATGTCAGACGACGGGGGTCAAGAAAGTCAAGCTGGAGACACAGAAGGACAAACTCAGCTACAGTATCGGCCTCAATGTCGGACACAATCTTGGCCGCGATTCGATCGCCATCAATCCCGATGCATTCATCCGGGGGGTCATGGACGCAGGTCTCGACACTACCGCCCGGCTGATGACCGACGCGCAGGTACAGGAAACGATTATGGCGTATCAGGCGGAACAGAGGACAAAACTCGAGGAGGGAGCGAAGGTGGCCGGAGACAAGAACAAGAAAGAAGGAGAGGCGTTCCTCGCGCTGAACAAGAAACAGCCCGGGGTGGTCACGCTGCCGAGCGGGCTTCAGTACAAAGTTCTCGTCGAGGGAAAAGGGAAGATGCCGAAGCTCAGCTCCACCGTCACCACCCAGTACAGCGGGAAGCTCCTTGACGGGACGGAGTTCGACAGCTCGTACAAGCGGGGAGAAGCGGCGACATTCCCCTGTTCAGGGGTAATCAAAGGCTGGACCGAAGCCCTGCAGTTGATGAAGGAAGGTTCGAAGTGGGAGTTGTACGTCCCCCCGGACCTCGCCTACGGCCCGGCAGGTACCGGAGGGGGAGCGATACCGCCGAACGCGACGCTTATTTTTCAGGTTGAGTTGATCTCTGTGAAGTGAAGGAGCCACCGCCATGCTCAGCAAACCGATGCAGAAAGCGCTGAACGAGCAGATCATGCACGAGATCAATTCCGCGTACCTTTACCTCGCCATGTCCATGCACTCTTCATCGGTCGGGCTCCAGGGTTTTGCCACGTGGCTTCGCGTACAGTGGCAGGAAGAACTCGCTCATGCGATGAAGCTCACGGAGATCGTGCACGACAGGGGCGGGCGCGTCGCGCTGCAGGCGGTCGAAAAACCGCCGGCGGAATTCAAGTCGCCGCAGGACATATTCCACCAGGTTCTTGCGCACGAGCAGAAGATCACCGCGCTGATCAACAGGCTGTATGAGACCGCACTGAAGGAAGATGACTACGCCACGCAGGTCGAAGTGCAGTGGTTCATCAAGGAGCAGATCGAGGAGGAAAAGAATGCGACCACGATCCTCGATCAGCTCACGATGGCGGGTGAGAGCGGCGCTTCGCTGATGATGCTCGACCGTGCCCTCGCCGCCCGGGCCGCACATTAACAATCAGGCCCTCCTGGGCGGGGCTCACAGTCCCGCCCATTTCAGGCGGAGGGTTTTTCCCCGCTCCGTCCCTACCGGACGAGCATCATCTTGCGCGTCTCTCCGTACGTCCCCGCCGTGAGACGGTAGAAGTAAGTTCCCGAAGCCACAAGATATCCTCTCGCGTCAGTCCCTCCCCACCGCACAGTGTGTGTTCCCGCTTCGAGCTGTCCCCGTATGAGCACCGCGATTTCCCGTCCCAGCGGGTCGTACACCGTCAGCGTGACATCTGAACGGTGGGGCAGAGAGAACGACAACCATGTCCCCGGGTTGAAGGGGTTCGGGTAGTTCTGTGCGAGTGCGTATGATTCGGGCAGGATCGCATCGGGTGGGGTGACATCGCGGAGTATCCTTTTGTCGGGATCTATCTGCACATCGGAAGGGGGGAAGGGGACCTGGAAAGTGAATGTCTCCCCGGTTGCCGTATGGAACACCGTCACGGTTGTGTCGCGCGTCCCGGCAACCATCCTGATGTCCACCGGCATCCTGAAAAACGGTGTCGCCGCCGAACTGCCGCTTTGTGAAAGAGTCACTGTCACCCCGTATCCCCCTGTGGTGGGTGTGGACGTCCAGCGGTAGCCATACCGGGGATACCCTTCCCCGTACACCCATTCGTCGAAGAAATACCCGAGGTCTTTCCCCGAAACGGACTCGCAGACGCTCCTGAACCCCTCGGTCGTCGCGCTCTTGAACCTGAACCGTGGATCGCTTGCATAGGCCCGCATGGAGCGAAAGAACGCGGAATCGCCGAGCACATGACGGAGCATATGCAAGGTCCAGGCACCCTTGGCGTACACCCTGTTGAAGTCAAAGAGGGTCGCGACCGTTGAGGTATCCTGTACGTAGAGTGTGCCTGTTGCATTGAACGCGGCACTCATGACGTCCTCGATGTGCGCTTTGTAGGCTCCCGGGCCGTAGTATTTCTCCAGAAAAACGGACTCACTGAACACCGCAAAACCTTCGTTAAGCCAGAGGCTCGGCCAGTTCGCGCACGTAATCATGTCTCCGAACCACTGGTGTGCGAGCTCATGTGATATTGTGTTTTCGGCAAAATTGGTTGTGGAGGTCATTGTCTGGTGCTCCATCGCACCCCCCAATCCGAACTGGGCGTGTCCGTATTTTTCTTTGATGAACGGGTAGAGGCCGTATGCATCGGAGAAGATACGAAGCATGCTCTTCGTCTCCGCGAGTGCTCCCACTCCGTCGCTGAGCGACTGCGGAAGCACATAGTTGACTATGGGCATGGAATCCGAGGGGCTGTAACGGAACCAGTCGTCGATCTCCGCATAATTTGTGGCTGCGAGCGAGACAAGATAGACCGCGATCGGATACCGTTCCGACCAGTGGAACGTGGTCGTCCCATCGACGTTCGCCTGCGTGTCCGCCAGCGTGCCGTTCGATCCTGCTTTAAGCCCGGCCGGTACCGTGACAAACATATCCACGGAGTCCGCTTTGTCGCTGTTGTCGTCCTTGCAGGGCCACCAGTCGCGCGCCCCGTACGGTTCGCTGAGAGTCCAGATCCAGGGGACGCCGTTCTGGGAAGAGAACATAAAACTCCCGAACCCGGTGGCTCCCGGGACTCCCCTGTAGTACGTATCGAGTGTCAGCGTTTCCCCTTTTCGGTAGGTCCTTTCGAGCTGCACCTGGAACCCCTGCAGGAACTGGGAGAACCGGAGGCTCCCCCCGGCCCCCAGGACAGAATCGACTGTCATCGATCCTGAAAGGTCGAATTGTACCGTTCGGATGCTGTCTGCAACGCAGGCTGCTTTCGCCGAGACGTCACCCGTCAGCAGAGCGGGGGACGGCGAGAGGGTCAACCGGAGCCTGTAATACGTCACATGGATGCCGGGATCAGAAAAATCCCCCCGCTCCTGCGCCATGCGGGGAGCTCCCGCCTCCTTGCAAGCGCGCCACCCGGCTTTCTCAAAGTCCCGGGAGGCCGTCTGCGTGAGGGCTTGGAGAGAGAGTGCGAGGGTCAGCACGGCGGTAAGGAGCGGGCGGGTCGTCATATCCGAAGATAACACTTCATGCCCGGAGGGTCAACCTCGCTCGTCGCACCGGGGAAAATTAAAACATTGCATGGAAGGTTCCCCGGATGTATCTTGCACCCGCACGAACAATCAACGGAATCCCCATGGCACAGAGGACTGTCAGATACGGTATCATCGGGTTCGGGCGTTTTGCGGAAAAAGCGATCGCCCCGGCCATACGGCGCGCCAGAAACTCGGCGGTCGTCGCTCTGCAAAAGCGATCTGCGGAGGAGGCGAGGAAAAAAGCAGACGAATGTTCGATTCCTCTTGCTTTCGGCTCCGTCGACGAACTCGTCCGCCATCCTGACATCGATGCGGTGTTCATCGTCTCCGCGAACTCCGCGCACTGCCCCGAGACGCTTGCCGCCGCAAAGGCGGGGAAGCATGTGATTGTCGAAAAGCCGATGGCGCTCAACGTGCGCGAAGCGGAACTCATGATAGCGGCGTGTGCGGGGGGGGGCGTGAAACTGATGGTCGGTCACATGGTGCGGCTCTCCCCCGTCGTGCGCAGGGTGAGGGAGCTCATTGTGGCGGGACGTATCGGGAGTGTGAAGTCCGCGAGGGCGGAATTCATCTATGACGCGAGGGTAAGCCACAGAACGTGGCTGATCGACCGCGCTGTCGCCGGGGGAGGGCCGGTGTACGATGTCGGAGTGCACTGCATTGACACGCTCCGGTACGTGCTTGCCGCCGAGCCTTCCGCAGTCACCGGGACACTCTGGCCGGCGCCGACGGCGACGTCCACAGAGGAATCTGCCTTTCTCGCCATGCAATTCCCGGACGGCGTCATGGCGTCCGTCTCTTGCTCCTTTACCGCGCCGTTCCGGCGCGTGATGCTCGAAGTCATCGGCACCGAGGGGATCATCACGGTGCCGGAATTCACTTCGGGAGACCAGCTCGGGCGCCTGACCTTGACCCGGGGGAAAGCAGACAGGCCCGCCGGCGTTACGGCCGAAGAGATCCTCGTGCCGAACCTTTACGTCGAAGAGAGCACGATGTTCACCGACTGGATTCTCGGCGGGGAGGAACCCGAAATCAACGGGTTGAACGGCCTGTTGAACCAGAGGATCCTGGACAAGGCACTCACACTATAAAAGGAGGGTTTCATGAAGAGGATACTTCTCGCCGGCGCTGTCGGCGGTCTTTTGATGTTCATCTGGAGTGCGGTTGCGTGGATTGCACTTCCTCTTCACACGTCAACGATTTCGGCGATGGCGCATGAAGATTCAGTGATTACCGCGATGAAGAGCGGGATGGACAAAAAATCGGTGTATATGTTCCCCGCGAGGCCCAAAAACGGAGACCAGGCTGCAATTGACCTCTGGAAGAAACAATTCAATCAGGGTCCGGTCGGGATGGTGGTGTACAACCCCACGGGAGCTTCCGATGTGATGCTGGCCGAGATGGGCATCGGACTTCTGGACAGCATACTCACGGCGATGCTGGCGGCATGGCTCTTGTCGAGAAGCACCGCGGCGAAATCAGGTTTCTTCGCCCGTGTCATGTTCTGCGGCGCGCTCGGTCTCTTCATCTGCCTCGCAGTGCACGTGGCAAACTGGAACTGGATGATGTATCCGGTCGATTACACGACCGCATGGGTCGCCGACTCGCTGATCGGGTGGGTCATCGGTGGGATCGGGATCGCGGCATTCGTGAAATCGGCCGCTTGACGCCAGGTGCGGGGAATCAGGGGCCCTGTCCTGCCGTTGCGGGACAGGGCTCCGTGGCTTATCGCCGGGTCTCCGCGGAGACGTTGTCGAAAGGGAGTTCCCCCAGTGTGATAGCGGGATGTTTCTCTGCAAAGTAGCTGAGTGCCCAGTCGCCGGGGAAGAGTATGACGCTCTGTCCCCTGGAATCGTCTGCAAGTATCGCCCCCGTCGGGAGCATACCTGGAGAAATGAGAGAGCTGTCGGTGGAAGGGTGGATCCACCGTGCGAACTTCCATTCCGTCGGATCGAGGCGCGCTTCGGCGCCATACTCGCTTTCGAGGCGGTACTGGAATACTTCAAATTGCAGCGGGCCGACGGCAGCGAGGATCGGGACCTGCTGTGATGCGTTCCGGGGCTGGAATCCCTGGACGACGCCTTCCTGGAGAAGCTGGTCGAGTCCTTCGCGGAAGCGCTTGAACTTCGAGGGGTTGGGGTTATTGAGTATGGCGAAGCATTCCGGCGGGAACCGGGGTATTTCATCGTAGATGATCGAAGGGTCTTCCGTGAGGGTGTCGCCGATCCCGAGGAGTGACTGGCCCACAAATCCGACGATGTCACCCGGATATGCCTCGTCCACGGTCTCCCGGTCCCGCCCGAACAGCTTCGCGGCGTTGGGGAGCCGTATGGACTTTCCCGTCTGTGCATGAACTGCCGTCATGTCCCGTGAAAACTTCCCCGAGCAGACGCGGAGAAACGCGACCCTGTCACGGTGCCTCGGGTCCATGTTGGCCTGGATCTTGAAAATGAACCCCGAGAATGCGGCGCTGTCAACGGGGACGATCATCCCCTTGCTCATCCGGGGCCGCGGCGGTTCGGCGTGCGCGAGGAAACCATCCAGGAGGAGCTGAACGCCGAAGTTGTTCCTGGCGCTCCCGAAGAACACCGGCGTGATTTTTCCGTTGAGGACGTCGGAGGGATGGAAGGCGTTCCCCGCAAGATCGAGCATCTCGATTTCCTCCGACACCCTGCGGTGGGCCACGTCATCGAACCGTTCCCTCACAAGCGGGTCGGCCAGGGTTGAGATTTCAACGGGAGCCCTGTAGGCACCGCCGGAGCCGAGTTCGAAAAGATGAACCTGCCGGGCTCGCCGGTCGAACAGGCCGCGGAAATTGAATCCAGTTCCGAGAGGCCAGTTCATGGGGAACGCACCGATGCCGAGAACGTGTTCCAGTTCGTCGAGCAATTCGAGCGGGTCCCTCGTCGGCCTGTCGAGCTTGTTCATGAACGTGAAGATCGGGATCCCCCTGCGCCGGCACACCTCGAAAAGCTTCCTCGTCTGTGTCTCGATCCCTTTGGCGGCATCGATCACCATGACGACGGCATCCACGGCTGTCAGCACGCGGTACGTGTCCTCGGAGAAGTCCTGGTGGCCGGGTGTGTCCAGGAGGTTGATCTTGTAACCGTTGTAGTCGAACTGCAGGACCGTGGAGCTGATGGAGATCCCCCGCTTCCGTTCCAGCTCCATCCAGTCGGACGTGGAACGACGTTGATTCCTCCTGGCGGTGACGGAGCCGGCGAGCTGCACGGCACCGCCGTAGAGGAGGAACTTTTCCGTCAACGTGGTCTTTCCCGCGTCGGGGTGCGAGATGATCGCAAATGTCCGACGGCGCTCTGTCTCTTCCCTGATACCCACTGTGTCGTCCTTCAAAAAAGATATCATCAAATATACGAAAAAAAACGGTTCGTGCGAGCGCGGGTGCCGCCGGATTGACTTTCTCGGACGATGTGGCTAGTTTCAATGACCCGTTTGCGTACGACACTTCCGACCGGACCACGTGAAAAAGCCCCGGACAATCCGCGGCGTCGCGCTCATTCTCCTGCTGCTCGTTCTGCTCCCCCTGCTCGTGTTCACCGTCTACGAGATCAGCGGGCTCAGCGGGAGCGAATCGTTTGTCACGGATATTTACCGCCGGCAGCTCGACATCGTACTGTTCTCCATCAACCAGTTTGCGTGGGACGTGGCGAACACCTGGGCGGGTGCGGTGGAGAACGGATGGAAGCCGGCGGAGGCCGGGGGTTCGTTCTCCCCCGTGTTCGCGCGGGAGTTCCTGGGGAAGAATCAGGCGATCGATGCGGTGTTCACCGCTGATTCAACCGGGACGGAGATCACATTCATGGCGGGAAGAGGCGCGGACGAGAAGCCCGCACACGTGCGCCTGGCCCTTCTTCTCGCGGGGGAGAGGCCGCTCATCGACCGTTTGCTCATGCTCAGCAGTCGGAACTACCGGAAGATCGAGTCGCGCACGTTTCCGGATTCTTCCGGTCCGGGGGGCGGGGTGGTTCTTCTGTTCGTCATGCGCGATATCCGCGGCATTCCCGTCCTGGCCGGGATCAGGCTGCACCAGGAACGGTTCGTCCGGGAGGTCCTCGGCGAACGGATGCGGGAGGCTGCCGCCGGCGAATTCGTCATCTCCGTGTTCCGGACGTCGAACGGGGATCGCGTGTTTGCGAGCGAGGAGGGACCGGGCGCCGATCCCGAGCAGCGGCGGCAGCTCTGGCTCTTCCCCGATCTTGCGGTCGGGATCAGGCTGAAGGGGGAAACGATCCAGCAGGTTGCGCGGTCCCGCGTCTCGCGCGACATTATGATACTCGTCGTTCTGGATGCCGTGCTTCTCTCCGGGGTCTGGGTCGTCTTCAGGAGCGTGCGGAGGGAAATGGAATTCGTTCGCCTGAAATCGGACTTCGTATCGAATGTCTCTCATGATCTCCGGACCCCCCTGGCCCTCATCCGGATGTATGCGGAGACATTGGAATTGGGGCGACTCGTGGGGGAGGAGAAGAAACAGGAGTACTACAGCACCATCGTCAGGGAGACGGAACGCCTCAGCCGTCTCGTCAATAACCTCCTGAATTTCTCCCGGATGGAGGCGGGGCGCAGACCGTACACGTTCCTCCCGCTTGATCTGAATGCGGTTGTCCGTGGTGTGCTTGATTCATTCTCGCCGCACCTGGGCAGCGAAGGTTTTTCCCCGATCGTGGATCTCGATTCCGCGATTCCGGCAGTCCGTGCGGATATGGAGGCGGTTCAGGAGGCGCTCATCAACATACTCGACAACGCGGTAAAATACAGCGGAGGTGAGAAATATCTGCGCGTGGCAACGGGGATCCGTATGGACGACGTCTATGTGGAGATAGAAGACCACGGTCCGGGAATTCCTCCCGAATACCGCGAACGGGTTTTCGAAACGTTCTTCAGGGTTCCTTCCTCGAAAACCTCCGGCGCGAAGGGGAGCGGGCTCGGCCTTGCCATCGCGCGGCATATCATGGAGGCCCACGGTGGCCGGATCGACCTGAGTAGCACGCCCGGCAGGGGAAGCACATTCACACTCGCATTCCGTTATGAGCACAATACTCATCATTGAAGACGATCCAAAAATGCAGACCGGGCTCAGGGACAACCTCGAGTTCGAAGGGTACAAGGTGCGGACCGAGGGGAACGGCACGGCCGGACTCCAGGCCTGGATCGACAATGCGTTCGATTGCGTCATCCTCGATGTCATGCTCCCCGGGCTGTCCGGATTCGATGTCCTGAGAAGAGCCCGTGAGAAAGGGGTCCTGACACCGGTCATCATGCTCACAGCAAAAGGGGAGGAGATCGACAGGGTCCTCGGCCTGGAGCTGGGTGCCGACGATTATATGACGAAACCCTTCAGTCTGCGAGAACTTCTGGCACGTGTCAAGGCAGTCCTCCGGCGGAGCGAACGGGGAACTGCGGCCGGTTCCCGGGTGCGGCTGGGGTTTTTTGAAGCGGACCTCGATTCATACGATGCCACCAGGGACGGGGTCGCACTCGCGATGACCCCGAAGGAATTCGAAGTCCTGAAATTCCTCTGGGAGCACCGCAACCGCACCGTCAGCAGGGACCAGCTCCTGACCAATGTCTGGGGTTACGACGAATCAGTGAGTACGCGGACCGTCGATAATTTCATATTGAAGCTCCGACAAAAAATCGAAGGGGACCCGTCGAACCCGAGGTACATCGTGACGATACACGGGACAGGATACAAGCTCATGATTTGATGGGGTTTTCCCCTCCGCCCCCCTCCGTGACAAATCGTGACAATTTCTGACGCAACCCCCACATCTTCCACCCCCGTCGGGCGTAACCCTAGAAGGTGTTGTTGAATCCGCCATTGCCCAGAGCGTGAAGATGAAATGGGCATTCCCATCGATGCAGCTTGAAGGGCTGAGAGAGTCGCTTGGGACGCTCGCGACAGGAGGGAAGACGGCAGCGATACGGTACAAGGCCTACCTCGCCAGCCTCGTCTATGATTCTCCTTCGATCTTCACCGGCGAGAGCGGGCAAGAGTACGCATGGGATGAGGATTTGATCAATGCCATCGGTGCGCGGGCCCAGAAAGCGCTCCTCGGGAATAACGGCGACAGTCTCCGGGGGTTCTAGCGAGTCTCTGCGACAAGATGTGACAATTTTTGACACGTCTGAAACGCACGGAACATATCTGATGACGATATTTGCTGCACAGACACTCCGTGGAGGAACTTCAATGACCACCGTACGACATCTGCTGTTGGGTTCCTGTGTGCTGGCGATACTGACATCCCTCCCTGCGGTCGTCAGTGCACAGGAGCAGCAGTTAATCCAGGACCTTCGTGGGAAATGGAAATTCCAAATCGGTGATGACCAACGATGGGCCGACCCGTCGTTCAACGACGGCAAGTGGGACAACATATTCGCGCCGTCACCATGGGAGGATGAAGGGTACCCCGGCTACGACGGTTATGCGTGGTACAGGAAACAGTTTGATGCACGAGAGGACTGGCAGGGAAAGGTCCTCACTCTGCACATGGGAACAATCGACGACGCGGACGAAGTGTATGTCAACGGGCATTTCATCGGATTCGGCGGACAATTTCCACCCCACTATGTCAGCGAATACGGCTGGACGAGAGAGTATTTCCTGCCTGCGTGGTGTCTCCGGTTCGGCACGAGCAATGTCATCGCAGTTCGCGTCTATGATGCCGGAGGCGAGGGAGGCATCACAGGTGGGAAGATCGGGATATACCAGCAGTCAGATCCCCTGCGGCCCGGACAGTCGCTCGCTGGAACATGGAAGATCAAAACGGGCGACGATTTTGACTGGAAGGAGCCGGCCTTTGACGATGCGTCGTGGAATGACGCGGTTGTGCCGCTGTACTGGGAAACACAGGGGATGAAGGACTATGACGGCTTCGCATGGTACCGGTATCGGTTCCGCCCCTCCGCCGGTTTCGACGGGAAAACGCTCATACTGCTGGCCGGCAAGATCGATGATATCGATGAGACATATCTGAACGGCGAGAGGATCGGCCGCACGGGATCAATGAGCACTCACTCCGGAAAGATCAAGACATCGGATGAGTACGCTCAGCTCCGCGCTTATACCATTCCCAGTGGACTCCTGAAGTTCGGAGAGGAGAATGTCCTTGCCGTGCGGGTCTACGATTCGTGGCTCCACGGCGGGATTTACGACGGGCCTGTCGGCCTGATCACGCGCGATGAATACCTGGAATGGAAGCACCGCCACCGCGAAAAGAGGAACCCGTGGGAACTTCTGAAAGGATTCTTCGAATAAGGATGCTTTTACCGCATCCATTTCCCTCCCCATCCGCATAGTTGTCCGTCCGGACCGATCAGGCCCCGCAGCCTTCCGTGCCGCGGGGCCTGTTGATTTTCAACCCCCGAGTCCGTAGTTTCACCACGTTCCCTACTGAATTCTCCATCTGGCTTCCTCCCACTTACCGTCATGTCCGCATGCTGGTGAACATAAGAAACGCATGGAGCGACCCCGCGTTCAGAACGGAGTTTGCCGCCACGATTGCCGTGCTCGTCCCGGTTCTCTTTGCCCTGACGCATTTCCTTGATTGGGTCGAGCGGAGGCACGGCGTGACATTGCAGGATCCTGTGCTTGCCCTCTTTCCCGCGCTGAATCTCACGTGGATAACGTTTCTGATCATCTATGCGGGGATCATTGTCGGGCTTCTGGTGCTCGCGCAGAACCCTCGGCGCCTTCTTCTGGTCTTCCAGGCGTATGTCGTGATGGTCCTCTTCCGCATGGCGGCGATGTACCTGGCTCCGCTCGAGCCGCCCCCCGGGATCATCGAGCTGAGGGATCCGTTCGTCGAATTCTTCGGCGGAGGAAAAACGCTCACGCGCGACCTGTTTTTTTCAGGGCACACCTCAACGACGTTTCTCCTCTTTCTTCTGATCCCCGGCAAATGGCTGCGGGTCGCCTACGCCTGCGCCACACTGGTGGTGGGAGTCTGTGTCGTGCTCCAGCACGTTCACTACACCTTCGACGTGGTTGCGGCTCCGTTTTTCGCATACGGGGCCTACGCGATCGTGCTCGGTATTTGCAAAAGAAGGGGCATTGTGGTTAATTGAGGTTCAGGGAACCCCGTTCTTCCATATACGAGGCGTTGTTTCATGGCGGATCAAGTCGTTCGCCCGGCTGCCCCTTCGGCCCCGGTAAAGGCAAAAAAGCGTCCTAAGGAACTGGCTGTCGTCAACCAGGCCGGTTGTACCGGCTGTGAGGTATGTATCGAGTTCTGTCCTGTCGATTGCATACTCACCGTCCCGGGGTCGGAATACGACCAGCACAAAAAGCTCGTGGAGATCGATCTCGACATATGTATCGGCTGCAAGCTTTGTGTGAAATATTGCCCCTGGGAAACCATCGAAATGATCCCGAGCGCAGAATCGCTCCAGGTTGCCGCCGGTTGGACGCAACGCTCTGTCCTGCCTCAGGCCGAGTGGATACAGAACGCTCCGGGAATCGAGATTGTCCGTGAGGGCCCGCTTCCTCTTCCGGGTTCAAAGCGGTCCTGACCAAATACCTCAACCATCGAGAAAGGGTAACTATGAAAATCAACAGCCGCGTGCACTTCATCGGACTTTGCCTGGCGATTCTCCTTGCAGGATCGGCGTTCAGTCAGGGCCTCTACTGGGAATCCACAACCAGCGGCGGGCCACTCAAGGACAAAGAGAATATCTCCCAAAACTACGCGATGCCGAGAATGTTCAAGATCGTGAACCCCACGACGGTGATGATACTCAGGATGGATCAGGAGAAGATCTACACCGTGGATCCCGCGAAGAAGACTTACTCGGAAATGACGTTTGCCGATATGGAAGCATACGCAAAGAAGGCGGGAGAGAAGATGGCCCAGTACAGGGAGAAGATGAAGAACATGCCTCCGGAACAGAGGAAGCAGATAGAAGCAATGACCGGCATGATGGGGGGAACCGAGGGACCGGTTGAGATCTCGGCGACCGGTGAGAAGAAATCGGTGGACGGGTTTTCATGTGCGAAATACGTCATGAAACGCGGCGGCAAGGAAATGATGACGCTCTGGGTGACAAAAGATGTCGCGGGCTTTGACAACCTCCGTAAAGACTGGATGGAATTCGGGAAGCGGATGGCCGCATTGACAAACATGTCGGGGCTGGGGGACGCATACCAGAAAATCGACGGTTTCCCGATGGAGACGGACATGGACATCATGGGAAAAATGACGACAGTCGTCACGAAGGTCGAGAAGAGGACAACTCCTGCCGGTGAGTTTAGCGTCCCGGCCGGCTATACCAAGACTGAATCTCCCCTTATGGGAAAACCGGGGCAGTAAAAAGCGAATACCGCCCGCGTCCGGAAAAGGCCCCTTGATACAAGGGGCCTTTTCCATCCGGTGGGGAGGCCGGACCGTGAATGCCTTCGCACACACCACGGCGTGACATGCTACTATGAGTCAACCTCATCGGTTGTGTGAGGGGCGAGAAGCGAGTGGTCGCTTCAGAGACCTTCACCATCGTGCGAAGGGAAGGATCAAGCCGATGGCGTGTCACGCGTTCCATTGTCGTGGTAATTCTCCAGTCCTCGCTTGTCCCAACTGATTACGGGTTGAATGTGGCACGTAGATCACCGAACGAGAAGGGGCAAACCGAATGTATGCAATCAACCACGCTGCAACAGCGCTCTTATTGAACTTGGCTTCGGCGATCGTAATTGGTTGCCGTTCCAAATCGACTGGCAGCCGCACCGAAAACCAATTCACCGGGGGTGATTCAGCAAACGCCAGGCTGGCTACCGATTCGATCAATAAGTCAGCGGTACGGTATCTTAACGGTTATGAGAATCGCATGCTCTTTCATGGTCAAAAGGGAAATATCCGGAAAGTCTAGATTGCTTGACTTGCGCCTGCTCTCTGTATCTCACATTGGTGGTGCGAAACTCATCGACCATCGTCCGATGAATGTTGATCGCTTCATCATCAGACAATACAAAAGTGTAGACTTCTGATTGAATATGTGTGAAAATTCTCCTACCTTTATTGACATCGGTTGAAGCGATAGCGGTAGGTTCCTTGAAAACCACATATGCCTGTTATCAATTTCTGTTATCAAAACTACCTTTTTTGATAACAGGCGTATTGAAAATGTGCCAAATTTGAATCGGCTGAAGTAGCTCAGCGGTAGAGCAGCGGTTTCGTAAACCGCAGGTCGTGGGTTCAAATCCCACCTTCAGCTCGAAAAACCGCAATTTTGACCCCATGTGTTAGTGGCTGCT
>PMJR01000111.1 GCA_003158475.1 Ignavibacteriota bacterium | reverse complement strand
TGCTCAATGCGAATGCCGGAGGCACGCTCACGGTGAGCATAGCCAACAGCGGAACCGCCACGGCTCACGGAGCGATAGTCACGCTCACGCCGGGGGCGCAACTGAAGAACATAATGATCGTTCGTATCGATTCGCTGGGGGATATCGAGGCGGGGGAGATACGGACGGAGAAGATCATTGTCTCGGCCCCCGAAGACGCACAAGCCCGGAAGGGGCAGATCGTCGTCACGGTGACGGCTGACCCGGGACCCGTATCCGCCGAGACGACAGCAGAAATCGCTGTGCGAGAGGTCCCTTTCCCCCGGCTCGATATCAGGCTTGCCGGAGCAGGAGCCGGCGTGAGCGGAGGTGATGCCTCGAAGATAACAGCACGCGTGCAGAACAAGGGGACCGGCGAGGCGCGCGGTGTGTCTGCCACGTTCCTCCCGGCCTTGCCGGGGAGGGAATCGGGCATCGCGGAGATCGGCAGGACGGTCCCGCTCGGGACGATTGCGCAGGGGGCGTCGAAGGAGATAATGCTGACGCTCAAGCCGGCCGGAAAGGCAGCAGGTCCGGCCGCGTTCGTCGTCAGGCTGGATGAGGAGAGGCCCAAATTCTCCGTGTCTGAGACGCTCTCCGTCCAGGTGAAAGGCGCAGTGGCAGGCGCGGAGGAAGCGGGATTTGCGGCATTTAACAGAGGGGATTACAACCAGGCCATCGCATCGTTCGAAAGAGTCGTTGCCGCGGGGAAGGCTTCGCAAGAGGTCTATTTCAGCCTGGGCTTCTCCTATTTCAAGAACCGGAACCGGGCCCGGTGCCTGGCGAGCATGCAGAGGTCATCCGGCCTGGGGAGCTTTGAGGCGAAGACCTGGCTCACAGAAAACACCTCCCCCGTCCAGATCACCACGGTCACCTACAAACAGATCGACTCTGACCCGTTCGAAGGCTATAGTCCGCCGGTCGGCCTCGGTATACTCCCCATTGCCGACTCGCTCGGGCACGACACTCCGCTGACAGCAAAGTTGTACGATGCGCTCAAGGCGAAGAACGAGACGCTCAGAGTATTCCCCTTCTCCACGATCAAATCCGAACAAGCGTCGCGGGGGCTTGACGTTCTCGATTCGTCGAACTGGCAGATATTGAGCGCGCTCGAGAAGGACCTCGCGATGAATTTTGCAGTCAGGGGAGTCGTCAGGGACAGATCAGGGTCGGCGTTCAGCCTGGACGTCATCCGATGCAAAGACGGGGTGCCTGTCATCACTCAGGAATTCCACGCGAGCACGAGTTCAACCGCGATCGACGACGCGGTGATGTTCCTCCTGAAGGGAAAGGTACCCCTGTACACGAGTTCGCGGACCGTGGAGGTGAAGCTGCCGTAGCGCGGGACGGGCAACCGGATGAACGTCCTGCCGGGATTTTGCCCTGCTACGAGCGGCCTTTGTCGAACGTCTCGATCATCGACATGAGGTTGGCGATGGGGACCCTCACCTGGACAATGACCCAAAGTTAACGGAACAGGCAGTACAGTACGATTAGCAGAACGACCAGAAGACCTGAGAGGACGCGGTAATCTCCCAGAGCCCGCCCCCCTCCCTTCCCTCCGAACGGCTCACGCCAGCTCTGCCAGACGAGCGACTTCGATTCCTCCTTCAGCGGCTCCGGGTAGAAGTACGACGCGGCGATCATCAACGCGCTGCACATGAGGAGGAGATAGAGCGCCGTCATCATGAAATTGCCGCTGATCCATCCCTTCCAATCGAGGAAGAACATGACGACCCCCGCAAGCGCACCGGAGACGAGCGTGATGTAAGCGGCTTTCCCGGATGCGCGCTTCCAGAAGACGCCGAAGAGGAACACCGTCGTGATCGGCGGGGCGATAAATGAAATCAGCTTGTTGAGCCCCTCGATGATCGTCCCGTAGTGCCCGAATATGGGGGAGAGGACAATCGCCAGCACCGTTGCGACGACGGTCGTGATCTTCCCGACAAGGACAAGCTGATGGTCCCCTGTGTCCGGCCGCCGGCGCTTCACGATGTCATACGAGACGAGCGTCGCGGTCGAATTGAGCCCGGCGGAGCAGGCCTGCATCGCCGCTGCGAGCATGGCAGCCGCGACAAGTCCCCTGAGTCCCCCGGGGAGCAGGTGCATGATCATGAATGTGTATGTATCGGCGGCCGTCTTCGGTCCCGAGCCGAGCATCCCCTTCTGCACCAGCGCAACGCACATGACGCCGGGGAGGACAAAGAGAAAGACGGGAAGTATCTTGATGAACGCGCAGAAAAGAGGTCCGAGACGCGCCTGTTTTTCATCCCGCGCCGCCAGGACCCTCTGCACGATCGTCTGCTCGCAGCACCAGTACCAGATCCCGAGGACCGGGTACCCGAGGAATATCGCGTACCACGGGAGCCCTGAGGGGTCCCCTGCGGGGCGGAGCATGCTGAGGAAGTTTCCCGTCCCCCATGTAACGTTCGATCCCAGCATTCCCGCCATGGGATGCGGATGCGTCGCAAGCGTCGACACAAGCGCAGACCATCCCCCGATCTTCACATAGCCGATAACCGTGATGGCAACGGCTCCCGCCAGGAGGAGTACGGTCTGCGCGCTTTCCGTCAGCACCACAGAGAGAAGCCCGCCTACCATCGTGTAGAGCCCCGTGAGGAGGCTGAGGATGATGATGAAGAACATGAGGGCGTCGATTCCCATGATCGTCGCCGCCGGATTGATACCGAGTACTCCCCGGAGCACCCATGCGGCCGTGTAGAGCGTCACGCCGATGTGTATCACGATCGCCGAGACGATCGATATGACGGCGAGCCAGTCGCGGCACTTCCTGTTGTAGCGGCGCTCCAGGTAGTCGGGGAGCGTGGCCACACGCGAGCGGAGATACAGGGGGGCGAAGAGGAGTGAGAGAAGCACGAGCGCGAACCCTGCCATCCACTCGAAGTTCCCGTAGATGAGCCCGTACTTGTAGGCGGATTCCGCGAGGCTCACGAGGTGGACCGTCGAGATATTGGCCGCGAACATGGCCAGTCCGATCACCGGCCATGTGAGCGTGTTCCCCGCCAGGAAGTAGTGGTTTACTTCACCCCCCTTTCGCCGCCGCGATCCCGCCCAGAAGCCGAGCGTCACAATTCCGAAGAGGTATGTGCTGATAATCAGTATGTCGATCCGGGAGAGGTTCACGGCCATTCAGGGGAGCTTGAATATGCGGTCCATGAGTTTCCACTTCTCACTCGAACTGGCACCGGGGAGAGATTGCTGGAACTTCGCGACGAACGCCTCCCATTCCTTCTGGCGGGGGAGTCCGGAGAGCTTCGCCATATCCCTCTGGAAATCAAATTCGGGATTGGTTTCCATGATCATGAAGAGCCGCGTCCCCAGGAGGTAAATCTCCATGTCGACGATCCCGACCTCCCGTATCCCCGCAGGGATCTCCGGCCACGCGTGCTCGCTCATGTGCCAGTATCTGTACTGGCTGACAAGCACCGGGTCATTTTTCAGGTCGAGTGTGAGGCAGTAGCGCTTCGTCCGGGGCGGTTTCTCCCCAATCGGAATCGCCCCTCCCGAGGCATCCGAACTCCCGACCAGCGACAGGAATGGACCAAACACCGGGAGGTACCAGAAGCAGTCTATGGACTTCATATGGTGTCCTTTACTTTCCTGGTTTTCGGAGAACGTGCGGCCATGGTGAATGAGAAGTCTACGGAGTGGAGAGAGAACGGTGCATTCACAATTGCCGGCACAGGATTGCCGGCACAGGATTGCCGGCACGAATGCCGGCGGGATTGTCGGCGCCTGCATGCGGCTTCTGTTATCATAATGAAGTGGCTGACAAATAACAATAAGGGAATCTACCGGAGAATTCCGTTGTTTCAAACTGCAGAGCCACTACAGGCCGTCAATCCACTCCGGAGATTTCACGCTGGCACGCAAGGAAGGTAACGCCCCTCCCACCTGGCGGGAACGCATCAACGCATTCCAGTACGTTCCGCCATTTCTCCGCCTCGTCTGGCAGACACACCGCCCCTACACGATATCCATCGTGTCCCTCCGGCTGGCCCGTTCGTTCTTCCCCGTCGCTGCGCTCTGGGTGGGGAAGCTGATCATCGACACCGTGCTCGCGATACGAGCCGGGACGGCGGGCATTTCACAGCTCTGGGAGCTCGTGGCGCTGGAGATCGCCATCGTGATCGCGGGGGAGATTCTCGCACGGGGATCCGCGCTCATCGAGAGCCTTCTCGGCGATCTTTTTTCCAACGTAACGAGCGTCCGTCTCATGGAGCACGCCGCGACACTCGACCTGTACCAGTTTGAAGACCCCGCATTCTACGATCAGCTCGAACGGGCCCGGAGGCAGACGACAAGCCGCATCGGCCTCCTGGCGCAGCTTCTGGCCATGGGGCAGGACGCCGTAACGCTTGCCTCGCTCGGCGTTGCGCTCCTTGTGTACAGTCCCTGGCTCCTCCTCCTCCTCGCGGTGGCAGTGGTTCCCGGATTCCTCAGCGAAACGCATTTCGCCGGGCTTGAATACTCTCTCCTCTTCCGGTACACGCCGGAGAGGAGGCGGCTCGACTACCTCCGGTATATAGGCGCGAGCGACGAGACGGCAAAGGAGGTCCAGCTTTTCGGACTCGCGCCCTGGCTCATCGAGCGGTTCCGGGCCATCTCGCAGCGGTTCTATGACGAGAACCGGCGGCTCTCGATACGGAAAGGGATCGTCAGTGCCGGGCTCTCCCTCATCGGAACGGCGGGGTACTACGGGGCATACGTGGTCGTGCTGCTCCGGGCGGTTGCGGGAGCCATATCGATCGGCTCGCTGACGTTTCTCGCCGGTTCCTTCGCCCGGAGCCGGGACCTGATACAGAGGCTCCTCCTCGGCGCAAGCGCGATCTATGAACAGTCTTTATACCTGAAAGACCTCTTCGGTTTCTTCGCCATGAAACCGACGATACTCTCCCGGGCAGGGGCTCCCCCTGTCCCCCAGCCGATACGGGAGGGGTTCGTGTTCGAGGACGTCGGATTCCGCTACCCCGGAAGCGAGAGGTGGGCAGTGCGGCACGTGAACTTCCGGGTTTCACGGGGGGAGCGGATCGCGCTGGTCGGTGAAAACGGGGCGGGGAAAACGACCCTCACAAAGCTGATCGCAAGGCTCTATGACCCGACAGAAGGACGGATACTCCTTGACGGCGTCGACCTCCGGGAGTATGACATACATTCTCTCCGGCGCGCGATCGGCGTCATATTCCAGGATTTTGTCGAATACGATCTCCGGTTCGACGAGAACATAGGGGTCGGTGAAATCAGCCTTGTCAGGGAGTACCTCGACGCACATGAAGACGACGGCGCTTCCGGGCCAGGTGCGGACGGAGGAGACCAGGGAGGGAACGGGAAAGTCCCCGCGACAATTGTCAGTGCTGCGGAGAAATCACTCGCGTCGTCGCTTCTCGGACGGCTCACCGGGGGATACAGGCAGATGCTCGGCCGCCGGTTCGAGAAAGGTGTGGACCTCTCAGGGGGCGAATGGCAGAAAGTGGCCCTCGCCCGTGCGTACATGCGTAATGCGCAGGTCCTGATACTTGACGAGCCCACGGCGTCACTCGATGCGCGTGCGGAGTATGAGGTGTTCGCTCGGTTCTCCGGGCTCGTCGAAGGGAGGATGGCCGTTATCATATCCCACAGATTTTCCACTGTCCGGATGGCGGGACGGATCGTTGTGTTGAAGTACGGCGAGGTGGTCGAACAGGGGTCGCACGAGGAGCTTCTCAGCGCCGGAGGGCTCTACGCCGAGCTGTTCACGCTGCAGGCGCAGGGGTATCGATAAGCTGATCCCGTTGCGGGTTGAGTTTCGGGATGCATTGTGCTATATTTGTCCTGATTACGGTTCATTGACTAAAGCCCCACCATCGTACCGATGGAGAGGCTTTTTCTTTTTTGGCGTTCCGGCGCAAAAGGATGAATGCATGGCAGCAACAGCCCCCATATCAGCAGTGGCACGAACTATCCTTGCAAATGCGCGGATACTCAGGGCCGGACCTTCGGTGAACTGGTTCCTCCTCCGGTACATGGGGAAGTTCAATGTCCTGCAGAGAGGAGGCCGTCTCATCGTCCATTCCCATCTTCCGCCGTTGAACAGCAAGGCCTATTCCCGCTTCATAGATGAACACCTCCTTGCGGAATCCCCGGGACCGTCCCATGCCCAGATCGGCATCACGGACGCCTGCCCCCAGAACTGCGGGTATTGCTACAACAGGGGGCGGGAGGGAGTCCTGATGGACACTCCGACGATCCTTGCCGTGATCCGGGAGCTGAAAAGCATGGGCGTCTTCTGGATCGGGCTGACGGGGGGTGAGCCGCTGCTGAACAGGGATATCGTGAGGATCGTGGAAGAGATCGGGGAGGATTGTTCCGCCAAGCTCTTTACGACCGGCAGCAATCTGACGCAGAGACTCGCCGCGGATCTCAAGCAGGCCGGACTTTTTTATGTGACCGTAAGCCTCGATCACATGGAGGAGACAAAACACGACCAGATCAGAGGCCGGAGGGGCGCCTTCAGGACGGCGCGCCGGGCTCTCGAGATATTCAGAGCACTCGGGGGGATGCACGTAAGCGTCTCCTCCGTTCTCTCGGGGGACATGTTGCGCACCGAGCGGGTTGAAGAATTTCTCGCCTACCTCCAGCGCCTTGAGGTGGACGAGGCATGGCTCAGCGAGGCGAAGCCCTCCACACAAGCCTGCTGGAAGTTGGAAAATGTTATCACCGAATCGGAGAGGCAGGATCTCATACGGCTCCAGGATCGCTGGAACAAGAAGGGAGGCCTGACTGTAAACTACCTCGGTCATTTCGAGGACAGGCGACATTTCGGTTGCACCGCAGGACAGAAGATGGTGTTCATAGACCCGTTCGGTGAGGTCAGCCCCTGCGTGTTTATCCCCATGACATTCGGCAACGTACGGGAGGGCTCGCTGCGGACCATCTACGGGGGCATGCGAAGCCGGTTCCCCGCGCAGGACCATTGCTTCGTCAATACGAACTACATGCATTTCCGGGACCATGACGGGCGGAAGCTGCCTTTCGGCAGGGAGGAGTCTCTGTCGATTTTGAACGAGGTCCGGTTCGGGCCTCTCCCCCAATTCTTCCGTCTGCAGAATGGTCGAAGCGGTACGCGGAGACGACAACAGGACAGACAGCAGACAGGGGATCGGTAATGCCGAGGCATCTCATGTATAGATCCGTGAGTCTTCTCCTCTGCGTGTCGTTCGCGCTCGTCGGTCTCCTGTTCCTTTTTAACCCCGGCGGAGTTATCCGGTTCTTCAACGGGCTTTCAGCCGCGCCGGGCATGGAGGAACCTCCCGCGGGCGGGATGGGTTTCTACCTGGTTCTCGCCGTCGGATACATGTATCTCGTGGCGGTCCTTGCATACCTGATGTACCGTCATCCGTTGAACAGGTTTTTCCCGCTTCTATTGATAAACGGGAAGTTGTTTACAGCCCTCCTGTCGGTTTGTCTCTTTTTCGCTTACGGGCAGCACCTAATCTACATCGCAAATGCCGTCGTGGACGGACTCATCGCCTTCGTCCTGATCCTGATGTATCTCAAACTTCGAAAAGCGGCGGCATGATATTCCTCCTCCGGATACTGGCGGCGTTTGCCCCTGCGGCGCTCAAGAAAAGGGAGATGCAACACCTCTTCCGGATTTCGGCCTCGGCCTTCGGGTGCGCTGTCCCGTGCATTGCCGCACTTTCGTACGGGCAAAGCCTGTCGGAGTTTGCCCGATTCACGCGATCGGAGGCCGTGAAACTCTACTCTCCCGGGGGCGACATCGAGGGAGCGCGCGAACGGCTCTTCCATGGAGGGCGAACACTGGGAGAGCGGATCAGGGGAATATGCCGGATTGCCACCGGTGATCAGGCGGTTTCCGCCATGAGAATTCTCTACCGCGCCATCGGGATCGATGCCCGTTTTGAAGGGAGTGTGATGACAGTGAGCAGGTGTTACTTCAGCAGCGGGTATTCCCCGGACACATGCAGCGTCCTTTCGGCTCTGGATGATGGGATCTTCACCGGCCTCTCCGGTGGTGAGAGGCTCAGGTTCATCCGGAGACTCACGGACGGCTCCGCCTGCTGCCGCGCGGACATCATCACCGGGGGAGAGTGCAGATGAGAAAAGCGATCGTGGTCGGGACGGGTGCCGGGGGAGCGACCGTCGCCAGGGAGCTGCAGGGGAATTTCGACGTCACGATGCTCGAAGCGGGGAGCGAGTTCCGGCCGTTTTCCTTGAGTCTCCCGATGATCGGGCAACTGAAAAGAACGGGGCTTCTCCGGGACGAGCGCGCGATCCGATTCCTGTTTCCCGCGATGAACGTCGGAAGGACACGGGAAAGGATGGTCCTGGTGAATGGGATCGGTGTCGGGGGGACGACGACGATCGCCACGGGGAACGGGATACGCGCGGACGGGGCGCTGAAGAATATCGGGATCAACCTCGACCCCGAGTTTGCCGCGCTCGAGAGTGAGGTCCCGGTCTCAACCGCGCATCAACGCTGGTGGCGTCCTGCGACCATACGTCTCTTTGAGATATGCCAGGAAATGAACCTGGCCCCTCTCCCGATGCCAAAAATGGGGGACATGCAGCGCTGCATCAACTGCGGACACTGTGTTCTTGGATGCCCCCGGGGAGCGAAATGGGACAGCCGGCGTTTTGTCGACAGCGCTCGTGCGGCCGGCGCGACGCTGGTCACAGGGTCCCCCGTCGAAAGGGTTGTGTTCTCCGGGAGCAGGGCCCTGGGGGTAATCGTGCGGAAGGGACTCCGAAAACGCTTCATACGGGCGGACCTTGTGGTCCTGGCCGCGGGCGGTTTCGGGACACCGGTAATACTGGAGAACTCGGGTGTGGAATGTGAGAAGAGGTTGTTTGTGGACCCTGTACTCTGCGTTGCCGCGAACTGGAGAGGAGCGATGCAGAACAAGGATATCTCCATGCCGTTTGTCGTGCAGAGGGACGGCTTCATCATCTCCCCCTATTTCGATTACCTGAGCTTTTTCTTCAACCGTGACTGGAGATTTCCGGCGGATGACACGCTGGGGCTGATGGTGAAAATCGCCGACGACCCCTCCGGCAGCGTATCAGGCACTCGCGTGGAAAAGGTGCTTACCGAACAGGACACCGACAGGTTGAATACGGGGGTGGACGTCTGTCGCGATATTTTTGAAAGGTTGGGCGTTCGCCGTCAGGACCTGATACTCGGCACGAAGAACGCCGGCCATCCCGGAGGCATGCTCCCACTCACGCGGAGAGAAGCGGAGACATTTCACAATCAAAGCCTGCCTGAAAATCTCTATATCGCCGATGCAACGCTCTTCCCCACCTCGCCTGGAAACCCGCCGATCCTGACTATCATGGCCATGGCGAAGCGGGTGGGCAGCATCTGTTCGCGCAACTGATCGAATACACATGGTCATACCGGTTGTGGTAAGCATCGCAGCAGGCTTGATCGGCGGAATGAAACGAGTGTCGCGAGGCACCGCCCAGTAATGGTGTGCGCCCTGACGACCCAAGCTCAGTGACCCGGCGCGCGGGACGCATGGATTGCAGCCGCGTCGCTCACGCCGGGTTCGGTGCAGCGCGTGGTTAGGCCTCGTCAATTGGGGGGAGCCTTTCTGTCCTTCAGGAAGCCAAGCAGTGTTGCGATCAGCGCGACCGTAAAGAGCATCCACATCGTCCGGCTTAGCCACACTTCGTCGGGGCTATTCACCCAATGATACACCACAAACGATAGCAGAAACGACTGCAGCAAAACCTCGACTCGCAGATTCGTTGACCGCCTAGTCGTGGAAAGTTGGGCTGGTTCCTTGCCAATTAAGATCTGTGATGTGAAAGGATTATGGATACAATCTCAAATGAAATTCGATGGGTCGTATTCGACTTAGGCGGAGTCGTTGTGCCTGAAACTGGAGGACTGATATGTAATGAAATGGCCGGGTACTTGAGAATCTCTCCAGCAAAGGTATCAGGCTTTAGTAGCAGATACAAACGAGAGACGACCAAAGGCGAAATGAGCCTGCTGGAAATGTACTCGGCCATGATCCGAGAGATGGAACTGCCATTCTCACCTGAGGACGTTTTGAAACATCATCTTGCATTCTACCAGCAAGTGTCCACGCACCACAATTCGGAGGTAATTTGGATTATCGAGATGCTGAAAAGAGACCTCGGTGTGGCTTGTCTCACCAACACTGAGAGAGAAATTGCTGAGATTTGTAAGACGAATGGATTGTTTGACTATTTCCACAAAGCGTTTTTGTCTGTGGATTTGGGGATGCAAAAACCTGATCGTGAAATATATGAAGAGGTGGCGAGAAGCGTTGGCTGCTTACCTGCTGAAATCTTCTTCGTTGACGATAATATGGAGAATGTTCAGGCGGCAATTGATGTCGGGATGCATGGATATCTTTACTGCGATGTAGAGAAGTTCTGGAAGGCGTTATCGTGTTTCTGCCGGTTGATCTAGTGTTCGTTCAACAAGAAAAACAATCACATTGCGCAAATATGAGTCGGAAAACATGCAGGCGGTTAGAATAGCGTGTGTATCATTATGCTTTGTGGAACACCCCGCTTGACGAAGTTCCTGCAAAGACGTTTGTGCCTGATACCGCAAACGCGGTAACGGAATCCGACGCCGACCCAAACACCGAATTGAGGGCAGACCAGCCTACGCCGTTGTTCGTTGAGAGAAAGAACCCTGCGCCATGAGTGCCGCAGAAGATATTTGAACCGGTCGCAGCGAGGGCGGAGACATTGGTGCTGGAGAGGCCAGTGCTCGAGGGTTGAGGCGAGTAGGGACTGCAATTTGAACGGATTGACTGCAGTTCCCTCTGCAAACGGAGACCAACACGCTCTCTGCTTCTGCCAAAGTCGGTTGTCTCGTCCCTCAACCTCCTCTGGAAGTACTCCTTCTGTATTCGCCTATGCCACAGAGGACCTTTTCGCTCATGGCTTTCCCAAGATTTTGTTGTAACTTCACGGTGTTCACTTCCATTGGAGGCCACAATGCTGCGCAATACGATCGTCGGGCTAGTGCTCGTTCTGTTCGCCGGTTCCCCGGGGCTTGCTCAGGATGAAACGGATGTCAAAGGTAGTTCGGATCACCCCCTCTTCACACGCATGCCGGGGTATTACATATCCGACTACAATGTCAAGGAGTTCGATAGATACACATCGAGTCAGGATCAGAACTGGGAGGGGAAGATTACCCGTCTGGAATACTATATCAAGACCGGCGCGAACCAGCCCAGTATGTTGCAGATTGCGCGCAATTATGAGAATGCCGTGAAGAAAATCGGCGGCAAAATCTTGATGAGCGAAGGCCGGGTGATGGAAGGGAAGATCGAAAAGAACGGTGGTGTAACGTACGTTCACGTTGAAGCTTTCAATGACGGCCGAAACTACGGAGTGATGGTAGTTGAAACAGGGACGATGAAGCAGGACGTTGTTGCGGATGCGGCAGCACTAAGTGCAAGCATTGCGGCCACAGGCAAAGCAGCTGTGTATGGTATCTACTTTGACACAGGCAGGTCAGTCGTGAAACCGGAGTCGGACGCTACACTTGAAGAGATCACAAAACTTCTCAAACAAAATGGCAGCCTCACGTTGTATGTCGTGGGGCACACGGACAATGTGGGGGCGTTGGACAATAACCTCAAATTGTCGGCAGATCGTGCAGATGCTGTCGCGAAAGCGTTGATCGGCAGCGGTATCGCCGCTTCCCGCCTCAAGGGGGCAGGTGTCGGGCCATACTGTCCCGTTGCATCAAATCACACAGAAGAGGGGAAGGCAAAGAATCGGCGGGTGGAACTGGTGGAACAGAAGTAGAAGCGGGTCATCACGAAGTAGGGTCCGCTGCCTCGGGACTCTCGTCAGGGGTTTAGAAGAACGAAAAGCAGATATCCAGTGCTTCCCCTGCATACGAGCCCTCAGTCAAGCAGGTTCCCTGGTGGACGAGAGCCGACGTGAATAGAAGATCCGCCATCGCCATCCGGTTCAACAGGGTGTTTCCGGAGTTCAAAATTTGTTTCTCCTTCAGTATTGAGGAGAACGATTGGCCAGACAACAAGGCCCGTCAGCGATCAACGGGCCCGGTGTCCTTTGGTGTGCTGCCGACAGAATGAAATAGCGCCTAATTGTTTGCACTCCTGACCAACAGTGCATTACACAGAGTCTGCAGACCTTTGTCTTGGGAGGAGTTTGCGACGTCTCTAATTACAGCGTCGCCGGCATCAGAATGAAGCTCATCCAGTGCAAGCGCCGCCAGCCAACGTACTGTTGGGTCCGCAGTTTCACCTTTCAGTTTTGTCTCGAGGGGTGCAAGACACAGCGTGAAAGGGTACTTGGGGAACACCTGTTCCAATTCGCGTAGCGTCTGCAACGCTTCAGCCTGCATAACCGGATTCCCATTCTCAAGCGTCTTGAGAAGAGTCTCTTCGCTTTGCGTCAAGTGTTTTCTCAAGAACCTGGTTTCTTTATGCTGGGAGTCAATGCGCGTCGATGACAGGCTATCTTGAGCCTGCACTGCTGTGGCGCACACCATCAGCGCTATTGCCGATGCGAAAAGTGTTCGTTTCATGATAGTTCCCTTGAATGTTTGTGGAAGAACGGTAAGTCTTTGGGTGACAGTTGATATCTGTGTCTCGATTGGTCATTGATACGCGCTTCGTCCTGCTGTGTGGCGGCATAGGGAAAACGCGCTCATACGCCTTGGGTCTAGAACAGGTCGTTCCTCCAGGCGGCTGTCAAATGTGAGATGCGATCAGGACGCGAATACTGGGCAAATAGCGAAATGAACGAAATGAAATTGCTTTGTAGGTGGCGAAAATGGCTGATGTTGAAGAAGGCGGGAAATGCGAGAAAGGACGTGTTTCGAGAAACCGTTGAACCAAAACGATTGTCGGAGTGTAATATACCGCAGCGCAAGAGACCTCCAGAAGACTGCCACTCTCCCAAATGGGTGGGAGGTGATTACTCGACAATCGTTATGTGAAAGAACTCAAATGACCTATCACCTATTTAACGCCGGGGGCTACCATATAGTTTCCCAATTCGAACTTAGTTTTGCCAAAACATCCGGAGGAATCCGCCAGGTCAAAATCACCCAAAACGAGTCAGTAGTTGCCGGTTATCCGACCTTCTTGAAATCGATGTACCCCTTCTCCACATCCGTACGCACAAGCTGGACCCGGAGCGTATGCCCCACATCCAGCTTCTCGAAACCGGTAACCAGCCTTCCTTCGACGGGGGGCTGGAGGATGCGCACCCATGTCCCCTTTTCCGATGCGCCTGTGACAAGCGCGTCGAACTGCTCTCCGATTCTCGATTCAAGGAGCATCGCTGCAGGCGCAGGGCGAGCGATGAAAAGATCCCCCTCACGGTAGATGCGAAGGCACACGGCCCCGGCCTACCCTCAATTCACCAGATAGTCCAGGGTACTCAAACCATTCATTGGTTCTCAAGCTCAAGCTGTCGGAGGGGCTCTGACCATAAACAACTACCCCGCTTGAAGTGTCGAGAATGCAAGGACATTTTACCTTTTCCGGTTTCCGTCGTATCATCAAGTAAACGCATCCACCGGGGATCAGGATTGGAGCATCTGAACGATAGTCAACAGAAAGTCGCCGTGCAGTCTCCGGAAGAGCTCGTCGCCCGATCTCAACGGGGCGACAGTGGTTCCTTCAGGCGGCTTGTGGAAATGCATCAGGGGTACGCATTTGCCCTGGCGTTCAAGATACTCTTGGACGAGGAGGATGCTCGCGATACCGTGCAGGAGAGCTTCCTCAGTGTCTGGAAGCACCTGAGGGAGTTCGATTCCCACTGCAAGTTTACGACATGGCTCTACAGCATTGTTGCGAACCGGGCAAAAGACCGATTGAAGTCAAACATGAGACGCCGGCAGGTCGTCACCCGAGATTGGGGGGACACCGATCAAACAATAATCGGCGAACCGCTTGATTGTGCGCTTGCCAACAAGGAACTCGCGGAGCGGATCAGAGCGTTGGCCGGAGACCTTCCGCCCACGCAGCGGATGGTGTTCGTTCTGCGCGACCTCCAGGATTTTTCGGTGGCCGAAGTCGCTGAAATGCTCCATACGTCACAAGGGTCGGTCAAGGCAAACCTGTGCTACGCGCGGGCGCGCATACGGCGAACAATCGAGAAGATGGAAAACGTGGAAGGAGGGAAATCATGAGGTGCGCCAGAGCAAGACAGCTGCTTCATTTGAACAGGGAGAGCGAACTTCCGGAACCTCTAAGAAACGAAGTGTCACGCCACGCGGACCGATGTCCCGAATGCGCGGCTGAGCGGGCTCGTATCAAGAAAACACAGAAGGCTTTCGATTCGTTGCGGAATGCCGAACCGGCACTCGGAAACCAGCACGAATTAACGACGGCAATCATGCATCGTGTACTTTCCCGCGACGAACGCGCACGGCGGCCGGTTTTGTCCCTCCCGGCGTTCATGTCAATCCGGTTGCAGCGTACAGTCCAGTTTGCCTGCATTCTGCTGGTTGCAGCTTTCTTCCTTCAGAGCATCATTGACGCGCGCCGGATGGCGGCGCTTGATGAACGACTGGCGCAGGTTCGGCCTCCCGCTGCGAGGAGAGAAGTCCTGCCACCGCAATCGGTAGCCGAAGCGAAAGAGATGTTTCATGCACTTTCAGCTGGCATCGGCCCGTTTGGTGGTAACCTCCGGATCGGTCCACTGCAACAGGCAACCCTTATGGACCGCCTCAAGAATAAATACCCTGCGCTCTTCACCGTCACGGTGGATGATGGCCTCGATGAGCGCGAGCGTGCCATCCTCGCGACGGAGGGACGCGCATTTCTCAACGAAGTAGAACTTTTGGTCAGGCTAGGAGAAACCTCCCATGAACACTAGATTCCGTGGTATCACGACAGCTGCACTCGCCCTCCTCCTGTCGGGCTGTCTGGATGACGAATACAAAGTGACTACGGTGATTTCCACCGACGGGACCTGCGAGCGCGTTATTACGGTGGGACGTGAAAAGAAAACACTTCCGAACGGCGCCTTTCCGGTCCCGACGGATTCCACGTGGCAATGCGAATGGACGCTGGCAAAGAAGGTCGATAGCACGAGCAAGAAAGCTGACAACGTTTACACTGCGAGGAAGCGTTTCGCGGATTTCGATGCCCTCGCGCGGGAGTACCCGGTTCAGCATGACTCAACAAGGTTCTCCATCTCCGTGAAGGTGCAGAAGAGATTCCGGTGGTTCTACAGCTACTACGACTATACCGAAACGTATGCCCGCTTCGACCCATTGCATGTTCCCGTGCAGCCCTCGGCATTCATGACTGAGGAGGAACTCCGGCAGTTCATGTCGAGCGAGGTGCCCGACAGCACGCTCGAAACGAAATGGAACCGGTGGGAACAACAGAACATGATGGAATGGGCATTCGGGCTACTGGTTGATGCGGTACGCAGACGAAATGATCCCGGATTACCCGTGAGCCTCTTTGAGCAGAACAAGGATCGCCTCATAGCCCTGTTCGCAGACGACACGACGAAAGGGAGCCAGCATCAGGACTTCGCTGACAAAACTGTGAGCGATATGGCCGGGTTGCTCCACCTCAGCGCTGATGCCGTCCGTTTCCTTGCGCCGGATCTGGATTCTATCGGAAGCCAGGCGCTGAAGAGGATGGAGACCACCGACAAGGCAAAGGGGAGTTATACGAACAGCGTCGTCATGCCGGGCGTCATCATCGCCACCAATGCCGGGGAGGTGCGTGGTACGACAGTCGTCTGGCGGTTCACTCACGAACATCTCGCCCTGATGGACTATCCGATGAACGTGGAATCGCGCGTAGTTAACCTGTGGGCAATCATCCTCACGGCGTTCGTGGTCCTGGTCGCGGTCGGGCTCCCCCTGTTTCTCCGCCGCAGTTCAATCGTATGACGAGGCGGCGTATGACGAGGCGGCGCCAGGTCACAGCATTCATTTCCTCGGGCAATGTGAATAATGATGGCAGTCCTTTTCTTGACTTAGAGACGGATCGTTCTATCTTACTTATACGCTTATACGAAGGTTCTTTTGCATCGGCACTTTCCATGAAAAAGGGGGGTGACGATTTGCGTTTTTAGGCATCCGCGTACAAGAACAGATTGGAGGATTCCTTGAGCTCCGTCAACAATCCCAACTTCAAACCTCCTTGGTGGAAGGACATTTTGAATGGATTCATCGCTTGGATCATCGCTTTCGTAATCTTGATAATTCCGGCTTTCGTCGTTGGCATCAATATGGCGTTTGACCTCGGGCCTAAGCTGAATGACAATGCTGAAGTAAGCAGGCGAATCAGTCACGCCATTAGTGAGATGTACGGCTCAAATCTGAATATTCGCATCGGATACATAGTCGTACTGGGGATTCTTGTGTTCTGGAGATCATGGGTCAACACCAGACACTTCACCGAGAGATCAATTCTCCACGGGGCTATCATTGGCAGTGCTGCAGCGATCTTGGTGGTCGTTCAAATGACACCAAGTGGAGCGGGAATACACATGGTCATACCGGTTGTGGTAAGCATCGCAGCAGGCTTGATCGGCGGAATGAAACGAGTGTCGCGAGGCATCGCCCAGTAATAGGGATTCTTCTTTAGAATCAGTAGCGGGGACCCGACATATCGTCACAGAAGATTTCTCTCACCGCCGACTGATCGGGTGGATCACGTCGGCGCTCTATACCAGACAGGCCTCCGTCCGGGGGATGATACCTGTTCTTGACATTTATACGCCAATGGCGTATCTTCTTCTATGCTCATTATTGAGACTCCGGTATTCACGAAACGAGTGCTCGATGCCCTGACCGATGATGAGTACAGGGAACTTCAGCAGTTCATAGCAGAGCACCCGGAAGCAGGCAGCATCATTCCGGGCAGCCACGGCCTTCGAAAGCTGAGGTGGACGATGTCCGGCAAAGGAAAGCGGGGAGGAACGAGGATCATCTACTACTGGCTGAGACCAAGGGACACGATACTCATGCTCTTTGTGTTCAGGAAGAACGAACAGAGCGATCTGAGCGTGGATCAACTCAAGATACTCAAGGCGATTGTCGCAAAGGAGCTCCGATGAAGAAAGAAACTTTTGATGAACTACTGACGAGCATTGAACAGGGAGGCGCCGTTTTGCGAGGCAAGAAGGCCCCAAGCCGGGAATTCCGTGTTGACAACCCGAATGTATCCGCAATCCGGCGACATCTTGGGCTCACGCAACAGAAGTTTGCCGAGCTACTCGGAATCAGTCCCGCCACACTTCGCAATTGGGAACAAGGCAGAAGGAAGCCCGAAGGCGCCGCCCGTGTGCTTCTCTGTGTTGCAGCGAAATATCCAAAGGCCGTCTTGGAGACAGTTCGAGCATAATCTCTCTTGCCAGAGCATATGACGGGATGGTGATTCAAGTGACCAAATTGATTCGAGCAGGACTCAAGCCTGGCATATCCTGGATCCTCCGATCACTTCGTATTTTACGTGGGATGTACGAGGCGAGGCGGCGATAGTCCAAAAACGACATTATGTCATACCCACAAGAAAAATCCCTACCGGCTTTCACCAGTAGGGATTCTTCTTTAGAACCAGTCGCGGGGACCCGACATATCGTCTACAGATAAAACGCACTCCAGGAGACCTTCGTCAAACTGTAATAAATGGTTCGGATACAGACCAAAATGCAAATGAACCAATTGCGACTTTGATGTAGCTCATCTCACAGAAAACACTAATTACAATCAAAAACACCATTATGAGAAAACTTATTGCAGCAATCAATATGACACTTGACGGGTTTTGCGACCACACGGCAGTGATTGCAGATGATGAAATGCATCAACATTATAATGAGCTACTACGTGATGCAGGCACCATTCTATTCGGAAGGACAACATATCAACTTATGGAAAGTTATTGGCCGTCTGTGGTAACTAATCCTACTGGCAATAAACCAATGGATGAATTTGCAGTGCTGATAGACAATATTTCAAAGATTGTCTTTTCCCGCACGCTGAGAAATGTTGATTGGAAAAATGCAACATTGAAAAAGGAAGTCATTAAAGAAGAAGTTGTAGAACTCAAGCAACAAGCGGGTAAAGACATTTTAGTTGGCAGCCCGAGTTTAATAGTAGCCTTAACGCATCTTGACTTAATTGATGAATACCAGCTTAGCGTTCAGCCAATTGTTTTAGGAAGCGGCTTACCATTATTTAAAAACGTCAACGATAGAATTGATCTTAAACTCTTAAAAACAAAAACATTTGGTTGTGGTGCAGTAATTCTTTACTATGTTCCGACAAATAAATGAGTGCATAGTTAATACGACAGATCTTACAAGGTTTGAACGCTGGAATAGGATCCACCTTGAGGGTTCTGAACAGACAATTTGTCATACCCAACAAAGAAAAATCCCTACCAGCTTTCACCAGTAGGGATTCTTCTTTAGAACCAGTCGCGGGGACCGGACTTGAACCTGTAACCTGCGGGTTATCTCTCCGTAGTTCAGATCTACCTGCCGGGACAATCAATGAATGTTGCCCGCTACCCGACCTTCTTGAAATCGATGTACCCCTTCTCCACATCCGTACGCACAAGCTGGACCCGGAGGGTATGCCCTACATCCAGCTTTTCGAAACCGGTGACCAGCCTTCCTTCGACGGGGGGCTGGAGGATGCGCACCCATGTCCCCTTCTCCGATGCGCCTGTGACAAGCGCGTCGAACTGCTCTCCGATCCTCGATTCAAGGAGCATCGCCGCGGCCGATTTCTCCAACTGACGCTCGACTTTCTTTGCGGCGTCCTCCTCCTGGGTACAGTGGTTTGCAAGCGTATTAAGCTCATCGTTGCTGTAGGGTGCTTTTCCCCCCGCGCTCGCTGATTTCAGGAGACGCTGCGTAATGAGATCCGGGAAACGCCGGTTCGGGGCGGTGGAGTGTGAATAGTCCTTCACCGCCAGGCCGAAGTGGCCGGGCGAGATCCCTCCCGGAGGCTCCAGGATATACTCACCGGGCCCCATCAGCTTTATCACGCTCAGCGAGAGGTCGGGAAAACGGAGGGGGTCCTTCGCCTTTGCCGTGACGAGGAACTGCTCGAGCGCCTTCGGGTCGGGCTCCGCCGGGAGCTTGAACCCCTGCTTTGAAGCGATATCCACGATCCCGTCCCACCGCTTCGGCGTACGCACGATGCGCCGGATTGACGCGAAGTTCTTCGAGGCGAGAAATCGCGCCGTGACGCCGTTCGCCGCGATCATGAAATCCGCTATGATGTCCTTGGCCCTGTTCATCGTCTCGGCTTCGAAATCCTTCAGGATGTCCCCATCGAAGACCGGGCGCGCCTCTATCGTTTCAAGATTGAGCGCACCGTGGGTGTGGCGGAGGGCCTTCAGTTTTTGCGCCGCGCCATCCTGGAGGCGGATGTTCTGATCGAGGCCTGCGACCTTGCCTATACCCTCCGGCGCCGGTCCCGTCCCCTCCAGCCAGGCGGCAACGGAGTTGTAGGCGAGCTTCGCGCGGTTCCGCACAGTCGCCTGGTAGACATCCGATGATTGGAGAGATCCGTCCCCGGCAATGACAAGCTCTATGACGACCGCGAGACGGTCCGAATCAAGATTCAGAGATGTGAGGTCGGTCGAGAGTTTCTCCGGAAGCATGGGGAATATCTCGGCGACCGTGTACACCGAAGTGGTATTCTGTCTCGCGTGATCGTCAAGCGCTGTGCCTTTCTTGACAAGAGCATCCACATCGGCAATGGCGACGAGGACTTTCGTGGCACCCCCCGGAAGGGATTCGGCCACGGTAAGCTGGTCCAGGTCGCGCGAATCGTCGTTGTCGATGGAGCACCAGAGAAGGCTCCTGAGATCGCGGTGCGCGCTGTCGGCCGATGAAGCGGCCGCGCGTATCGCATCAAGCTCGGCAATGGCTCCGGAGGGAAAGTCAGGGACGAGACCCCGCTCCAGCATCACCCTGTGGGCTATTCTTTGGAGTAGGGCGCGGTGTTGTTTGTCGTTTGTGTCGGTCATGGCTGTCGGATTACTTATGTCGGGTGGAAACTCACTGAAGCAGTATAGTGGGGGAGAGTGATATATGCAACCAGAGGAACTCAGTGCAGAGGAAGAGGGGATTTCATTCTGACCTCCCGCAGGTTGCGGAGGGGGGGGGAATATCCCCCCCCGCTCTCCGTCAATTATACCTGTAACCCCCGCCGGCAGCCATACCGGTCAGTACCTGTGTCATCGCCTCGGCGGGCGGAATTTCGGTCGATATGACGCGGGCGATGTCGCACACATGCCTGTCCATAGTCGCGATGTTACGGCTCACGAACGATTCCATTGCGTCATTGTCGATATTTCCGTCTACACCGTGTACGTACGTTTCGAACCGGATCTCCCCGCTTTCAAAGTCCATGACGAAATGCCCCAGGTAGATCGTACGGTTGAGCCTCATCAGGAATTCCGCAAGCCGGGGACGGCCTTCCGGAGAACCTTTGAGGGGACAGACGGAATGGAAGAAAACCACCCCTTCCTCCTCGTCAACGTTCACGACACACTGCCACCTCGCGTTCTTTGTGGATACTCCCATCCGGAGAGCGGATTCCTTCGCGGAGCGTGTTACATCCCATCCTTCTGCAGCAAAATACTGCTCGACTGAATCTGTCAGTGTTCCCATGATGGACTATCCTCCTATTGGTAGATGTTCGGGTTTTTCCACAGCCCGGGCGGCGAGAGCATCCTGTGGGACCAGCAGCTCTCCACCGATCGCTTCCGCCTGGAGCCTCCGCCTTAAATCAAGCCCCTGCGCCAGGCTTGTGATTGAGTTGGCGAGATCATACACCGTAGCTCCCTCCCCGAGCTCATCGAGCAGCCCCTCTGTCCTCTTTTTGCCGATAATAGGCCTGAGCCGGGAGGAAACCTGTTCGACCATCGGCCCGGAGGGGCGGTGCGCGCTTTCTGCCAGGAGTCTCCCCGCTTCTTCCATCACTTCTTCCCCAACCCGCATCTGCTCTTCCAGGAATTTCTTCAGCTCCATGTCCGGATGCCCGTAGTGGACCCGTTCTCCGCCGGATGTCAACCCCACCACGGCGCCGTTGGAACAGACATACCGCCGGATGAAGAGACGTACGGAGAGCGATCTGAACCCCGTTTCCGAATTGAACACATTGTAACCGAGGCCGCAAACGTCTCCCGGGACCGGCTGCACTTCGTACGCGGTGTTGCTGTACACTCTCATGAAATAATCGTTCCTCGACACGCATGCGACCCCGACCCGTTCGGCGCAGGCGAGCACTTCGGTGTCGGAGAGTTCATTGTACCTCCTGCTCGTAAGAGAAAGGGCTTCCCCGTCCTCCAACGTGACGCTCACGTCTCCTCCCGGTATGGCCAGGAGGTAGTCATTGAGCACCGACGTCACGGTGTCAATGCTCAGGCGGTCGATCTGTCTTGACGGGAAACCATACCACTTCAGCAGCTTGAAAAGAAACGATCCCCTCACCGGGTATTCCCCCGTCTTTCCGTTGGATATGCGGAGAAAATGCTCCCTCCCGTCGTTGACCAGATGGAGCTGCTCAGGAGGGAGAACGTACCTCGTAAGGCGCCGCCCCTCGAGGAAATCCCGCACTTCGCGTATGTCCGCTTGAGAGAATTCCGGACCTGTTCTGTATTCCATTGTGTCTCTCCCTTTCTTGTTGCCGGCCCAGGCTTTGCGCCTGTATTCTGAGTCCAACTTACCATATCTTGCGGCTCGTAGCGTCTCATCGGATGATACAATTTTCGACAGGTACCCCATGCTTGAGGTCCAGACTAAGGTGAAGCGTCAGATCGAGATGCTCGGCCTGACCATTGCCAATACCGGCGGGTTGAAGGATGCCGATTTTGCGGTCCTTTTCAGCAGGGACATCCCGACGATAAAGCGGGACATGCAGGAGCTCCGGAGCCTCGGTATACCGATTCACTCGGAAAAGAAGAGAGGGCTCTGTCTTGACGGCAGAATGGACACCAGGCTCATCAGGGAGCTTCTCCTCCAGTACATCGGGATTTGCAACTCGACGAGCGGTTTCGACAAGGCCACGGCGCTCCTCGTCAAGAAGCAAAAACAACAGGCACTGAGCGTCGTCGTAACGCTCCAGAGGTGCATCGACAGCAACACGATCGCCGTGGTCGACTACCGGAAGGATGATCAGGAGGTGGAGCGGGGGCGGGAACTGCATCCGCTGATCATATTCAGCAGCGAGGGGTACTGGCGGGTCCTGGCGGTGAACGACGGGCGGATCAAGCAGTACCTGCTCGACAAGATACTCGACATCAGGGCCTCCACGAGGCACTTCAAAAAGGTGCCGCAGGAGAAGATCGACGAGATGTTCCGGTATTCATTCCGGAGCTGGGTGGGGGCCGAAAAGCATAACATCAAGATCCATCTCTCCAGTGTCTGGGCGGGGAGACTGAAGCCGAGGCAGATGATGGAGACGCAGGTGATTACAGAGAACGACGACGGGTCGATCGTCTTCGAAGCCACCGTAAACTCACTGCAGGAAGTGGCAAGCTGGGTGGTGAGCCGGGGAAGCGGCGTAACGGTGCTCGAGCCTGCTGATCTCCGTGAGATGGTCCTCCGGCTCGCGAGGGGTGCGCTTGCCAACTACGAGAGCCCGTTGGGGCAAACATAGTCACGTCCAGGAGCGGCGGGACTGTTAACCTGGCCAAAAGGAGGAGGGACTGTCAGTCACGCCCCAGAGCGGGGCCTGCGGCGCCACAAGCGCCGTGATCGCTGGTGGCGCCTTGGGCCCATCGCTGATGCCCACTTCGGCGCCATCGTTGGTGCCGCATTCGGCGCCATCGCTGCTGGCGCCTTTGGCGCCATCGTTGACTACATCAGGTCTGACTGCGTCAATGAAAGCGTGTTCCCGTCCGGGTCTTTGAACCACGCGACTTTCTCACCCGAGAGAAATGTGCAGATCCCAAGTTCGTCCTGCTTGAAGATCCCGTAACGCTCGAACTTGACCCCCCTTTTCACAAGGTCCTTTATCGCAGTACCGATATCGGGAACGATCCATCCGAGTATCGTGAAGGGATCGGGCGTGAACTCCTGGACGCGGGCGATCCTGAGCCTGATCCCGTTCGCTTCGAACATCATAGCGTAGTGGTCGCTCGAGACAAACCGCAAGCCGAGCACGGTCTCGTAAAAAGCACGGGCCCTATCCGGCTCCAGGGTGGGGACAAAGGCAATCACATCGCACGTACCGAGCATACTCCCTCCCTTCCAAAGTAAGGAAGATTATACGCGGTGGGTGGTGTAATGTCAAGAATAATCTAATCCTTGGAACAAATCCCGGCGGGAGAACCTCCGGAGCAGCGGTACATGAACGAGGTGGGTTTCAGGACGGCAAGGGGACCGTGTCAGTTTTTCCGTGCAGTTTAAACCTGATCGTGCAGGTGGTCCCGTGCGTTGTGTCCATGCTGAGTCTCCCGTGCATTTGCTCGACAAGCGTTCTGATGATCACCAGCCCCATCGTCGTGGCCGAAGAAATGTTCGTCCCCGGGGGGAATCCGACACCGTTATCCTGGACGGTGAGTTCCACGTTTCCCTCACCGAGCGAACGGAGCCGCACACACACCGTCCCCTTTGTCGCCGCCGGGAACGCATGCCTGAGTGCGTTTGTCAGCAGTTCATTGACGATCAGACCGGCGGGGATTGCTTTGTCGATTTCGAAGGGTATCGCCTCCAGGTCCAGAACACACGAGACCTCACCCCTGCCGAACGCCCTGCACAGCTCCTCTGCCACGCTCTTGAGGTAGACGCCGAAATCGATATTCGCCACATCCCCAGAGTTGTACAGCCTTTCATGAATGATCGCAATCGATCTGACCCTCTGGCGGCTTTCCTCCAGAATCGTCTTTGTCGCCGGGTCCGGCGTCTGGGACGCCTGCAGGTTGAGAAGGCTCGAGATCACCTGCATGTTGTTCTTCACCCTGTGGTGTATCTCCCGGAGGAGCACTTCTTTTTCCCGAAGCGCGGACCTGATCACACCATCGGCACGCCTTCTCTCGGTAATATCCCGGGCGTTGCTGATGATCGCGCGATTTCCGCCCATGTCAAAAAGCTGAATGCTGAGTTCCACCGGGAAGACGCTCCCGTCCTTGGTGCGGTACATGCACTCGCTCACGGCGTACTTCTCAGTCCTGAGTGTTGACAGCACCTCGACCAGAGCATGTTTGCACTCCGGACCGACAACATCCACAGGACGCATCTGCATCAGCTCGGCATGCGTGTACCCGAGTTGTTTGCTGGCAATGTCATTCACCTCGATGATCTTCTGCGGGACCCCGTCCGGGCCGATGGATCCAAAGACGAATATCGATTCGCTGCTGTTGTTGAAGAGCAAGCGAAATCGCGCCTCACTCGAGCGGGCCCGGGAGGAGCTTTCCTTTACAATCCTGGTCATGAGCTCCACGGCCGCCGCGGTCATAAAGAGGATGACGGTGATATCGACAAGACTCAGCAGATCCGTACGGGCGCTGTAGGGCGTGATGATCATCTTCGTTAGTTCCAGTGTCCCAACAATCGCCGGAATCAGGACGAGCAAAGCCGCCAGCACGACATACAGCCTGCGAGGGAAAATGAGTGCAGCCAGTACGAGTATACCGGGAAACGTCAGCAGCGCCGCGTCGTGTATTCCCTCGGAAGAAGTCATGAGGAAGACCGAGGTGCCTACCAGCAGGGCCATCAGGATGACGCCCGCCAGCATGGGACGCCCCCTGTGATTGATCCATATCGTCAGCAGCGAGAGCACGCCGGCGGCACCGATTTCCGGTGCAAACCCCAGATCGTTTGCCGCGATCCTGGCGAGCGCGAGCCCGATGAAGCCGCATGAGGCGAGGACCGCGGCAATGCGAATCACCCTGGTGGAGTCCCGCGCATCGGTGTTCCCCCGTTCTTCGGTTCCCTCATTCACATCCATCAATCTTTCCTCGCGATTGTCGGATCACTCCCGGGGGGAAGCTATACTTCTGGAAACAGTAAGGCCTTCCCCCTGAACGACGAAGAAGGCCCTCTGGAATGTACCGCGAACCCTTGGAAAACTACAGAACTGTTATCCAAGACGCAATGTGCGAGTGCACACGAAGCGGACTTTATTTGAGCTGTATTTTAATCTGTGATTGTACCGGATCAATGCAGACTGAAGGGTGCCAGAATCGCCGGACATCGACGAATGTTCGCCGATTGTTTTCGGGGGAGGTCACTTGAGCAGAATTAATTTCTTGCTTT
>PMJR01000094.1 GCA_003158475.1 Ignavibacteriota bacterium | reverse complement strand
CACGATAACCGACGAGAGGAAGACTGACTGCTTCATCGAGAACTCCTTTGCTTGTTGATTGTGGGATTAGTTTTCCTTGCCAAAGCCCGCCACCGCATCCTCTCGGGTCTCGCACGTGTCGAACACCAGTGTCAGCTTCGTGATCACGAAGATATTGTTGATGTTCTTGTTGATCCCGCACACTTTGACATGCCCCTTGTTCTTGGAGAATGTTGTGTGCGCCGACACCAGAACCCCGATCGCCGTGCTGTTCAGGTATGTCACTTTGCTCAGGTCAATGATCAGTTTCTTGGTTCCCTGCTGCACAAAATCCGCCACCGCGTTGCGGAGCTCATCAGTCTCCTCTCCGCCTACCAACGATCCTTTTACATCGATGACACCGATCTTCCCATCCTGTAGCGTGCTAGTCTTGACTGCCATGGTACCTCCGAGTATCTGAACTGTTGAGTAGGTGGATCCGCCGGGATGCTGACACCTCCCCCGCGGACGTCAGTGGATAACTCAGAGCAGGGGTGCAAGCCGGCAATTCAAGGGTCAGAGAACAAGAGCCGTTGGGTCTTTCGCAGCTTCGCTGGGTTATCGTGGTCGTTTTCGCGACGCAGGAGGCGCCTGTCCCGCGAGTGGCAGGACAAGCCCGTCCGAGAAGGGCCTTCAGCGGTTAAGCCGTTATTTAGAAATGTAGGCAGTCAGAATGAAAATTGCAATAGCCGGAAAGCAGAAAGGGGCAAAATCTGGGGCCGGCGGAGGTCAGAACATGACCCCGACGAATACGCCGTTGTTGAGAGTCCTGTAGTCGTACCTGCCGTTACCCAGCGTCCAGGCCTGGAAGCGGAACCGGTAGCCCAGAGCAAGTCCGTTGAGTATCCCGATGTCCGGCAGGAGAGCCACGGCCTCGGCAACTGCGGCGGGGGAAGACCCTGTCTGGAGGCTGTATCCATCGAAACTGTAGTGGATGACCGCGGCAGCCATCACGGAGAAGTCGACCCACTCGCCGTTACTGCGGTACTTAATCCCGGTCCCGATCCCGATGCTCCCGACGTCGAAATTATCATGCAGCGTGCCGGCGGATTCCGATTTCGTAAAGTCCGCGTCGACGAGGAAGGGAAGCACGAGGGCACGATCCCGGTTCCCGGAGAGGACGTATTCTCCGGTGAACGTGACGCCGAAATAGACAGCCGCGCGGGACGCCCCGTGAAGATCGTATGTGGTGTAGCCGAAAAGGAAGTCGACAGGTCCCTGCCTGAACCCGACGAACGGCATCACCCGGGTATACGACACCGACAGCGACTCGGGGGCAGTGTTGCTGCCCCGGGGCCTGAAATCCCGCGCGAATATGCCGGCATTCACGTACCGTGCGTCCGAAGGCGCATACGAGCGGGACGGTTCAAGGTACTGCGCCGCCGCCGGTCGCGGGGCACACGAGAGGATAAACGCGGCCGTCACCCCACTCCACAGAATCCGTAAACACTCTCTACGCATGGTGTTCATCCTCCACTGGAATTCTTTTCAGCCGGAGTGACTTGACGCGCCTCCCCTCCATCGCCTCCACGGTCCCGGTCCAGGGTGCGATCCTGAGCTGCGCCCCCCTTTCGGGGACACGCCCGAGGATATGGATGGCGTACCCGCTGACGGTGACGACATCCTTCGAATCGGGTTCTATGTCGAACATCCGCGCGAAATCGTGCAACGGCATCCCTCCGTCGACAAGAAATTCATTTTCGTTCACCTTCTGCACCGGAAGCTGTTCCACGTCGAATTCGTCGCTGATCTCGCCAACCAGTTCTTCCAGCACGTTTTCCAGCGTCACCAGTCCGGCAGTCCCCCCGTACTCATCCACCGCGATCGCCATGAGAACGCGTTTGGCGAGAAACGTATTGAGTATCCTCTCCAGCGGCATCGTTTCGGGAACGAACGGCATTTCGCGCTTGACCTCCATGAGGCGCGAGCCGTCCCCCCGGAGATCTTTGAGCCGGAAGAGGTCCTTCATGTGCACCATGCCGAGCACGTTGTCCAGATCACCTTCGCAGAGGGGATATCGCGTGAACTGACTGTCGAGCGCCAGCGCGATGTTTTCCTCCATACTCTTCCCGGTCGAGAGAAATACGACTGCGGTCCGCGGTACCATGATCTCGCGGACTGATCGCTTGTGCATCTCCATGGCGTTCAGAAGTATGTTCTTCCCCGTGCTGGAAAATATCTTCCCTTTCCCCAGGAGCAAACGGAGCTCTTCTTCGGAATGCGCGATGTCCCCCTCGCGTGCGGGCTGGATTCCCAGAAACCTGAGGAAGCCGGTCGCGGAGACGTTCAGGAGCCAGATGAAGGGACGAAAGACGAGGAAGAACGCGTTGAGAGGGCGTGCAAGTGCCAGGGCGATCCTTTGCGGACGCCGGATGGCAAGGTGCTTCGGCGCCAGCTCCCCGATGACGATCTGGAGGAACGTGATGAGCCCGAAGGCAAGCACCAGAGCGACCGTCCCCACGGCCGCCTTCCCGGTAAGGCCGATAAGCCCCATGAGGGGCTCGATCAACCCCGCCACCAGAGGTTCCCCCAGCCAGCCAAGCGCGAGATTTGTCACGGTGATGCCGAGCTGTGTGGCGGAAATATACCGATCGAGGTGGTTGATCACATGCTCCACAATCCTGGCGCGGGAATGCCCGGATTTCAGGAGTGGCTCAATCTGGGTGGAGCGTACTTTTACAATGGCGAATTCCGCGGCGACGAACAGGCCGTTGAGCAGGATAAGACATCCCACGCCGGCTATTTCAAGAAGAACGAACATCACGTATGTCGGGTCACTCAGTTTGCCATCGCGAGAAGCTTCTTCCACAGGGTCGGCGGCACGGGCATCACGGAGAGGCGGGAGATGCGGACGAGTTCGAAGGAGGCGAATTCCTTCTCTTTCTTTATGGCACCGAGAGGGACAGGCCGGGAGAGCCTTCCGGCCGGGGCGATATCAAACACGACGATCTTTGCGTCCCCTGCATTCGGGCCGGGATACGGATCTGAAACGATATCCGCGAGGCCGACGAGCGATTTTTCCCCGCCTGAATGGTATATCAGCGCCCTGTCCCCCTTCCGCATCGCACGGATGTGCATGAGGGCGGTGTTGTTTTTGACACCGTCCCAGACCGCGCGTTTCCGCTTCTCGAGGTCGCTGTACGAGAACTCCGAGGGTTCAGTTTTCAGCAGCCAGAATGCCATGATTATGTAATGTACGGGAATGGGGGTGCGAAATCAAGGCGACGGCGAGTCCCCGCATATGGGAGCTTGAAGTTGATTTCCTGGCTAAGTATTGCGAGTTTACATCCGAATGCACTGAATACTCGCTCTCTCCCCGGCCTCACATGAACTCCCGCACGCTTCCGCTCTTCTGCCTTCTCCCGCTCCTGGCGGCAGGATGCACAAAGATCAAAGAAACCGACCTCGTGACGTTCCCCCTCCGGGGGGAAGTCCTCAGAATTGACACCGCGAAACTCACGCTCACAGTCGCCCACCAGGCGATCCCGAATTATATGAACGCCATGACGATGCCGTTCAAAGTGCGGGACAAGGACCTGCTCCGGCCGCTCGCTGTCGGGGACAGTATACAGGCAACACTTGCGGTGTCGCGGACAGAAAGCTGGCTCGAGCAGATCGTTCTGGTGGGAAAGGGGGAGACGTTGCCGACACTCTCGGCCGACCAGATCATCACGGCCCGAGTGTTCAGAACGGGGGAAGTCTTTCCGGACGAGTCACTCCTCAACCAGGACGGGAAGACCGTGCGGTTGAGCTCGTTCAGAGGGAGCGTGCTCGCGCTGACATTCATCTACACGCGCTGTCCCCTCCCCGATTTCTGCATCAGGATGAGCAACCAGTTTGCCCGGGTCCAGAAGTCCCTGAAGGGAGACGGAATCCTGAACGGCAGGTGGCATCTCATGAGTGTGAGCTTCGATCCGAAATTCGACCGGCCCGCGGTGTTGAAACGCTATGCCGCGGAATACGGGGCCGACTTCTCGTCGTGGGATTTTGTCACCGACCCGGATACTGCGGGCCCGGTGATACGCCGCCTCGCAGACGGGCTGGGGCTGGAGTATTCCCAGGACGAAGGGTTGATCGACCACAACCTGAGAACCGTGCTGATCGACCCGGAGGGGAGGCTTGTGAAAGTGATCACCGGGAATGAGTGGAAGCCGGAGGAAGTGGCGGCGGAAATCAGACGGCTGGTTCAGGGAGGGTAAGGCCCGCGGCGGTAAACGCAGGTGCCTCTCTTCGCCGAAGAGCCTCGTGAGTGTGTTCAGACCTGAGCGTGTTCCGGGCCTACATCTTCGGCTCCCAGCCCTTTTCGTATTCCCGCTGCCAGAGTTGCATGGCCCCGGGGTCTCCGACCACATGGCCGTTGTCTTTGTTCAGATTGAGGGAACGGCCTACTTTCCACGCGATGTTCGAAAGCTGAAGAATAGTGACGCTCTTGTTTCCTTCCCCGATCGGTGCGCGCAGCTGCTGGCCCTCCCGGATCGCGTCGAAGAAATTACGGAAATGATCATCGGTCATCGAATCGGCGCTGATAAGGTCCTGACTGGTGCTCGTCCTTCCCACCGCGTATTCATCGATCTTCTTGTCGTCGAGACTGAACACCTGGTACCCGTCCCGGTCTATCAGCACCGTGCCGTCAGTCCCATGAATGGTTGACCCCCGGCTCCTGCCGTAGTATTCCTTCCCCTGACAGCTCATTCCTTCCCACGTGATCATCCTGCCGTCATATTCATAGCTTGTCACCAGAGTATCGTAAAACTCCCAGTCATCCTTGAAATGGTAGCGACCGCCCGAGGCGGTCACCCTGTCGGGGAAATCGACGCCGAGCGCCCACCGGCACACATCCACTTCGTGCGTGCCGTTATTGAGCGTCTCCCCCGTCCCCCAGTCCCAGAACCAGTGCCAATTGTAAGGATGCACGTTGTCCCTGTAAGGACGCCGCGGCGCCGGGCCCTGCCAGAGATCCCAATCAAGGTATCCGGGGACGGGAACGTGATTGCCGTTTCCGATCGACTTCCGCGTGTTGCAGTACCATGCCTTCCCGAAGTACGGCTTCCCGATGAGCCCCTGATGGATCTTCTTCACGATTGCAATTGTATGGGGGGATGAGCGCTGCTGGGTCCCCAGCTGTACCAGTTTGCCGTACTTTTTCTGGGCCTGAACAAGGAGTTCCCCTTCATGCGGATTATGACTGCACGGCTTTTCTACATAGACATGCTTCCCCGCCTGCAGGGCCATGATCGCCATGGGGGCGTGCCAGTGCTCGGGGGTCGCGATCGTGACGGCATCGACATCGGGCGACTCCAGCACCTTCCTGAAGTCCTTTTCTCTGACGGGGCTCCGGCCGAATTTCCCCTTCACAGCTTCCGCAAATTTGTCGAGCTCCCTGCTGTCGACGTCGCACACGTGGGACACGAGTGCATTCCGGTTGGCGTGTATTGACTCGAGGTGGGCATAGGCGCGTCCGTGCAGACCTATCACCGCACAATTCACCCGGTCGTTGGCGCCGGGGATCCCGGTGTAGCTTTTCGCGCTCACTCCGATAACCGCCGCCGCCGTGCCAAGGCCGATCTCTTTCAAAAATTCACGTCGCGTACTCATGTGAGTCTCCCCGAATTGTCAGACTACAGTGCCGCCAGCACGCCGCGCAGGTATCCGACTGATTCGGCGACGCCGGCCAGCGGATCATTTTCGTCCTTTTCGAATTCGACGTGGAGTGTTCCGGAATACCTGAGCCGGATCAGCGTTCCGAGGAGCTTCGGGATATCGATCACTCCGCGCCCGATCTCCACGGTGGTCCCCGCCGCTTCCGGAGCAGTGACGTCTTTTATATGAAGATCGAAGAGCCTGTCAAAGAAGCGTTCCGCCTCGTTCGACGGGTCAAGCCCCAGTCGCTGCGTATGCCCGCAATCAATGCAGAGTCCCATCCGTTTGTCCATTTTCGCGATGAGCCTGTGGATGCTTTCCGGGCTCGGGTACCGGTTGTCCGTCGGTCCGTGGTTATGAATCGCGAGTGCGATGTCCGTCGCCTTCACCGCCCTCTCGGCCGCAGGCAACAGTGATTCATCCGGCGCGCCCACGAGGAACTTCAGCCTGGCTGCTTTCGCGTACGTGAACGCCCGCTCCACCTCGGTCTCCGACGTCATGTAGACGACGCCGCAGGTTGAAAGCGCCACGCCGGCATCCCGCATCTTCGACAACGCTGCTGCTATCTCCGGCGCGGGGCTTGTCAGCGGCAGATGCATCTCCTTCAAGCACAGCTTTCCGATCCCGAGCCGTTTCGTCATCGCGATGGTCTGGTCGAGCGTGAACGCACGGAAACTGTACGATGCCACGCCCAGCCCGAACGGGAGCAACTTCTTCTTACTTTTTCCCGGCTCGTCCTGGGTCAGGGGGACCGAGAGGGGAAGCGCGCCGGCTGCAGCAGCCATGCCGGCCATTTTGAGGAAGTTGCGACGGGAGGAAGTAACCATTGGCGGACCTTCCACGGACTCGTGGGACAGATTTACAAAATGCGGATTTTGATGTTCCTGAAGAAGACCCGATCACCGTGATCCTGAAGGAGAATGTGGCCTTTCGGCGCCTCACCGAATCCCTCTAGGTCTCTGAATTTGCTTTCGGCCTTGTGCGCGAGGAATTCCTTCCCCCCCCGCTCATACGCGAGCACCCTGATCCCGTTCAGCCAGTGCTCGACATGATTCCCACGTACGACGATCCGGGCACGGTTCCACCGGCCGATCGGGTGGACGGTCTTGTTCGTTGCCGGAATCAGATCATACAATGAAGCGAGCGTCCGGTTCCCGTTGATCCCCAGTTTCGCGTCGGGATGGCGCGCATCATCAAGAAGCTGGTACTCAAGCCCTTTGGCGGATCCGGGGGTCTTTGGCCGTTGTTCGGTCACAAAGTACTTGATGCCGCTGTTGGCGCCTTCGGTCATCTTAAAATCGACGACGAGCTCGAAGCTGCTATACTGTTCCAGAGTGACAATGTCTCCTCCGTAGGCCGCCTCTCCTCCGCCGGATGCCTGTACGATCAGTATGCCGTCCTTCACCTCCCATCCCTTCGCCGGAAGCGAATCAAGGTAGGCGCCACGCCACCCGTTCATTGTCGTGCCGTCAAAGAGAAGTTTCCACCCCTCCTGCTTCTCCTCCCGGCTCAACGTGTTTGGCGCCGGTCCTTCCTCCTTCCCCTGTTGCGGCGCCGCCCGGCCGGGGTCCAGGACCATGAGCGGCAAGGAAACCCAGAGGAGGCGGAAGGGAAAGCGGTTCAATTTTTCCATGGATTTACCCCGTTTGAGAGTCTGCTCAACCTAAAGAAACACGCGGAGAGACGCAAGAAGTCCCGCTCTTCAGGTTGTAGTATTATCCCGGTTCCAATCCTTGAATGTACACCACCTTACACTTATATTTTGACGACAAATCACGCGTCGCCCCGGAGTCACTCCGGGGACGGGCACCGGTACGGGAAAAACAAGCAACGGATGAATTCATGGACACCGGTTCGAAACTCTCGCGCAGAGATTTCATCAAACTTGCGACACTGGGATTCGGGAGCCTGAGTCTGGCCGCGGGGTGTGCCCCGCAGCATCCGGCAGGCAGGGCCGTTCTTTCCGATGACGATGCCGGCCTGCTGGGGGCGATCGCTGACCGGATCATCCCTGCCGATGCATGGCCCGGGGGGCGCGAAAACGGCGTCGTCTCGTTCATCGACAGGCAGCTTGCCGGACCCTATCGCCGTTTCCGACGGGAGTACCGGAGAGGTCTCGATGCCATGACTGGGACCTGTCTGGAAAAATACCGGAAGAGATTCGAGGCACTCTCCACGGAGGAGCAGAATTCGTTTCTGAGGGAGATGGAATCCGGCAGGCTCCGGGATGGGGATTGGAAGGGGGGGTTCAGCAATCGCTTCTTTGAGATGCTCCGGAGCCACGCGATGCAGGCTTACTACGGGAGCCCCCGTCACGGCGGCAACCCGAACTACGCAAGCTACAAAATGATGGGGATCGATTATCCGCCGATTATCGGCCAAAACCGGTACAGGTTCTGACCCATGAGAAACAATCATGTCAATGCCGTGGTTGTCGGCGCCGGGGCCGGCGGGGGAGTTGTCGCAAAAGAACTGAGCACGGCGGGACTCTCCGTGGTTCTGTTCGAAAGGGGGGACTGGGTGTCGTTTGAAGATCATGATAACGACGAGCTCCTCTCCCAGCGTACCACCGTGCTGGGGAATGCGTTCGGACCGGATGACGACAGGTACCGTCGTGTCGTCGTCGGCGGCGACGGCTCGACGGAAATCGTGTACCCGAGCGATGGAGCGTACAGCAACATCGCTGCGTGTGTGGGATCCGGCACGGTGAGCTACGGGGCAATGGCCTGGCGGTTCATGGCAGAAGACTTCAGGATGAAGAGCACCTACGGCACTGTCGAGGGATCCACGCTTGAAGACTGGCCGGTAAGCTACGACGATCTGGAGCACTGCTACGAGAAAGCGGAATGGGAGATCGGCGTCGCGGGAGACTCATCGCTGAATCCATTCGCCGCCCCCCGGAAGAAACACTACCCGATGCCTCCCTTCTCCTACAACAGGGAGGCAACAATGCTCGAGTCCGCCATGAAGAGGATGGGGCTTCATCCATTTCCTATCCCGATGCTGCGGAACTCGGTGCCGTACAGCGGCCGTCCGGCATGCGTCAGGAGGCGGACCTGCTGCGGCTTCGCATGTCCGATCAACGCCAAATGCGGGACACACAACACGGTGATCCCGGCGGCCCTCTCGACCGGGAACTGCGAGTTGCGGACCAGGTGCGTCGTGGGGAGCCTGATCATCGACGCGTCGGGGAGGATCACCGGGGTGGAGTACTTCGACAGGGAGAACACGAAACAGGAACAGACTGCGGACGTCATTGTCGTCGCCGCCTCCGCGACCGAGACCCCCAGGCTCCTGTTGAATTCCACGTCGAAACACTTCCCCTCCGGCGTCGGCAACCGGTATGACTGGGTCGGGAGAAACCTCCAAGGGCATGCCTACACCGGAGCGTTCGGGCTGTTCGAGGAGGACATATTCGACGATGTCGGTCCGGGTGCGACACTCGCCATAAGCGACTTCAGTCACCACAATCCGGGAATCGTCGGCGGCGGGATACTGGCGAACGAGTTCACAAGACTCCCCTACCTGTTTTCAAACATCCGTCCTCCCGGTTCCCCCCTGTGGGGGGAAGAGCACAAGGAATTCCAGCGGAAGTATTTCCGGCGGAACGTCCAGGTCGTCGGTCCGATACAGGAAATGCCGTTCTTCGATTCCCGTGTGCAGGTTGATCCTGCTGTCAGGGACTCCTGGGGGATTCCCGTCGTCCGGCTGTCCGGCCACAGGCACCCCAAGGATGCCGAAGGGACTGAATTCCTTTCGCGCAAAGCTGAGGCGATACTCAAGGAAGCCGGAGCATTTCAGACATGGCGGCACCTCCCCGGTTCCGGTTTGAGCGGCGGACAACATCAGGCGGGAACGTGCCGCATGGGGGAGGACCCGCAAACTTCCGTGACCGACAGGTTTGGACGCGTTCATGACACGCCAAACGTGTTCGTATCGGATGCCAGTCTCCATGTGACGAACGGGGGGTTCAACCCCGCGCTGACAATTATGGCTCTTGGCTACCGGGTCGGGGAGCATATTGCGGGGGAATGGCAAAAAGGGAACCGGTTCAAATAGACCGGAAACACACACAGATACGTGAGCAGGTCATACCCGTGAAAAAGGTCTCTCCCCCCCTTCGCATCCTTGCGGTGGCGTTTACTCTGGCGGTCGTCGCGTGCGGCGGCTTCTATTACTACTGGGGCGCGGCCTCTCCCCGATCGACCTGTGAGAGTTGCCATGAAATTGAGAGTTCATCGGACATGTGGGCGCACAGCGGCCACCGGGATTTTGCCTGCAAGGAATGTCACGGCACGGCCCTCAGCAGCGGACTTCACAGCCTGAAAGAAAAGGGGATGATGTTTGTTCACCACTTCACCGGAACCGGACCCGAACGAATCGGGCTGGACGAGGAACAGGTCCTGGAAATGACGGAGAATTGCAGGCGCTGCCACGGCGCAGAATATGCGCGGTGGATTTCGGGCGGACACTCGACGACGTACGCGGCAATTTTTCTGAATGAAAAACACAATACGGCCGAGCAGCTCAACGCGGACTGTTTGCGCTGCCATGGCATGTTCTTCGGGGGTACGATCGAGGACCTGGTGACGCCTGTAAGCCGGAAGGGTCCCTGGAAGCTGGCGGCGGTCGGACAATCGAACCAGCCCGTCATCCCGTGCCTGACATGCCACAGGGCACATCAGGAAGGTTCTCCCGCAGTTCCTGCGGACTATACCGATCCGGGGAAGATTTTTTACGGCCGGCGGGGGGGCCCGTCAACGGTCCTGTTCTATGACAGGTATGAAAAGACGCACGTCCAGGCATCGGCCCTGCCGATCCTGACGCTCAGGGAGGGGGAACGGGATGTGGATGTCTCGGACGATCCCCGCCAGAGGGTCTGCTTTCAGTGCCACGCGCCCAATGCGTTTCACCAGGCGGGGACAGGGGACGACCGGACCCCGAGGGGGGTTCACGAGGGGCTGAGTTGTCTTGCGTGCCATGACAGTCACAGCAACGAATCACGGCGGAGCTGCATTAATTGCCATCCGGCAATCTCGAACTGCGGGCTCGACGTGACGAAAATGAACACGACGTACGTCGAGAGTCGCAGTCCCAACAATATTCATTTCGTCCGGTGCCTCGATTGCCACACCAAAGGTATCCCGGCAAAACACGAATCGCGCGGACAAACAGAATGACCACACTTTCGCTCTGCTTCATTTCCATCGCCGGGCTGCTCCCGCTGGCTGCCGGGGCTGCAGTGACAGATCCCCCTGACAGCAGCGCGCCGGTCACACTCCTCTTATGGCCCGCAGAGACTCCCGGCGTCGCGGCGTTGCACGCGCGGGAACACGATGCGACCACGCCGAAGGATGGCCTGATCGGAGGACGGCCGGTCATTCACCTGACGGATATATCGGATCCCACGATAACAGTGTACAGACCGGCACGAACGCGGGAGACCGGGACGGCAGTCGTCGTGTTCCCCGGCGGCGGATACCATATTCTGGCAATGGATCTCGAGGGAACCGAAGTGTGCGAGTGGCTCAATTCCATCGGTGTGACTGCCATTCTCCTCAAATACCGTGTCCCTGATCCCTCCCCTCACACCAGGCCGTTTCAGGATGCGCAGCGCGCGCTCGGGATGATCAGGTCCCGCGCGGGAGAATGGAACATCGACCCTCATCGGATAGGCGTCCTTGGATTTTCCGCGGGGGGGCATCTTGCGGTTTCTCTGAGCTGTGGTTTCCAGAAGCGGGCGTACGCTCTGCGGGATGATGCCGACCGTCTCTCCTGTCGTCCTGACTTTGCCGTGTTGATCTATCCCTCGTATCTGGCGACCGGAGACAGTGCATCAACGCTTGATCCGGCGTTTCATGTGACCAGGGAGACGCCCCCTGCATTCCTCGTGCAGACGCAGCACGACCCGGAAGGCGTGAACAACAGCATCGCATACTACAGAGCGCTTGCGCACGCCGGTGTGCCGGCGGAAGTGCATTTGTATGAAGCGGGCGGGCACGGTTACGGGTTACGTCCCTCCCGTTTGCCGGTGAGCAGGTGGCCTTCGCGTCTGGCGGAATGGATGCAGAGCATGCAATTCATTCCCCCGGAGCACTGACAGTGCACCGAGGATTCCACTCGGGATTCCGGATTCAAATGTCTCACGCGGTGACGGGAAGATCCCTCACCGCGCCTTCATCGCGCCCTCCGCATTGTACGATGCAATGACGCCTCCGTCACGCCCCACGAGAACGAGCGCACCTCTCCCCGGGGAGATGCTGACGCGGATATCGGCGCCGCTCAGATTGTCCCGGAACGATACCGGCGCGGTCGCGGCGCTCTCGGATGTCAGCACATAGAGCGTCGCGTCCGGCAACCTGGTCGGGCAGATCAGTATGCCGGGATCGTCGCACGCGGTCTCATAGAGTGCACTGACCCCCGCGCGTTTCATTGCAAACCTGTATACGCGCCCGATTTCATCAAGCTGATCCGCCAGCTCCAGCGGGGACGCGAAATACAGGATGCGGCCGGTGCCGAGCGGGACTTCGACGAACGTCCGCCCTTCGCCGAGGACCCCGCGTTCAGCATACGTTGTCCTCTCCCCCCCGTAACTGAGTCGAGCGTTCCCCCCGGGCCAGTTCAAACTCACCTCCCGTGCGGTCATTGCCTCCGGGCTGTACCCCACGTTCCACCCCCGCGTCCGTTCCGGAACCGGCATCCAGTGTTCGTCGGCGTCAATCCTCCCCGAGACAAGGAGCGTTGCTCCGGCCCTCACTCTGACCATGAGCTGATCCCAGGCCTCCTGACATATCACCCAGGGAGCGGGAAGGATGATCAGTTTCACCCCGGGCATCCGCGAAAGTTGATATTCGCCTGTCGCGACGGCGGTTGCCCTTGCATGGTTGTACAGAGCACGGACAGCATTCTGCTGAACTGTCAGCGCCCAGCTCCCGAAGGGGGAGAGTTGCAGCGACTGCGGCAAGACAAGCGCGATTTCCGGCGGAGTCGCCTCCGTTGCGTGCGCCTGTGCGTCGCGGGCGAATGCCGCGATCCCCCCCGCCGCACTCATCCATTGTTTGTACGAGCCGTCCCGCCTCAGGAGACTGTAGTCCTCATCCCGCGACCAATCCCAATGGAGGACTCCCGTATTCGCATTGGCGAAGCCGAGGACAAGCTTCCGTTCCTCCAGTCCCATCCCCTGTACGTCGTCCCAGCGCCATGACCCGTCCATGCTCCAGACGGGTTGCGGTCCTGTTTCGCCGATGATGTTGGGTTTGTCGGGGGTTTTGGCCGCCACAGAGTTCCACAGAAGCGCGTCGTCGCGCCACCAGCTATGGTTCACCGTAAAGCTGACGCCGGATTCCGCCCAGAACTGATTCAAGACCCGATCGACAACCCCCCCTTCGTCCTGGCCCACGGTGACAGCCTGATGTGCGCCCACGGACCGGATGGCCCCGATCATCGCGTCGATCCACCGGCAGAACGCCTCCTGCGCAAAGAGGTTGTAGTCGACCGCCCGAACGATCCTCGGGTTGCCGGAACGCGCGGGCTCCAGATCGGCAAACGCGGGGAGGGGCACCCTGTCAAATGCACCAAGCTCGGCAGGAATTGTGTGCCAGGCTCGCGCAAGGCGGTCGGTTGTGGTATACTTCTTTTCGAGCCAATGCTGCCAGGCAGCCAGTTCCACGGGATCCCCGTTCGGCGAATTCCCCTTCCAGGGTCGCCTGGGATTGGTGACACTCGGTTCGTTGATGAGGTCGTAGCTCAGGAACGGCACGTCCCGGAACCGGGAAGCGATCGCGCGAACGTAGGTGCCCTCCGCTTCAATTGCCGCGGGATCGAGGTAAGGATTGGGCCCCGGCCCGCTACGATCACCTTCCTGCCCCCCACCCTCATGCAGTTCGACCTGGGGATTAAATGCAAAAAATGTAAAGATGACCTGCATATGATGGCGGGCAGCAGCCGAGAGGAACGCCTCCACGGCGCTCAGCAGACGATCATCCGCTGCTCCGCTCACCACATCCAGGTAACGCTCGCGGTTGAGCCAGATACCCGTGCGCACTGCGGTGAAACCCTGCCGCTCCATCGCCGCGAAATCACGCTCCCAGTTCCACCCGTTCCCGCCAATGCTCCCGCCGACGAAGAAGCCCCGGGTATACTCATCGGTCGAGAAGTAGTTTGCGCCTACCATCAGGTAAGGCTTTCCGTCCAGCCGGAAGTAGTCGCGTCCTGCCTCGAGGTGCGCCCCCGAGTGGAGGAGAGAGAGGTCACGAACGGAGACTCCCGACGTGTATCTCTCCAGCACCGTGTCTCCCGCGGAGAGTGTCGCGCGCACCCTGATGACCCCCCGTTCGTTCAACGGGAGCGCCAGATCGAATGCTTCGTGCAGCGTGCCGCCGCAGTCAAACGTCTTCGATGCGAGAACCTTCGAACCGGAGAGCAGCTCGAGCGTGAGTCTCGCAGATCCTCCTCTCCGCAGGACATCCACAGCGCCGGAGACAGGCTCGCCCGGCTTCAGCGAGAGATGCTCGAGATCAAGCCAGAGCCGGATGCCTCCCTGTGAAGCGTAAACGGCAGCGCGCCGCATAAGTCCCGTCCCATCCGTGGATTCCCAGAAGCCCGGCTCCGCATCGAAGCTGAGGTAGACACGCCGACGCGGAGTCCTTCCGCGTCCCACGAGATCCTCTGCCACCACGGGAGCGGCCAGGCGGTCTCCCCGCTCATCAACGAGAAAACCGAGCCCGCGATATCTCCCTCCATGGCCTGCGTTGACGAAGACCCGGCGCGGAGTGAGCACGCTTCCCTGGAAGAACGGGGCATCTTCATCCCACTGGAGAGTCCAGGGCCCGTGCTGCGGCACTGCATACGCATGCTCGATCCCGACGCTTCGGGCATATGCGTTCGACGGCGGATCGACCCGCCAGCCACTGCTGTCGCGGTAGACGGGCACGAAGAGAGGCCGGCCACCAAGTATGAGGAGATCGCCCTGGTCAAGATGGCGATGGATTGCCTCCCACGCATCAGCCGGAAAAGCGGACCCGTAGGGGAGGACAAGAAGATCCCCCTCACCCAGTGCATTCTCCTTCCGCAGATCGGCGAGTCCGATAAACCTGGGATGTAATGAGGCTAATGCGCTCTCGAGCGCCGAACGGGTGATCGCGCTGTTCTCGGCCGACGGGAAGTCCTTCTCAAAAAACACGACAGTCCCACCGAAGCTCGGGACGACCGCCGGGAGGAACACACTGGCGACAAAGAAAATGTACCGCACGAAGTATTTCCACATAGCGTGACCTGCACTGAACATTAGTATTGTCGGGTTAATGCCGGCATGTTTCCGTTCCGCATCAGATTCACTTGATGGGGCTCAGCCCGCCCCAGGGGGCAAGACTGTTGAGCGCCGGGACGAGAACCCGGCGGAGTTTGAGGAAGTCCACTTCTCCCGTTTGGCGGTAAAGCACTTCGCCGTCAGCACCCAGCACGAGCGTGTGCGGGAGCGCGCCGTTCCACTCGGGATCGAGCGCTTCCATCATTGTGTACTTGTCGGTCCCGCCAAAAATCAGGTTGCGGGTCGAGGCGTGGTGGCGTTGCAGGAATCTCAGGACTTTTTCCTTCTCGTCGGGGAACTGTGCCGCAACAGTGATCAGTTCGAAATCGCGATGCCGGAATCGGAGGTTTGTCTCGATCAGATCGTCGAATTCCGCGGCGCACGGTCCGCACCAGGTCGCCCAGACGTTCACAACGCGGATTTTGCCCGACTTGCCGGTGCGCAGTTCCCGCAGTGCTGCGGCGTCAGCAGCCTCGATTGTCACCGGCTCGCGGTGGACTTTCTCCTCCCACTCACGGTTCGATTCGGCCTTTTCGGCCCACTTGATCGAGCAACCGAAGACCCTGGTCTCGGTCACCGGAGGTTCCCCGCCGGCGAGCAGTGCCTCGAGCGCATTGCGGGTGTCGCTGTTCTTCACCAGGTCCTCGCGTTCGGAGTCGTCGATGCGTCCCTGGAAGCGGAGCCGGCGCGCGGCATCGAAGACGAAAACGTGCGGCGTGGCGACGGGCCCGTACAGCCGGGCCACCGCTTCCGTCGGGCCATCATCGAGATAGGGAAAATTGAACCGGCGGTCCGCCGCGCGGGTTTTCATCGACTCAAATCTGTCGTCAAGGTCGGTGTAGCCAAGCTCGTCGAGCCTGACCGACTCGGCATGATTCGGATTGATGGCGACGAAGGCGATTCCCCGCGGACGGTATTCGGCGACCAACTTCTTGATGCGTCCCTCGTAGGCCTGTGCCGTGGGACAGTGATTGCAGGTGAAGATCACTGCGAGGACCTTCGCTTCCGCAAAGTCCTTCAGCGACCAGGTTCGCCCGTCCGTGCCGGGCAGGTTGAAATCCGGTGCAGGGGAGCCCAGCCGGAGCGTGGGATGGTCCGGTCCCTGGGCAAGAAGTCCCTGGAACGCAATGACGAACACGCTCTGCAAAATCAAGGCACGTCGCATTGGTCGATCAAACCCCCGTCGCTTGAGAATGTGAACCGTCACAGTGTACTTTGTTCTGCGGCGATTGTCAAGATGTCACGGAATTCAAAACTCCTTCTCTTCCGAACGATCAATATGCATGTCCGGGACCGGAGCGCATCGACGGACGTTGAAATCGGAAACGCTCCGCAACCGGAAGGAGGGGGCGGCTGGCTGGTGACTCCACCTGACATGCTCAAAATCAGCCCCCTGCACATCTTCCAGGAAGAATGCCGGGCGGAAATCTTCCTTCTCCGTTCGGATCTCCACATCCGTGAGGTCCACACTCGTGACGTGACGGATGTAGAATCCGTAGGAAGGCATAGTGCCGAACATGTCCGGCTCGGGATAATCCGTTTCTTTCTCCGGGGGATGAAGGGCTGCGTCTTGGTGTGTCCCCCCTCCCTCCTGCAGAATCTGCACGTTGCTGATGCGCACCTGTTCGATGGACCGGCCAGGAATGCCGCTGAGTATTGAGCCGAGCTGCCGGTGAGCACCGGAGACGACGATGTTGCTGATGTTGACCCTCCGGATGAAGCCCGGGGAGGGACTGTCAGGGCCGCGTGCCCGATTGCCGAGCCGGATGAATATCGGTGCATTCACGATATTCCGCATGGCGATATTGTCGATCGTGACGTCCTCGATCACGCCGCCGTCGACGCTTTCGATAGCGAGTCCGCCGCAGTCTTCAAAAATGCAATTGGTGATCGTGATGTTCTTGAAGCCGCCGTTCGATTCGGTGCCAAATTTTATCCGACCGGTATATCCCGCATACCCCGAGGGCGCCCGCTGAAACGTGCCATCGAGCAGTGTCCCTTCGATGAACCCGCCTGTCACGTAGCAACCATTTATCGTCACGTTTTCCGTTGCCCGCATGCGTCCCAGTCCGTAACTGCTCTTCAGGCATATCCCATCGTCCCAGGGTGAGTTCACGCTGCAATTGGAAATCCGGACATTGCGACAGCAATCGATATCCATGCCATCCCGATCCGTGTCGATCCGGACGTTGTCGATAGTGAGATTGTCGGCACCCGTCGCCAGTATTGCGAAGTGGCCCCCGTGCAGGATAGAGATGTCCCGCATCACGATGTTGTGGCAATTCTTGAGGGCGATTGCCTTGTTCCCTGCGTTCACGGGGGGATCCTTGTACGTTCCGCTTTCCAGGCCTCTGCTCAATCCTTTGCCGTAGATGAGCCCGGGCCCCGTGATGGAAACATTCTCGACGTTCTCACCCCAAATGAGGCTGTTATGCCAATGGCTGTGACCGAAGTCCTGGTATTTCGTCCATGCGTTGGATTCCGGAGGGTCATACGCCGCCTGAGTCCAGGAGACAGCCTCGATGACAGCACCATGTTCGAGAAAGAGGCCGACGTTGCTCCTGAGGTGGATGGAACTTGAGAGATACCTCCCTGCGGGGAATCGCACTGTGCCCCCGCCGGCAGCACTTGCAGCCTCAATTGCCCTGTTGATGGGAGCGACGTCGAGCGATGTGCCGTCGCCCGTCGCTCCGAACGATTTGACGTCAAAGACGCCCGACCCTTCAGGCGCGTTTCCGGTACGTTCGGATCCGTCATACAGGACCAGGGCCATGCCGATGAGGACGGGTGCAAGGATAATTCCCATTTAGTTCTCTCCTGGATTGATGGGGAGCCGGATCGGAGGCCGAAAACGGGCGATCATATGCAAGATAACAGAGTCAGGGGAGATGAGCAATTGCAGGGATTAACTCCTTTTTCATCCTTTGGGCTGACGTATTTCACAGTCACAAATCGGTAGCCTGTTGTACTTTTATGAAATCAATATTGAACGACCAACATCAGAATGACTTCGCTCAGTAGCGGCGACTTTGACGAGAAGGACATGGCATGTCATACGGACTTTACGTTGTAGGGTTTTTGATCATAATCGGTGGATTGATCTACGGTGCTGTCCTGTTGCATGTACCCCCGCAATGGATTGCGGTGGGCTCACTCGTGCTGCTGGGCATCGCGGTCGTGAAGGGTGTCAAGGCCACGCGTCAAAAGGATCCGAGTAAAAACTAAAACATATCCCGGCTTAATGGTCATGAAGAAACTGGGTGCAGAATCCCAACGAACGAAACTTCCAAAATCCCCCACAAGTATCCAGGGATTGGACGAAATCACCGGCGGGGGCTTGCCGAAAGGGAGGCCGACCCTGGTATGCGGCGGGGCCGGTTGCGGAAAGACCCTTTTTGCAATGGAGTTTCTCGTTCGCGGTGCGACGCAGTACAACGAGCCCGGCGTCTTTGTTTCGTTCGAGGAGACAGAGAAAGAACTCACCGCAAACGTTGCTTCACTGGGGTTTGATCTGGCCACCCTCGTAGAACGGAAAAAGCTCTGGCTTGAGCATATTCACATTGAGCGGAGTGAAGTCGAACAAAGCGGTGAATACGACCTGGAAGGTCTGTTCATCAGGATTCATCAGGCAATTGAAAACATCGGTGCCAGGCGCCTTGTGCTGGATACCATAGAAACACTCTTTTCAGCGTTGCCGAATCCGCGGGCAGTGCGCTCTGAACTCCGCCTCTTGCTGTGCTGGCTGAAAAGGAAAGGCGTAACGGCCATCATTACCGCAGAGCGGGGCGACGGTACCTTGACGCGCCAGGGTTTGGAAGAATACGTCTCCGATTGTGTCATCCTGCTCGATCATCGCGTGAATGATCAATCGTCCATACGACGGTTGCGCATTGTCAAATACCGTGGATCGACGCACGGCACGAACGAGTATCCTTTCCTTATAGATGAAGACGGCTTTTCCGTTCTGCCTGTGACTTCTCTCGGGCTGAATTACAATTCATCGCCAAAGAGAATTTCAACCGGGATTCCGCGTCTTGATACGATGCTCTCCGGTAAAGGCTACTATCGCGGCAGCACTGTTCTTGTCTCCGGCACCGCCGGCACGGGTAAGACGAGCATTGCCGCACAATTTGTCGATGCGGCATGCAGGAGAAAAGAACGGGTTCTCTATTTTACTTTCGAAGAATCCCCCAGCCAGCTTGTGCGCAATATGCGTTCAATCGGGATAAATTTGGAGCCGTGGCTGAAGAAAGGGATGCTGCAGTTTCTTGCCACGCGTCCGACACTCTATGGCCTGGAAAATCACCTGACGACCTGTATCAAATTGATCAATAAATTCAAACCGACCGTCGTTGTCCTCGACCCTATTAATTCATTCATGGCGGGAGAGAACCAATCTGAAGTAAAATCAATGTTATTGCGCCTCGTGGATTTTTTGAAGATGAACCGGATCACCGCGTTCTGCACAAGTCTCACTTCCGGCGACGATAATCTGGAGAGTACCGACGTATACATCTCGTCCCTGATGGATACATGGTTGCTTCTGCGTGATATTGAAATCGGAGGCGAACGGAACAGGGGATTGTACGTGCTGAAATCGCGCGGGATGGCGCACTCCAATCAGATTCGGGAATTCAGGCTCACAAGCCACGGCATCGAACTACTTGATGTCTATGTCGGTGCGGACGGCGTCCTGACGGGCTCTGCGCGATTGTCACAAGAGACAAAGGACACAGCGGAGCAATTATTGCGTCAACAGGAGATAGGACGCAAACAGTTTGGTCTGGAGCGTAAGCGGGAAGCAATGGAAGCTCAGATTGTCGTGCTGCGAGCCGAATTCGAAGCCGAGCAGTCGGAAACGCTCAAAGCCATCGGGATAGAAAAAGCAACGAATGAACGTTTCACTCAAGACAAGGTACGAATGGCCAGGAGTCGAAGAGGTGATGTTGCAACGGAAAAGAGGGGGCGCAACGAGGACAAAGATAGAACGAGACCAAAACGACGCAACCCGGCCGCATGAGTGGTCAAAATCGTTACTGAAAGGAATCACGCGAGATCTCCGGCCCCGGGTCGTTTGCGCCTGGCCGGAGAACGATCGAAAAACCGCCTGCCGATATATCAGGAGGGGACTCTATTTCTTGCCGGGGGGTTCGATCGTGAAGATCCTGTACCCCCGGGCCTCAAGAGACATTTCCTGCGGCTGACCCGGCTGAAGCACGATGGTCTTCCCGGTCGTTACTTCCCTCATCTTCACAGATCCCTGCCGGGGAAATATCCGGTCCATGGGGACCGCAAGGGACGCCGTGCGGGGTTCTCCGGAGAAATTGAGAACTACAAGAACCTTGTCCGTTCCTGCGGCGCGGAAGAAGGAAAAGATGTCGCCGTCGGGCATCGAAGGGACGCGGAGCATGTCCCCGCGGGAGAGGGCCATGTGCCCGCGCCGTAACGCGATCAGGAATTTCCAGAGGTCCCCCATGTCGCGGGGCCGGCTCCAATCGACTCCCACCCTTTCGAAGAGACTCAGCTTCCTGTCATTGGCGACTTCCTCCCCCGTGTACATCATCGGAACACCCGGGAGCGTGTTGACGAGCACGGTCGCCAGGCGGAGTCCGTCTTTCCCAAATTTCAGCACCGCGGGGGCGTCCGACGCATTCTTGTCGTGATTCGTCGTGAAGCGCATCCTGAGGGATCCGGTCGGGAACTGGAGGCGTTCATTCTTCAGTATCTGGTCGAGCAGCGTCACGGGGCGTTTTCCCTGGAGAAGCGGGTCGAGCACGTCGTACACATTCCAGGAATACGTGAGGTCGAACGCCTTGACATGTTCCTGGGGGAGCGAGCCTTCGGCGAGCATCATCACGGGCTTGATCCGGTTGAGCTGCGCGCGCGCATCCTCCCAGAAATCGTTCGGCACGCGCTCTGCGACATCGCACCTGAACCCGTCTATGCCCACGTCCTTCACCCACCAGCGCATCATGTCAATCATGTACCTGCGGAGCGCCGGCTTTGTGTAGTCCAGCCCGGCGACATCGGTCCAATCGGCATTCGGCGGGACGATATTTCCACGGGCGTCTCTTTTGAACCAATCCGGGTGCTCCGTGATCAGCCGGCTGTCCCACGACGTGTGGTTGGCGACGAGATCGACGATCAGGCGCATCCCTTCCCTCTTGGCCGCCGCCAGGAGCCTCTTGAAGTCCCGCAGCGTTCCGAACTCCGGGTTGATCCCGTAGTAGTCACGCACTGCGTACGGGCTGCCGAGCGGGCCTTTCCGGTTCAGCTCGCCGACAGGGTTCACCGGCAGTAGCCAGAGCACAGACACGCCGAGATCCTTGAGCTCTGGAAGCCGCCTCTCCAGCCCCTCAAAATTCCCCGTGGGTGAAAACGACCGGAGATAGACAGAGTAGATGACGGCATCCTTCACCCAGTCGGCACTCTTGAGCGCCGGTGTTCCGTACCAGGGGCTCTTGAGAAGCTCATCCAGCGAGCGCGTGGGGATGAGCGTTACCGGCTTGTAGATCCCTCCCCCCCCTCCGTTATCCTTCACGAGAACCACCAGAGCGTTGAGCCCCGGACGGAGCGCGGACGTGATGTCGAGAGCGAAAGGATCGGTGTATCCGGTGTGTCCCCCCACTTCGATGCCGTTCACCCAGACGACGGCATCGTCATCGACCCCCGCAAAATAGAGGCTGATCGATCCTCCCGGCCTCTCGAGGACGAATGTGCGGAAGAACCAGCCCCAGCCGTCATAGCTGGCGAGGCCGGGATATTCTTCCCAGTACTTCGGCGTCTGCACCCGCTCCCAACCGGACCGGTCGAGAGAATCGAGATACCACCCCCCGGCGATCCCCGCCTTCGTGGAATCCACCCTGAAGAGCCATTCGCCGTCGAGGCTAAGACGGAATGCGGATTCCTGAGAGGACACGGAGACCACCATCACCGCCAGAAGGACGATCGGAAGAAGCTTGATCATAGGGGACCGCCTCAGAGATACCTGTGAGAAACGGGCCTGGCGTCACCGTCGAACTCGTACACCAGGGGGACGCCGGTCGGGATGTTGAGCTCCAGGACGGCTTCCTTCGAGAGATTGTCAAGGTGCATGACGAGCGACCGGAGGCTGTTCCCGTGCGCGGAGATGATCAGCCGTTCACCTTTCTTCACGCACGGGAGGATTTTTGATTCCCAGTAGGGGAGCACACGTTCGAGCGTGTTCTTCAGGCTCTCGCCGTTGGGAGGCTGGACGTCGAAACTGCGGCGCCACAGCTTGACCTGCGCGTCGCCGTATTTCTTCGCGGTTTCCGCTTTGTTGAGTCCCTGCAGGTCGCCGTAGTGCCGTTCGTTCAACGCCTGGTTATAGTCGATGGGGATGTTCTTCTGGCCGGTGATATCGAGCACGATGTCGAGCGTATCCTTGGCGCGCTTGAGAACCGACGTGAATGCGTGATCGAATGTATACCCTTTCAGCTTCTCACCGGCGGACTTTGCCTCCTCGACCCCCTTCTCGGAAAGCGGGACGTCGATCCAGCCGGTGAAGCGGTTTTCAAGGTTCCACTGCGATTCGCCGTGGCGGAGAAGAACTAACGTGGTCATATGATGTTATTCCTCATTGTTGTTGTGGAGAGGTCATCTGGGGCCGAAGAAAAAGACCAGAATAAATCCGGCCAGGACGACACCTTGTGTGATGCGCTTGACGTGTGGGGGGGCGGATTTGACGCGGGTCCAGCCCAGGGCAAGAAGGTACATCATGCCTGCAAGTATGAGCGTCGTTATGATCGCCTCGCCGTACCCGAACTGCCGGTTCACCCTGTCCGTGAACGTGAAGTAGCCGAATTTCCCGAACACGAGCATCAGGTGCGTTGCGTAGACGAGGAGGGATTCTCTTCCCATCAGTGACACGAACGACCGGGGGGACACCCCTTTGTTCCGTTCATAGAGGTACATGACGACGCACAGGAGCAACACGAGGCCGAGCCGGAGCATGTAGAAGCTCGGGCCGAGCCAGTAGTTGTAACTCGGATAGATCATCGCCGCAAGGGGGTGAATAAGGAACGAGAGAGCGATCATCCCGACCGCATACCGGGAGGATTTCGTCATCATCCTGCCGATGGATTCCGACCCGGGATCACCCCCTCCCGCGTCTTTCGCCCTCAGGTAGAAATACCCGCAGAGAGCGCCCGCGAACAGGAACGCAGACCAGGGGAATACGGGGAAGAGCGAGTAGTGCAGACCGTTCAGGTACGACGCAATCGGCACAGGGAGCGTGTTCCAGAAATCGATGCCCCACGCGAAGGGAGTCGCGAACACCACGAAGAGCGTTACCCCGATCATCGTCATGTAGAGCCGCTTCTCTGACCGGAGGAGGAGGAGCATCACCTGGAGGAACAGGAGGCTGATGGCGATGCACTGCAGGACATCGACCTGCCAGAAGACCTGCCAGGCAGTCTCCCCCGCTTCGTAGCGGAGGTGGTAATAATTGAATTTCGGGATGTGGAGAATGTACCCGATGAGGAGGACGAACAGGAGGCGCCCGAACTGCCTGAAGAGAGGCCGGCCGAACGAGAGGTAGTCGTTGATTTTTCTCCGCGTGGTGACGGCATAGGCCATGCCGGAAGCGAAAAGGAACGAAGGAGCGACGAGCCCGTCGATGAACCGGAGAACCTGGAAGAACCCGCTGTCGGCGATCCCGGGGGCGAGCGTCGCGTTGAACACGTGCGTCTGGATCATGACGATCACCGCCCATCCTCGCAGGAGGTCGATGAACTCGATCCTTTTCTTTGTCACGGGCTGCTGCATCTCGGGAGGTCGCGGGGAGGGTAGGCGATCGGCTATTCGCCGATCTTTTCCTTGATGATTTGCTCCAGTTCGTCCAGATCGACGGGCTTGGTCATGTAGGCGGCCCCGCCGAGATCCTTGCCGAATTTTTTCGCGTAGTAATCGTCGACGCCTGTCAGGAAGACGAACGGGAGCGATTTGAATTGTCCGTCCTTCTTTATCTCCTGAAAGAGCTCGAATCCGTTCGTCCCGGGCATGACGAGATCGGAGACGATGATGCTCGGCTTGAGATTGTGGATTTCCCTGAGCGCTTCGGCCGCGCCGCACACCGTGTGGACGTTGAAGCCGCGGTTTTTCAGCCCGGTGCTCGTCGCACGGAGGATCGAGGGCTCGTCGTCAACAAGAAGGACAAGTTTGTCTTTCAGCATGCATGTAATATGCCAATTGCGCGTGAGAAAAGCAAAATGGCGGCGGCGTCACTTCCTGCCCTCCACGAGCGCCGCGACGCGCCCCGCGGAGCGTTCACCACTCATGATCGCACCTTCGATCGTCGCGGGGTAGCCAGTGTCCGTCCAGTCCCCCGCGATGAAGAGGTTCGGGACGGGAGTCCCGCATCCGGGACGGATCTGCTCGACCTCAGGCGTACAGGAAAATGTCCCCCTTTTCTCGCGAATCACCAGGGCGCGCGTCGTGTGGCCGGCGTTCGCACCGTAGATCGACTCGAGATCTTCAAGGACTATACGGATCAGCTCGTCGTTCCCCATGTCGACCATCGCGTGTGCGGCGCTGATGACGGCGGAGAGGTGGCCTCCTCTCCCTTGCTCATGCCCCTTCTCATGACTGATCTTCCTCCGGTTAAACACCCACTGAATGCGCCGGCCGATGACCCCCAGGATTTCCTGCGGCATGACCTCTTTTTCGAACCAGAGATGGACTGAAACGATCGGCGAGAGGGGTATGGAAGCGGCCGGTGCCATGTACCCCGTTTCGCGGAGCACCGCCGGGAGGAGCGCAGGGGCTCTGTATGACGGCACGGCCAGGATCAGGGCCGAGCACGGAATCGTCTCCCCCTCCTTGAGCCGAACGCCGGCGACATTCTCTCCGTCCCCGACGCTCCCGGCGACATCGGCGCCGCAGCGGATGACCCCCCCCAGCCGTTCAATGAGCGCACGGGCAGGCTCGACGTACAGATCGCTGAGGCCGACGGTCGGGACGGCAAGCGCGGCCCCGCGCCGGCCGGAGAGAAACGCCGTGCGCAGCGCCCGGATGAACACGAGCGCAGAGGCGACGCCGATCCGCTCGTTCATGACGGCGACGGCCAGCGGCTCCCAGAAGGAGCGCTTCGTCTCCGCCGATTGCCCGAGCGAGTCAAGCCAGGCATCGATCGTCATCCCCCCGACTGCTTCCCTCCGGAACGACCTGAGCGCCGCCCCGGCACGCAGCATGCGGAGCTTGTCCGCGGCTGAAAAAAGATCGGTCGTGATAATACCGCTGATGAGATGAAGCGGCGACGGAAGGAGCGGGAGCCGGAACGAACAGAATCCCCGCTCCGGATGGTGGAACACGAGCTCCGGGGCGCTCTGGACCGCGAGACGGCCGCGCGTCCCGATCGTCCCGAGGAATTCCATCGTGCGCGTGTAGCCGGCGATCAGGACGTGTTGTCCGTTGTCGATGACGGTTCCCGTGGATTCATCGACAAACGAATACGCACGCCCCCCGAGGAACCTGCGCTGCTCGAGGAGAAGAACCGGGATCCGGCGGGAGGAGAGATACACTGCGGCAGCCAGGCCGCTGAGGCCTCCGCCGACGATGACAACAGGGTTCACTCGATTTGAGGGCTGGGGTGGTCAGGACGCCACGAGCGGCCGAGCCAGGAGTATTTCAGCGTGTTGCTGAGCAAGTAGCGGAAGGCGATGAGGACCTTCAGGAGCCCGGGAACGGAGATGCGCCTCTCGAACACGTTGTAGTTGGAACGCTTGATCCGCTGGAGCGTGTGCGCGTAGATCGACCACATGATGCGCGCCGCAAAGAAGAACCTCTTGTCTTCATTGCCGAGCGCGGCGCGGGCGATGTCGAAGTACCTGCTCGCCCTCTCGCACTCGAAGCGCATCAGGTTCACAAACTCCGGCGTATACCGGCATGCGAGAAGATCTTCCTCCGTGTAGCTGAAGCGGCGAAGGTCCTCCGCGGGGATGTAGATCCGTCCCCTTTTTGCGTCTTCTTTAATGTCCCGGAGTATGTTCGTCAGCTGGAGCGCAATGCCGAGGTTGACCGCGTAGTCGCGTGTCGAATCGTTCCGGTACCCGAATATCTGGCGGCACATGAGTCCGACGGTGGAAGCGACGAGATAGCAGTAGCGGTACAGCTCGTCATACGTCTCGTACCGCGTCTTGATCAGATCCATCTCCATCCCGCGGATCAGGTCGTAGAAGTGATCGACGGGGATGTTAAATTTGCGGGCCGTCGCGCCGAGCTGGTTGAGTATCACATAGGAGGATCTTCCCCGGAGCGCACGCCCCAGTTCCATGCGCCAGCGGCGTAACCGGAGGACTTTGCTTTGCTGATCGGTCCCTTCGTCGACGATATCGTCCGTGTACCGGCAGAATGCATACACGGTGTGGATCGCCTCCCGCTTTTGCCTGGGCAGGAGCGAAAACGAGTAGTAAAAGCTCGTGTTACTGCTCTTTGTTATCGCGGAGGCTGTAAGATCCATGCGTTCCTGCGTGAGAGAGCCATGAGGACGATGCGCGCTTTTTCCAGGACGGGGATGACGGGCCTCCGGCGGAGGACGTCGAACCCGGTCCGTTCAACTCTCTTCAAAATCGCCAATCCTCCAAGGACTGTCAGCGCGAGCTCGAACCGGATTGCCCGGGGAGCCTCCCCGACAAGGGGAGAACCCGCAAGAAGGAAGCTCCGGGCACGGTCGACCTGAAGCTTCATGATCTCCCTGAATCGCCTATCGACCGTCCCCTGCTCAACGTCCTCTTCAGTATAACCAAAACGGGCTAGATCGTCAAGCGGGAGATACAGGCGCCCTTTGCGCCAGTCCACGGAGACATCCTGTGCGAAGTTCGCAAGCTGCAGGCCTGTACATATGCTGTCGGAAAGGGCACAGGAGCGGGAATTTGTCCCGTTGAATATATGCAGGACGATCCGTCCGACCGGATTGGCTGAAAATGCGCAGTATTGGAGGAGTTCGGCGGAATCACCATACCGCGCTTTTGTCACGTCCATCCGAAATGCCGCGAGGAGGTCGGAAAATAGGGACTTCGGTATTCCCGTCCGCGACACCGTTTCCGCGATCGCGATGAAGACAGGGTGGTCCGCCCTCCCTTCATAGGAAGCGTCGAGTTTCTCCTCCCAGTCGTCGAGCTTCCGGAGCCTGGCGGAAGGCGGGTCGTCCCCCTCATCCGCGAAGTCGTCGGCAGTCCGCGCGAAGGCATACACCGCACAGACATAGGGGCGCTTGCCCGGCGGGATGAACAGGGAGGCAACGGGGAAGTTCTCGTAATGGCGGCGTGTGAGCCGCTCGCACCATGCGAAAGCGCCGGCGATGTCAGTTGTAACGGAAATTCTCCCCCTCCTGCTCCTCCACGACCACCGTCGGGGAGCCGTGATGGTGGATCAGCCTCCAGTATTTCCCATCGTTCTCGAAAATGTTCGTCGCCATGACGGAACCGGTATTCGACAGCTTTCCCGATGTGTAGAGGACTTCCTCCTGAAGGACGACGACGCCGATATTTCCGTATACGTCCGCCCGGACATTGCGGAGGGTGACTTTCATATGCACATCTCCCTCGAATATCCTCTGCCAGCTCTCGAGAACGGCCTGCCGACCTTCGACGATGCTCCAACCCGGGTGGACGCATCGCACAGCGGACGAATCCGACCAGATCTCCTCCATCATTTCGATGCTGGAGCGCTCGAACGCTTCGTAGAACCTCGCATTCTGGTACAGCAGGGCGTCCTTACGGGTCATCCGCAGTTATTCCGAGGTGAATGTGAGAAATATATCCATTTTCTCTTCGAACTACAACGAAGTGTGAACCGGTGGGAGCCCAACTTCTGTTGCTCTTTAGACGCCAAAAGCGTATCTTGCGTGGACTTGGCGGGATAGCTCAGCTGGTTAGAGCAACGGAATCATAATCCGTGTGTCGGGGGTTCGAATCCCTCTCCCGCTACCACGGTCCAACGGTGCCGCCATGCTCTCCCCGAATACTCTTCCTTCGCGCTTCAGGGAATTCAGCCGCACACACGGGCTGTTCGGTGAGCAGGAGAGGGTGGTCCTGGCGGTGAGCGGCGGAGTCGATTCGATGGTCCTTCTCGATCTCTTCGCGAAGGAGCGGGGTCTCGCACCTATCATCGGTCACTTCAACCACGGTCTCCGCGGCGAGGAATCGGACGACGATGAGACGTTTGTTGCCGAACGCGCACGTACGTACGGCGTCCCGTTCCACGCGGGCCGGGGAGACACAGCCGGCGAGGCGAAGCGGCGGGGCGTCGGGATACAGGAAGCTGCGCGCGATCTCCGGTATGATTTTCTTGTCCGGCTCCGGGACGCCACGGGGGCAGGACGCATCGCAACCGCCCATCACGCGGACGACAACGCGGAGACCATCCTCCTGCATCTGTTCCGTGGAACAGGAGTCCGGGGGATGTCGGGCATCCCTGTCGCACGGGACGGAATAATCCGGCCGCTCCTGTTTGCGAAGCGCGAAGAACTCGAAGAGTATGCGCGGAACGAGCATATCCCATTCCGCACCGACTCCTCCAACGCGAAGGACGGCTACACACGTAACGCCGTCCGCCATCACGTCCTTCCGCTCTTGAAGGAACTGGTCTCCCCCGCGGTGGTCGAAAACATTAACCGCTCCGGGGACAATTTTCGCACCATTGCAGCGTATCTAAAGGAAGAAACTCTCAAGACCCTCGGGGCGTGCACGATTGACCGGAGCCCGGACGGGCTCCGCCTGTCGGTCTCAGAGCTCATGGCCAGGCCTCTCCTTTTGAGGCAACACGCGATACTTGCGGCGCTGGAAGAGGTGTCGGGAGCGCGTCCCGGAACCGACAGGGTCGAAGCGGTACTGGGGCTTCTGGTGAACGAACCGGGGACCATGGTAACGGTCGGGAGGGGGACGGAGGCGCTCAGGAACCGGGGCGAGCTTGTCATAAGGCTGCAGAATGAGACAGCGGGGTTTTCCATCACCGTGGACCCGGGACGAGAGTATACGCTGGGGGGATTCCGTTTTGCCACCGAGCTTCTCGACTCCCGCGGACCCGCCGCTGGCAGGGGGACCGAATATGCCGACGCCGAACGGACCGGAACGGAGGGGATGACGCTCCGGAGCTGGCGGGAGGGGGATTCATTCACGCCGCTCGGTATGAGCGGACGGAAAAAGATCAGCGACTTCTTCGTTGACGAGAAAATCCCTCTTCTCGAGAAGCACCGCATCCCGATACTCCTTAGCGCCGGCGGCGAGGTGATCTGGGTGTGCGGGATGAGGCTGGACGACCGGTTCAAGATCACCCCGGCGACCCGCCGGGTATTGAAGCTGGAATATTCATCACCCTTCGACAGGTGACATGGCGTCCCAGATCACGGTGAACGGCGACCGGTTCGTCGAGATGATAAGCGAAGGGCGGATCAAAACCGCCGTGAAGCGACTTGCGAAGGAGATAGACAGGGACCACCGGGGGACGACCCCCGTCTTCATAGGCATTCTGAACGGGTCGTTCATATTCTTCGCCGACCTGATCCGGGAGGTCAAGGTTGACTGCGAGGTCGACTTCCTGAAGCTCTCGAGTTACGGCGACGCCAAGATCAGCTCAGGGAACGTGCGGCTCCTGAAGGACCTGAACTGCCAGGTGGAGGGGAGGGATATCATCATCGTCGAAGATATCGTGGATACGGGACTTTCCATCGAGTATATACGGCACCTGATCGAGCCGCAGAACCCCCGCTCGTTGAAGGTTGTTACATTATTATTCAAGACGGACTCCGTGAAACCGGGGACACAGGTCGACTACATCGGCTTCAGCATACCGTCCGATTTCGTCATCGGGTACGGTCTCGACTATGGGCAGCGCGAGCGGAACCTGAAGGCGATCTACCGATTGCGTGCGAAACCGCCCCGCGAAAAATCAGGGACGTAAGAGAGGAGCAGTACAGGGCAATGGACGAAAAAGGAAGCCAGGACAATAACCGCAGGAACAACGAGCCGCCCAAACGGCGTCCGTTCCGGCCCGGTCAGAAGGGGAAGCGTCCCGGACAACAATTCCGCCAGGACGACGATTTCAACTGGAATAAGGTTCTCAAGGTCGTCATAAGCTGGTCGGCGATCATCCTGCTCGTGTTCGTTGTGATGACGTTGTTCAAGGGGACGGAAGGGACGGAGACGGAGGTCTCCTACAACGAGTATCAGGGATTCCTCGAAAAGGGCCTGATTGTGGAAGCCACGATCAAGAAATCGGAGCTGACCAACTTCGATTTCCACGGCGTGCTCAAGGAAGCGACAAGGCTCACTCGCGGCGGCAAGGATATCAACGTCACCCGCTTCTCGCTGACGCTGCCGATACTCGACAGCGCCGTGATCAAGGAGTGGAACGACAAGCAGCTGAAGTTCACGATCGTGAAGGAAGACAACGCCTGGATCAATGCGCTTGTGAGTGCCCTCCCCTGGGTCCTCCTGCTTGTCGTGTGGCTCATCATCATGAGGCGGATGCAGGGCCAGGGGCCGCGGGGGATATTCTCCTTCGGCAAGAGCCGGGCGAAGATGCTGACCGAAGGGTCGTCGAAGGTGACATTCCTTGATGTCGCCGGCGCCGACGAGGCGAAGCAAGAGCTCGGCGAGATCATCGAGTTCCTGAAAGAGCCGACAAAGTTTCAGAAGCTCGGCGGGAAGATACCGCGCGGCGTGCTGCTCCTCGGGCCCCCCGGGACGGGCAAGACGCTGCTGGCGCGTGCGGTGGCCGGCGAGGCGGGAGTCCCTTTCTTCTCGATCTCCGGCGCTGACTTCGTGGAGATGTTTGTCGGCGTCGGTGCGAGCCGCGTACGGGACCTTTTCGAGCAGGGGAAGAAGAGCGCCCCCTGCATCATCTTCATCGANNCGACGCCGTGGGCCGTCACCGCGGGGCGGGTCTCGGCGGCGGACACGACGAGCGGGAGCAGACGCTGAACCAGCTCCTCGTCGAGATGGACGGATTCGAACAGAACAGCGGCGTGATCATTATCGCGGCCACCAACCGGCCGGACGTCCTCGACCCCGCTCTGATGAGGCCCGGACGATTCGACAGGCAGGTGGTTGTCGACAGACCGGACGTGAAGGGACGCGAGGGAATACTGCGGGTCCATACGAAGAACATCCCGCTCGCAGACGACGTGATTCTCGAGACGCTCGCCAAGGGGACGCCGGGTCTCGCAGGCGCGGAACTCGCAAACCTGGTGAACGAAGCGGCGCTCCTTGCTGCACGGCAGAACGACAAGGCCGTTTCCATGCGCCATTTCGAAGAGGCGAAAGACAAGGTGATGATGGGGATGGAGCGAAAGAGCCTGATCATCTCGGAGAAGGAGAAGAAGATCACTTCCTACCACGAGATCGGTCACGTCCTCGTCGCCAGGATGATCCCCGAAGCCGACCCGGTCCACAAGGTGACGATCATCCCTCGCGGGCGCGCGCTCGGGTTGACGACCTACCTGCCCATCGACGAGAAACACACGTATTCGAAAGCGTATCTCGAGGCGATGATCACGTACGCGCTCGGCGGCAGGGCTGCGGAAAGACTGATATTCAAGGAACTGACGACGGGGGCCGGCAACGACATCGAACGCGCCACCGAGCTCTCCCGCAAGATGGTGTGCGAGTGGGGTATGAGCGACAAGCTGGGACCGCTCACCTATGGCGCGCGGGACGAGGAGATTTTCCTGGGACGACAGATCACACGCAACCGGAACTACAGCGAGGACACGGCGATCTCGATCGACGAAGAGATCAAGAAGATCGTGACCAACGGCATGAAGCGGGCGGAGAAGATCCTGAGCGAAAACCTCGACACACTTCACCGCCTCGCGGCCGCCCTTCTCGAACGGGAAATACTTGACGGGGCGGAGATCAACGCCATCATACGCGGCGAACTGCTGCCGCCGGTCGAGAAGAGGGGGAACGGGGAGCCCGCGCCCGAGAAGCCGCCCGCTCCCGCGGCCGACGGCCGCACAACCAGGAAATGAGTCTTCCGCCGAGTGTCGAGGAGAGCTACGGGACGGAGATTATCCGGAAAGGGATCCATCTCTTCTCGCTCCTGATCCCGGTAGTCTACTATTTTATCCCGAAGTGGACCGCGCTCGCCCTCCTCATTCCCCTGACGCTTGTCTGCGGGCTCTCGGACTTCGGCCGGCTTTTCGTCCCCGCCATCGGCCGCGTCTACAATACGTACTTCGGGTTCCTGCTCCGCTCGCACGAACAGAATGAACGGGGGCGACGACTCACCGGCGCCACGTACGTCCTTCTCGCCGCCACGCTTCTTGTGCTCTTTTTTCCGAAAGTCATCGCCATCACCGCGATCGCGGTTCTTATCATTTCCGACTCGAGCGCCGCGCTTATCGGGCGACGGTTCGGAAAACACCGGTTCATGAGAAAGAGCCTGGAGGGAGCAAGCGCGTTCTTCGTCAGCGGCCTCTTCGTCGTGGCGTTCGCGCCCAAAGTGGAGTACGCGCCCGCGGAGTACCTTATCGGCGCCGCGGCGGCTCTGCTCGCCGCAGTCGTCGAGGCCTCCGCGATAGGCGTGGATGACAACCTCTCGATACCCCTCACCGTCGGCGGCGTCATGTGGATCCTCTATCTCCTCTTCCTTCCCGCAGTAAACCTCTTCAAACTCGACGGGATGATCTGACATGGCACGGCGCGACCCGTTGTCCGCCAAGTTCGATCTCAAAGAACTGGAATACAACTGCAGGGAATTCAAATAGGCCGGGTCCTGAAGCAGAGATGAGGAAGATCTTCTCCGGGTGCTCTTCCGGGCCGGCTGTTGCGGGAGAGGGAGAAAAATCTTATGGTGTCTGACCATGGAGACGCCACAGACACTCTCGCGCAGGCTCGGCCCGTATTCCGCCGCGGCGGTGGTCATCGGCTCGGTCATAGGATCGGGGATATTCCTGACGCCCCAGCGGGTTGCCGCGGTGGTGCAGGTCCCCGGCATCATGATCGCCGTGTGGGTCCTGACAGGGCTCCTCACGCTGGCCGGGGCTCTGACAAATGCGGAAATCGCGAGCGAGATCGCTGAACCGGGGGGGCAGTATGTATTCTTCCGCGTTCTGTACGGCGATTGGCTCGCGTTTCTCTACGGCTGGTGCACGTTCATCGTGTATCAGACCGGGTCCATCGCCGCTATCGCCGTTGCGTTCGCCCGCTATTTCGGATATTTCGTCAGCCTCCCCCACCTGAGTCCCGCCCTCGAAGCCCTGAAGATCCCTTTCATCGGTGACATCGCCCCGCTGGCCGATATCGGCGTCAAGCTTGTCGCCATCGGCGCCATCGTGACCGTGGCAGCAGTGAACTACACGGGAGTGCAGCGGGGAGGCATGCTTCAGGTGGTGTTTACATCCTTGAAGGTCGCGGCAATCGGCGCGATCATCGTCCTCGGGTTTGCCGCGGGGAAGGGGAGCACAAGCCATTTCTTCCCCCTCTGGGGGATCCCGTCATCGGGGAATCTCCTCGGCGCAGTCGGTATCGCCATGGTCGCAACGCTCTGGTCGTACGATGGTTGGAACAGCCTGACGTACCTCGCCGGCGAGGTGAAGGATCCGCAAAGGAACATACCCCGGGCACTGATACTGGGAACGATCGCCGTGATCTGTATCTACGTGCTCACAAACCTTGCGTATCTCTACGTGCTGCCGATCGGGGAGATGGCGCAATCGAAGCTGGTCGCGGCGGACATGATGGAGAGGGTATTCTCCGGTTACGGGGGGATGATCATCTCGGCGGCGGTGATGATATCGACGTTCGGAACGGTGAATGCGACGTCGATGACCACCGCGCGCGTCTACTTCGCCATGGCGAAGGATAGGATGTTTTTCAGTCAGATGGGGCAGGTCCATCCGAAGTACCGCACCCCCGCCCGGTCGCTCGTCGTCCAGGCCGCGTGGGCATCACTGCTGACGCTCACCGGGACATACGATCAGATATTCACGTACGTGATCTTCGCCGCGTGGATATTCTACGCTCTCGGTGCCGCGGGGATATTCATTATGCGGCACAAGTTCCCTTCCGCCAATCCCGCCTACCGCGTCCCGGGTTATCCCGTGGTGCCGATACTCTTCGTCGCCGTCGCGACGTGGTTTGTCATCAATACGCTCATACAGCAGTCGTCGGACTCCCTCGTCGGACTGCTCCTCCTGCTCGCGGGCCTTCCGTTCTATTTCTACTGGAAGCGGACGGCCGCTACCTGAAAATCTCCGTGACCGGGACGACCGTGATATCTTCCGGGGAAAGCTTTACCGGGAAGACCGCGATCTCCTTGTCTTCGTTTTGAACAACCTCCGGTTTCTTTGTCCCGTACGTTATCGGGCTCGGCAGGTCGCCCGCAAGCTCGTCGTGAAACCCTTTTGCATCCTTTGCCACGACTACAATTTCCATTGAGCCGTAGTGCAGGTGCTTCTTGATCGCTTTGTTGACGTCCGCGAGTGTCAGCGTCCCCGCCATCGCGCGGAACTGCGCAAGATGGCTCCCGGGAATCCCGTAAAAACTGTCGTCGATCGCATAGCCGAGGCGCGCCATCGTTGTGGGGGCATAGTTGAGGATATACTTCTTCAGGAATTTCCGTGTGAGTGAGAACTGCTCTTTCGTCAGACCGTTCTCCACGAGGTGCCTGTACTCCCGGAGCGCCGCGCGAAGTGCAAAGTGCCCGGCGTCCGGCGGGACGGGCCTGATCCACATCTCGAATATCTGCTGGCGCCGGCACACGTTCTGCGGCGGGACGGTGCGTCTCCCCGCTTCCGGGAAGTTCTCGATATACGAGTAGTCGCCGTAGTTCAGACCCCTCGCCTCGCGTATGACCTGGTACAGATGGCTGCTCGAGTTTCTGTGTTCCCCCAGCCATGAGTTCGCGATCGCCAGCGCGTACCAGTCCTTGCTCCCGCGGAGGATGTCGATCGGGACCCCCATGCTTATCGCGGTGGCGGGCGCATCCTTCTCGACAATCGTCGCCTTGAATCCCCGGAGGCCCGCCGGCACGGGCGGATCAATGGGGCGGGGCTTCCCGGCGGGAAGCTTGCCCAGGTCCTTTTCCAGGCGGGAAAGAAGCGTCGCGTCGTAGCCTCCCCCGAGGCCTACCACGAGATTGTCTCTCGTGAAATAGATCTTGTAGAAGCTGCGGACATCGTCGAGCGTGATGCTCTTCACGCTCGAGACAAGGCCGGAGGCGATGTGCCCGTACGGCGTGCCGGCGAAGATCGCATTGTACAGGACCGCTTTCCCGAGCTCTTCATCGCTCGAGTAGCGGAGCGTGTTTTCCAGATAGTTCAGCGTCTGACTCTTGATCCGATCGAGATCCTGCTGCGAGAACGCCGGCGCCGTCATGGCGTCGAGAAACAGCGGATAGTACTCGCCGAGGTTGTCCTTATGGACGCGCCCGTAGATGACGGTCATTTCGGCCGACACTGTCGCGTCGTACGCTGCGGCCAGTGGATACAGTTTTTCCAGGATCTGTTCGTAGCTGTTCCTGAGCGTCGATCCGTCCGTAAGCATTGCCGCGGTGATCGACGCCAGACCTTCCTTCCCCCCGGGATCGTTCTGTGATCCGACCTTGAACCAGATCCGGAAGCAGACTGTCGGGTCGTTCTTCACCGGGACGACAACGACGTTTTCGGTCTTCACGCTCGCTTCTCCGATTGTCATGGAACAAAGGGCGGAACACACGAGGGCTGCGGTGAGGGTAAGGGTGTTCATTTCGCCGCTCCTTTCAGGACCACAATGGTCCGCCGTTCGGGAACGAAGTATTTCTTCGCGGCGTTCATGATGTCCTCCGGGGTCACTTTCGCAAGAGCGGTGTAATACGCGTCCACCGCGTCGATGCCTCCGGTGTTCGCCACGAAATAGGCCAGGCGGCCCGCCACCTTGTCCGGCGTGTCGAGGTTCATCAGGAATTCATACCGCCCTCTTTTTTTCACTCCGGCAAGCCTCTGCGCATCCACCGGCGTTGCCTGGAATGACGCGATGGTTTTCAGGATTTCATCCTGGATGAGAGGGATGTCCTCATCCTTTTTAATCCGGGCGACGATTTCGAAGAGGGGCATGTCGCGCTGCAGGGGTATGCTGGCCTGCAGCGCGTCAACCCGCTGCTCCTGTATGTAGAGTTTCTTGTAGATGTCGCTCGTTTCTCCGAACGCCAGATCACCGAGAACGGTGGCCGCCACGAAATCGGCATTGGCGGGATCGAACGCATCCCCCTTGAATGCCATGTCGAGTATCGGGAGGGTTTTCCCGGGATACGCGACTGTGCCCGCCCGTTCCGCTTTCTGCGGCGGCTCCTGTTGAACGCTGGACGGCTCGTATCCCTTCTGCCAGCCGCTGTAGTACTTTTTGACGAGTTTGAGGACGGCGTCCGGCTTGATGTCCCCCACGATAAGGAGGACGACGTTTTCGGGGCGGTAGAACCGTTTGAAGAAGTCCAGGCTGTAGTCGTAGGCTTCGGGCATGGCCTTGATGTCCCGTTCGAACCCGATCGTCGTATGCTTGTAGGTGTGGACATCGAATGCGAGGTCGCGCACTTTCTCGTCGAGCACCTCAAATGGATTTGTCACGCCCTTCCTGTATTCTCCGTAGATGGCACCTGACTCGGTCTGAAACGCGGGGAGATCGTAATGGAGGTTCTGGAACCTGTCGCTCTCCACCTCGATGACCTTCTCCAGGTCTTCCACTGCGAAATTCAGGTGGTAGGCGGTGATGTCGTCCGACGTGAATGCGTTGGCGCTCGCCCCGATCGAGGTCACGACGCTGTCATAGACCGGGCCGGGGTACTTCTTCGTTCCGCGAAACATCATGTGCTCGAAGAAATGGGCGAACCCCGACTTGCCGGACTCCACCTCGTCCCTGCTGCCGGTCCTGACGACCGAGTAGTAGGCGACGAGCCCCGGAGATTCCATCGGGATCGTTATTACTTTCAGTCCGTTCGGAAGGACCGTTGTGTGGACTTTGTACGGAAGTATCGTCTCAGCCATTGCGGAACTCCCGGCAAGAAGAAGCAGGCAAAGGCCTGCGGCGATCGGTTTCATAGAGTGTCTCCAGTTGTGCTCGGTGGTGGATCACGGGTGATACTGTGACGATCACAGGCCTTCGCTGAAACGGTCCAGGAATGAGATTTCCTGCGGGTTCAGGCTTTCGACCCCCTGCATCGAGAGCTTCATGCGGATCCGGTCGAGTTCCTCCCTGTTCACTTCGTGGAGCTTTGCGCTGTCGATCCTGGCCCAGCGGTCAACCGCACTCCTGGAAATGAGAGAAGGCAGAGGAGCGGCCGTCACCTGGGAGCGGTGCCTGCGGGGATCGATGAGCTTGAGATAGATGTATGCGCCTACAAATCCCCCGAGGTGCGCAAAGTGTGCGATGTTCCCCTCGCTCCCCAGTCCTCCATAGAGGGAAAGGGCCGTCATGCCGACGACAAGCCACCGTGCCTCGACGGGCAAGATCCCCCAGATGAATATTTTCTCCCGGGGCCAGAAATATGCAAACGCAAGGAAGACCCCGTAGATGGCCCCCGAGGCCCCGACGATCGCCACGAAGGGAGTGAACACAAATGAAAGGGCCGCCCCCATGAGCCCGCCGATGAAATAGAGCCAGAGATAGCGCGCGCCGCCGAGCTCAGCCTCTACGCGGGGTCCGAAGAAGAAGAGTCCGAGCATATTGAACAGTATGTGGCTCAGGCTGGCATGCATGAACATGTACGTCACCAGCGTCCAGGGACGGAGGAGCGCGTACGCCGGAACCAGCATCATGGCATTCATGAGGCCGGGGGCCGCGAGACTCAGTACGTAGAGCCCCACGTTTGCAATGATGAGGCGCATCGTCCAGCTATTCATCATATATACCGTCCGAACCTGTGAACTGTTTCGTACATTGTACTGATCAGATGCGCGAAGTGATACAGCAGGCCGGTCACCCCGGGCGCCGACCGCCGGGGCCGCCTCTGCGGGGTCCACGGTTACGTGGACGCCCGGACTGAGGGCGGCCGCTCCGCTGGGGAGGTCTCCTGTGTTCACGAACCGGCATCGCCGACGGCGTGGGCGGGGCGGCAAGGAGAGCGGGCTCGGGCGTGATCGCGCGAAGAGACCTGCCGATAAATGCCTCGATGGCAGGTATTTCGTATGCTTCAGTCTCGGTGGCAAAGCTGACTGATGTGCCCGTTGCGCCCGCGCGGCCGGTCCGGCCGATACGGTGGACGTAGTCCTGCGGGTCCATCGGGAGCATGTAATTGACGACGTGACTGACCCCCTCGATATGCAGGCCGCGCGCTGCGACATCAGTCGCGACGAGAACTTTGAGTTTCCCTTCGCGGAACGCCTCCAGCGTCTTCACCCGCTGTTCCTGGGAGACGTCTCCCGAGAGGAGTCCGCAGCTTATGCCATGCGCCGCAAAGCGGTCCTTGAGAGTCTGCGTCTCATCCCGCCTGTTGGCAAAGACCATGACACGATCGAGATTGAACTGTGTGATCACGTTATAGAGGAGCGTGAACTTCTCGGCGTTGGTTGTGATATACACAACCTGGTCGATTGCGGCAAGCGTCATCTCCTGTGGCGGCGTGACGTCGATGTGGACTGCGTCCTTCGTCCATGAAGCGGCCAGGCGGTTCACCTCCGGGGTGAGCGTGGCGCTGAAGAACATCGTCTGCCTCTTTCCTTTCGGCATGGTGCTTTCGATGATCCGCCGGACATCCGGGATGAACCCCATGTCGAGCATCCGGTCCGCTTCGTCAATGACGAGAATCTCCACCTGGCTCAGATCAATATCCCCCTTCCGCTTGTAGTCGAGCAGCCTGCCCGGGGTCGCCGCGACGATATCGATCGATCCTTCCGTGAGCATTCTCTTCTGCTTCACGTAGTCCATCCCGCCGAACACCGCCATCGTCTTTGTGCGCGTGTATTTACCCAGACCCTTCGCGTCTTTCTCGATCTGCAGGACAAGCTCGCGCGTCGGGGCGAGTATGAGCGCGCGCGGCGTCCCTTTTTTCCGCGGCTCGGCGAAAGGCTTCCGGCCGAACTGCGTAAGTATGGTGATCAGGAAGGCTGCGGTTTTTCCTGTCCCCGTCTGCGCGCGACCGGTCGCATCCAACCCCGCGAGCGTCTTGGTGAGTATGCCCGCCTGAATCGGCGTGCAGTAATGAAATCCCAGCTCATGGATCGCTCGCATGACCTCCGGCGAGAGATCGAGATCATGGAACCGGAGCTTCCCTTCCTCCGGCGGGACACTGAACTCCGAAGGATCCCAGCGGCGCTGCGGCGGGCTTTCGGGAGCCGGCGCGGGGGCCTGACGCGGGGTCCGGGGGGGGCGCGGCGCGCGGGCCTGCGGTTCACGGGGGGGAACGCCTCCACGGCGACGGTGGTCCCGTTCGCGCGTCTGCTGCCCCTGCCTTACCGGGGGCGGCTGGCCCTGTCGCCCGGCCGGGGGCTGCCCCAGACGGGCGTTACCGGATTGACCCGGCTTGGTCGGCACAATCGTGGGAAGCGGGGGCGGGGTGATGATGGATTTTACCCAGGCGGTGACTTTCTTGAATATCGGAAGTGCCACAGAGAACTCGCTTTCTTTAGTGAGAAACTATTCGACTCAGAGAGATTCGAGAACAAGCTCGGCAATGTCTTTGACGGCAGTCGCGCCGGAGGGATCCTTTTCCTTGACACCGTCCGTCAGCATCGTCATGCAGAACGGACACCCGGTTCCGATAACGCCCGCCCCCGTGGCAAGAGCTTCCTCCGTCCGTTCGACGTTCACGCGCTTCCCCTCCTTCTCCTCCATCCACATGCGCCCCCCTCCCGCCCCGCAGCAGAAGCTCCTGTCCCTGTTCCGTTTGATCTCAACGCGCGTCCCCAGGCTGTCCAGTATGTCGCGCGGGGCGTCGTACACGTCGTTGTAGCGGCCAAGGTAGCAGGGGTCGTGGAACGTCATCGTGGCCGCGCCGCGTGAGGGGATGTTCAGTTTCCCGGAATCCAGAAGCTCCTGTATGAACGTCGTGTGGTGGACGACCTCGTACTCACCGCCGAACTGGCGGTACTCCTTCCCGAGCGACTGCATGCAGTGGGGACAGGTGACGACGATTTTCTTCACCCCGTACCTGTTGAGCGTGGCCACGTTCTCCGTGATGAGCGACTGCGCGAGGTATTCATTCCCCATCCTGCGGGGGGCATCGCCGTTGCACTTTTCTTCGGCTCCGAGGATGGCAAAATTCACACCCGCCTTCTGCATCAGTCGCGCAAACGCCTGCGTCACTTTCCTGTACCGCGCGTCGTATGAGCCTGCGCAGCCGACCCAGAAGAGGAGGTCAGCTTTCCCGGTGTCGGCCAGACGGGGGATATCCATCCCTTCCGCCCAGTCGGCGCGCGCGGCATGGCCGAATCCCCACGGCGTGAAGTTCCTCTCCAGGTTCGCAAATGTGGTCTTCAGTTCGTCGGGGAACCGCGATTCGTTCAAAACCAGGCCCCGCCGGAGGTCGACGATGGTGTCGACGTGCTCGATCATGACAGGACACTCCTGCACGCAGGCCATGCATGTGGTACAGGCCCAGAGCTCCTGCTCGGTGATGAAATTGTCAAGTAACTGGTGGCCCAGGAGAGCCGATGCATCTCCCCCGGACGCAGAGGCGGCGGAAGCCACGGCCGGTGCTTTCTCCATCGTCCGCGCCCGAAGATCCACCATGATCTTCTTCGGATTGAGGAGCTTCCCCGTCGCGTTTGCCGGACAGACGGATGTGCAACGTCCGCACTCCGTACATGTGAAGCCGTTCAGAAGCTGTTTCCAGGTGAGGTCTTCAATGTCCGTCGCGCCGTACTTTGTGAGCGTCTCGTCGGCAAGGTTGATGGGGGCAAGCGCGCCCTTCGCCGCCAGGGAGGAGAAATAAACGTTGGGGATCGAAGTGAGGACGTGAAGGTGCTTGGAGTAGGGGAGGTAATTGAGGAAGCCCAGCACGGCAACCATGTGACCCCAGAAGAAGGCGAGGAACCATGCGTGAGCGCTCTCGCGCGGGAAGAGACCCGAAAGCTGCACGGCAATGAAACGCGCGTCGCCCGGAACGCCCGTCGCAATGCGCTCGGCGTTCTGGCCGAACATCGTGAGCATGACAATCAAAATGAGAGAGAGTATGAGTATCGCGTCCCACTTCGCGTGCCCGGTGACGCGCAGCCGCGCCGGCGGGGCAAACAGGCGACGGACGATCGACACCACAACTGATATGATGACGAGCGCGCCGAAAAGGTCAACGAGAAAGAGAAGAGGAGGATACAGCGGTCCCAGGAATGAAAATGAGAATCCGGGGAAGAGTCCCTCTCCCACCGATTCGAGAACGGCGGAGAGGAGGACGACGAATCCCCAGAAGATCAGGAGATGCAGAAGTCCCGCGAAGGGCTCACGGAGCAGCTTTGACTGGCCGAAGGCGACTGTGAGAACCCGCCGCAGCCTCGGGCCGGCTCCGGCGAAGCGGTCTTCTTTCTTGCCGATGCGCAGGTAACCGATGAGCCGAACAGCATTGCGCGCGAAGAATGCGAGGGCGGCAACAAAGACGAGCGCAAACAGGAGTGCATTGAGTGTCATTCAGAGTTCCTTCAGCGGGGTGCTTTGCCCGGGATGCGGCGGATCTGGATTTCGGAGTGGCGGGTGAACTTCAATCGATCAGCAGTTCCCCCTCCACGACCGTCACCGCCCTGCCGCCGATCTGTACCGCGGTCACCTGCGGCCCCTGCACGGTGAGACGGATGGTCACGCGTCCCTTCCGTCCTATGACATCCCCCTGTTCGCCGATGATGTTGACGACATTGCCCACGGGAGCCACTTCCCCCCGTTCGAAGAGATACGCCCCGAGCGGACCGTTCGCAGACCCGGTGACCGGGTCTTCGTTGATACCCACGGTCGGTGCGAAAAACCGGGAATGGACATGCGAGCCCTTGTCCACGGTCTCCGTAGTGAACACACAGAGTCCGCTCAGGTTCCGGTTGCTGAGGAACTGCGACATCGCGAAGAAGTTGGGTTTCATCGAAAAGATCGTGTGGAGCCGCCGGATGGGAACATACAGGTAGTTCGCCACGACGATCGGCATCCTGTTTTCGAATTCCTCGAGCGTGATATTGAGGATCCGCATGATATCGAGCTTGTATTGCCCCGCACGCGTGAATTCGGGTAGCGTTAACCCGAAAAGGACGTCGGTGTCCTCGAGTGTCTTGGTGACCTCCACCGGCAGGATCCCTGACTTCGTCTCGAGCTTGAACGAATAGGAGCCCGGATGTTCCATCCCGAACATGTTGTCCTCCGCAAGGGCATGGAAACTCGCGACGGTGGCGTGGCCGCAGAGAGGAACTTCGATCGTGGGAGTGAACCAACGAACGCGAAGATCGGCCCCCGGGATGGACGGCGGGAGAATGAACGCGGTTTCCGGAACGGACATCTCCCGGGCGATCATCTGCATCTGTCTGTCGGAGAGACCTTCCGCCTTCAGGACAACCCCTGCCGGGTTTCCGGTGAGGGGAGTCTCCGTGAAGGCGTCCACCTGCTTTACACTGATTTTCATTTGATCTTTCTGATTTACTTCCCCGGGAGTCGAACTGCCGTGAGCGTCTTCTTTTCACGGACGAAGTACAACGTGCCCGAGTGCACGAGGAACGAGCCGAGTGCGGGGGTCGAGACCGCCGGATCGAGCGTGACGCGCATAGCCACGGTCCCCGACGGGCGTTCCACCACGTCCATCACCTGAATGTACCGGGACCGCCCAGCGCGGGCCGGGCCGCTCCCCCGGTGGTACACGATCACGAGATAGGGACCATGTTCACTATATTCTACCGGGCATTCAGTCACCGCCGGGGCGGAGAATTGCCGGACGAGCGCGGAGAGAGGCGAGACATCATGTTCCGAAAGAACCTGCGGGTACTCCACGTCTTCAAGACAATCGTCGGAACGGGGTACCTGTTGCATGGCACTTAGACCCCGTCCCACTTCCCTCACCAAATCACCTGTCCGGGGATCTATCTCGGCAATGACGGGGCCACCCGGCGCCTCCCGTGACGAGTATATCGTGTCTCCGGCTGCCGCGATAAGAGTCAACTCTCCGTTCTTCCAGAGGAAGCCACCCGTGACGCAATCGACTGCCGTGATCCCTTTGCGCCCGGGGAGCTCAGGCGTCGCAAACCCGTAGAGGAAGAGCACGCCTCGATGAACCGTCTCAATCCCCGTCCACCACTCCTCGCCGAAATTTTTCCCCTTCCAAAGTGTGCCCGAAGAATCCACGCAGAAGAATGAGGCCGTTTTGAATTCGATATTTCGCTCCTCCCCGACCAGCATTCCTGCCGGAGCGGGGTGAAGCCGCCAGATGACGCCCTCTGTGGTATACTCCAGGGAAGGCCCCAGCCTGCTTCTTCGAAATATCGATGTCACGAGAGCGCGAATGGGCAAATCGCTAAAATCTTTGAACAACAAGATAACGATCCAATAGCGGAAATTCAACATCAAGAGCTCTATTCGAAGTAACCCTTCAAGATGGGGAGCATCGCTTGAATTGCCAGCCCCCTATGACTGATCTTATTTTTCAGTGAAAGGTCCATTTCCGCGAGTGTCGTATCAAATCCCTTCGGAAGAAACAGAGGGTCATAGCCGAACCCGCCTATTCCACGCTGCTTTTCGAGTATGTCCCCCCGGCAGATTCCCTCCACCGTCCGGGGCCCGATTCCCGGCGCGACAAACGCGAGCACGCATCGGAACCGGGCGGCCCGGCGCCTGGGGGGGAATCCCTTCATGTTCGCAATGAGTTTCGCAACGTTTTCCGCGTACGTCGCGTGTTCCCCCGCATACCGGGAGGAGCGGATGCCGGGCTCTCCGTAGAGAGAGTGAACTTCGAGTCCCGTATCATCGCCGAGAGCGGGGAGGCGTGCTGAGCGGCCAACAGCGTTCGCCTTGAGGAGGGCGTTCCCTTCGAGCGTACCGGCATCCTCGACGATGGGTCCGATCTGTGGAAATGCATCGAGCGTGAGCACCTCGACGCCGAGATCGGAAAGGAGCGCGGAGATCTCACGCGCTTTGTCACGGTTGTGAGTGGCGAGGACGAGTTGCTTCATGGGGGTTGAGTATTGATGTCAAGGAAGATGCTATGGCCGAAGCAAGAGAATCAGTGCACACGGTCGAGGAGGAGCTTGAGCTGCTTCTTCGCTGATTCGGCGACCGCGCCTGCGCGCAGTGTGGTGTGTGCCCCGTCTCTATAGACCCATGCGCCATCGATCATGACGTAGCGGACATTCTCCGGCGAGCCGGTGTAGACAATCGCGGAATACGGATTCGTTTCAACCGCGGGATTCCAGAGGCGGCCGAGATCAAGAAGCGCCAGGTCCGCTTTCTTGCCGGATTCCAGACTGCCTGTTTCGCGTTCGCAGCCGAGTGCCACCGCCCCGCCGCGCGTGGCGAGTTCGAAGACGGTGGCGGCGGTCATAGCCGCAGGGCCGTGAAGAGGTTTCTGAATGAGTGCCGCAAGGCGCATTTCCTGGAACATGTCGAGCGTGTTGTTGCACGGTGCTCCGTCGGCACCGAGGGACACCGGGATGCCGCGCGAGAGGAGATCGGGGATCCGGGCGATCCCGGAGCCGAGCTTGAGGTTCGAAGTGGGACAGTGGAGCACCTTTGCGCCCCTCTCCCGGAGGAGAGCGATTTCATTCTCGCTGATCCAGATGCAATGCGCCAGACAGGTGTTGGCCCGGAGGATGCCGAGATTTTCAAGGAATTCGATGTTGCCGGCCCCGCAGCGCTTGCGCACGGCTTCCATCTCCCGGCGGTTCTCCGCGGCGTGCGTGTGAAAGAGCATGCCGGGAAATGAGGCGGTCATCGCATGAGCTTCAGTAAGGAGCCGGTCGGAGCAAGAGAGGACAAACCGCGGGGCAACGGCATATTTCATCCTTCCGTCCCCTTTCCCGTGCCACCGTTCGGCCTGTCTGAGAGTCGACCGGAGGGCGTCGTCCGTCGATTCGCGGAGCCCGGGATAGACATCGTTGCTGTCCATCATCGCCTTTCCGATGAACGCACGGAGCCCCGTTTCCTCCACGGCGGCGGCGATCTCCTCTTCGTTCTCGACGCTTCCCATGTCCATGATCGTCGTCGTCCCGGACCGGATCAGTTCGGCGATACCGTTCATTGCGGAGGCACGCATCGAGGCCGCGTTGTGCGCCGCTTCATACGGGTAGATTTTCAGACGCAGCCAGTCGAGAAGCTCAAGGTCGTCCGCCAAGCCGCGGAAGAGCGTCTGGCACAGATGGATGTGCGTCTGTATGAAGCCGGGGATCGCGGTGAGCGCGGGAGCGTCGAAGACAGTCCCGTCAAAGGGGGGCAGAGCGGCGAGCTCGGGAGCTGTCAGGACGGATTCGATCGACGAGCCCGTGACGACGAGGGCGCCACCCGGGAGCACACGCCGGGACGGGTCCATGGTGACCACGGATCCCGGCCTGATGAGTATGCGCACAGGAGACGCGGGCATGCAGATCAGGACCCGACCATGGCTGTGATCGCCTGGTCGATTGTTTCTATTTCAATGAGTTCGACGCCGTTCCGGCGGGTGAGATTGCGCGCGTTACTGCGCGGGAGAAGGCAGCGCGTGAAACCGAGTTTCCCGGCTTCACCGATCCGCTTTTCGACCTGGCTGACGCTCCGTATCTCGCCGCCAAGGCCTACTTCGCCGATTGCCACCGCCGTGGAATCGACGGGGATGTCCCGCAGGCTCGAGACGATGGCAAGCGCCATCCCCAGATCCACGGCAGGTTCATCTATCCGGACTCCGCCGGCAACATTGACGAACACGTCGTACTGACCGAGACGGAGACCCGCCCGTTTTTCGAGCACTGCAAGGAGCATCTGCAGCCGCCGGGAATCAAACCCGGTGGAACTCCTCTGCGGGACCCCATAACTTGTCGGTGCAACGAGCGCCTGGACCTCAACAAGGAGGGGGCGGGTCCCCTCGACACTCGCCACGACGGCGGATCCCGAAGCGCCGGATTTCCTCTCGGCAAGGAAAACCTCGGAAGGATTTGCCACCTCACGAAGTCCCCCGTCGTTCATCTCGAAGACTCCGATCTCGTTGGTCGAGCCGAACCGGTTTTTCATCGCCCGCAGGATCCGGAATGCGTGCTGCCGTTCCCCCTCGAACTGGAGCACCGTATCCACCATATGCTCCACCACTTTGGGCCCCGCAATGATACCCTCTTTTGTCACGTGTCCGACAAGAAACACCGGGATGCCGCTCGTCTTCGCCAGGCGCATGAATGTGGCAGTTGCTTCACGCACCTGGCTCACAGTCCCGGGAGCGCTTTCAAGATCGGGGCGGAACATCGTCTGGATGGAATCCACGATGATGAGGTCCGGCGGCTGCTTCGCGATCACCGCCTGTATGACGTCAAGGTTGGTTTCAGCAAGGAGGAGAAGCGACTCCGGCGGCTTGACCGCGAGCCGCTCGGCGCGGAGCTTTATCTGGCCGACAGATTCCTCCCCGGTGATGTAGAGCGTTACGCAACGGAGTGACGACGCCATCTGCATCATCAGCGTCGACTTGCCGATCCCGGGGTCGCCGCCGACAAGAACCACGGAGCCGGGTACGATGCCCCCTCCCAACACCCGATCAAATTCGGGAATCCCGACCGCCGAACGCGGCTCGGGGGCAATGTCCACAGCTCCGATGGAGACAGGTCCCGCGGACTTCGCTTCTCCCCCCCCCCGCGCCTGATGACGTCTGGCAGGGAGGATCTCCTCGACGAATGTGTTCCACTCCCCGCAATTCGGACATTTCCCGGCCCACCGGGCGGATTCGTACGCGCAGGACTGGCAGACGTATCGGGAATGTACTTTGTCCCTGCTCATTGCTTAATATACCGACGACGGGAGAGACTTACAACCGGGCGTTGATTGTGCCTCACGGCGTGAGTATATTAGCGAGGAGATTCATTATTTCGGAAATCTCATTGCCCATCCGGCCCCTCCTTCTCTTCTCTCTCGTACTCTTCGCTTCTGAAGCCGTCGCACAGCCACCGCCAACCCCGAAACGGGAGGTACGCGCCGTGTGGCTCACCACCGCGTCCGGCCTCGACTGGCCGCGGAGCACTGACAGGACTGAACAGCAGGCATCGCTTCGCGAGATCGTCCGCCACCTCAAGTCACTCAACTTCAACACGATTTTTTTCCAGATACGCTCCCGCGGGGACGCATACTACCGGTCCGCGTATGAACCGTGGGCCGAGAACCTCACCGGGACGCTCGGAAAGGACCCCGGGTGGGACCCGCTTGCATTCCTGATCAACGAATCGCACGAGGCCGGCCTCGAAGTTCACGGATGGGTGAATGTCTACAAAGTGAGGGGGAGCGGATCAGTCCCGCTGAGCACCCCTCCCCACCTGGCGCGGGCCCATCCAGGTTGGATATTCAGCGACCACGGGGAGGGATGGCTGGACCCGGGGATCCCCGAAGTGGAAAAATTCCTGTTGAACGTTGTGATGGACATCGCGCGGAAGTATGACCTCGACGGGATCAATTTCGACTACCTCCGGTACCCGGGACGAAACTTCCCCGACGGAGATTCCTATAAGAAATACGGCCTCGGGATCCCGAGGGACAGATGGAGAAAATCAAACCTGGACAGGTTCGTTGCGGAGTGCTACGACCGGCTGACAGCACTTCGCCCCCTGCTGAAAATCGGAGCTTCCCCGCTCGGAATTTTTGGATCTGACAGCGGGTTTGTCTCTGCCGCTGCCGGAGAATACTACCAGGACACCCGGACCTGGCTGAAAACCGGGAAGATGGACTATGTGTCCCCTCAGGTCTACTGGGCCATAGGAAGTTCCAGGGGCGGACCGGATTACGCGGCGCTCGTTCCGGGCTGGCAGCAAATTGCGGGGGGCCGGCACGTTTATGCAGGGATCGGCGCCTACAAGGACGATGTCGCGAGGGAAGTCCCCCGGCAGATCGACATATCGCGGAAGGCGGGCAACGCGGGGCAGTCGTACTTCCGATATGAGAGCATTCGCGCCGCTGGACTCTCCGGAGGGCGTTACGCAACACCGGCACTCATACCCCCAATGCCCTGGAAAGACGCCAGTTCTCCCCCTCCGCCGCTCCAGCCGGCTGTCACAGAGATCACCACGAACGTCTTCGATATTCAATGGATCCCCCCCCAGACGGTGGCGGAACGAACGAGAGCGCGACGCTACGTTCTGTACAGATGGACATCGCCGCAGATCCCGTTCGACGATCCCCGGGCCATCTCACAGGTGGTTCCGGGATCGACCGCGTCATGCACGGATACCGTCAGAGTGCCTTCCGGAGGGACGTACTACTACGCCGTGAGTGCAATAAACGCGGCCAACAGCGAAGGCCCCCCGTCCCAGATATCGGGCGGAACGATGAAGGAATTCCTTTCGCTCAGAGGAAAACTGACGGAGATGACCGGACTCTCGGCCTCACTTTCTTCACAGGGGGGGACGCCACGGATGGTGGCGTACTCGCTCGCAAAGAAAACGCTTGTGACGCTCGATCTCCTGGCACGACCCACGGGATCGAGCGACTCGATACTCACGACGCTGGTGAGCGACACGCAGGAAACAGGTATCTATGTGGTAGGGTTGAGCAACGTGCAGTTCGTGCCGGGGAAGTACAGCTTCCGGCTCAGGACAGGCGAGTCGGTTGTGGAACAACCGTTTGATTTGCCATAAGAGGGAGAAACAGGTGGGCTTGAATATGGGGAAAAGTCTCTTAACTTATCTAGCCCCGCATGAAAGTGGCGCCGGGATCGTTGATGGCGCCGAAGGCGCCATCGTTGACCGAACATTCGGATTCTTCCGAGAAAGGAAAACCGTGAAACGCTCTCTTCTCCTGATTGTATGCGTGGCGCTGATTGCGCCTTCGCTCAGCGCGCAGCAGTACCTGGTGAAGTTCGCAACACTTGCTCCGGAAGGGAGCACGCCGACCAAAGTGATGCGCGATTTTGACAAAGCGATCCGGGAGCAGAGCGGGGGGCGGCTGGGGTTCAAGATCTATGCCGGGGGAGTGGCGGGAGATGAGAAGGACGTGGTCCGCAAGATCAAACTGGGACAGTACAGTGCCGCGGGATTCACAGGTGTGGGAATCAACGAAATCGCGAAGAAGGTCCGGATTCTCGACGCTCCCTTCCTTTTCAAGAATCACGACGAAGTAGACTTCATCGTCAACAAATTCGACAAGGAGTTCCAGCAGGCAATCGAAGAAGGAGGATTCGTTTTACTTGGATGGGCCGAAGTGGGGCTCGTGTATATTTACTCGGACAGGCCGGTGGGGTCGGCGGAGGATCTCAAGAAGACGAAAATTTGGATGTGGGAAGGGGATCCGATCGCCGAGGCGGCATTCCAGGCAATCGGCGTTTCCCCTATCCCTCTTTCAATCACGGACGTCAGCACCTCGCTCCAGACCGGGATGGTGAATACTGTCTATGTTCCCCCCTATGAGCTTGTCGCTCTCTCATGGTTTACCCGTGTCAAGTTCATGATGGGATTGCCGCTGGCCAACAGCGAGGGTGCCGTCCTGATCTCCAAGAAGGTGTTCGATGCGATGCCGAAGGACATCCAGGACATACTTGTGACGAACGGGCGGAAATATTTCCGCCAGCTGACGCTCGCCAGCCGCGACGAGAACGAGAAGTCGATCGCCACGTTGAAAGAGAAGGGATTCACGGTGATCACCCCGACGAAGGAAGTGACGGCCCAGTTCGAATCGACAGGCAAGAAAGCGCGTCAGTTGCTCGTCGGCAAACTCTTTTCACAGGAGCTCCTTGACCAGGTGGAGTCGTCTCTGCGCACCTACCGTCAGGAGCACGGCAAATGAGCGTTCTCAGGGCGGTCGACAGGGTCCTCACAAAGGCCGTCACCTGGCTGCTGATGTTCTTTTTCGTGATGATGCTCGGAATCGCCGCGCTGCAGGTGCTCCTCCGGCTCTCCCTCCACACAGGGATCATCTGGGGGGACATCGCCGCCCGTCACATGGTGCTCTGGGTCGGGTTTTTCGGCGCATATATGGCCACGCGCGAGGATAAGCACTTCCACATCGACATCCTCACCCGGTTCCTCCATCCAAAACTCAAAGCCTGGTTCGCCGCATTCTCCGATCTGTTCGCCATCGTGATCTGTTATTTCATGCTGCAGGCGAGCCTGACGTTCGTTAGCGTGGGTATGGATGCCGATTCCATGCTCTTCCTCCAGGTGCCGCAGCGTGCCGCCGCGATCATCGTCCCCCTCGGGTTTTGCCTCATTTTGATTCAATTCCTCCTGCGGATGATCGAAAACATCGTGCGCGCGGTGCGCGGTCCCGAGGCGGAGGGACCTGCGCTATGAGCGTCTGGGTCGTCATCGTCCTCCTCGGCGTACTCGCACTTGCGGGTGCTCCCCTCTTCACGATCATCGGCGCTATCGGACTTATCGCGTTCACCTCGTCCGGGACGGACACGGCCGCAATGATCGCCGAGCTGTACAGGCTCGTCGATCTCCCGGCACTGATCGCCATCCCGCTTTTCACATTTGCCGGTTTCCTCCTTGCAGAAAGCCAGGCACCCAGGCGCCTGATCAGGCTCGCCGGATCCCTCTTTGGATGGATGCCGGGAGGGCTTGCGGTCGTCGCACTCTTCTCGACGGCGATCTTCACCGCGTTCAGCGGTGCGTCGGGGGTGACGATCATCGCGCTTGGAGGACTTATTTATCCGGCGCTCATCCAGCACCGTTATCCTGAGAAATTTTCGCTCGGACTGGTGACGACCTCCGGCAGCCTCGGGCTGCTCTTCCCTCCGTCCCTGCCGATCATACTCTACAGCATCATCGCGAAGGTCAACATCGACCACCTGTTCATGGCAGGACTGATCCCGGGGATACTTCTTCTGGTCATACTCTCAGCATATGCGATGCGGACCGGGGTCGTGGCGAAGGTCCAGCGTACGCCGTTTTCGTGGAGAGAGGTCTGGAGCGCACTGAAAGAGGCTGGCTGGGAAGCCCCCCTTCCTGTGGTGGTTGTCGGCGGGATCTACGGGGGGATATTCACGGCGACGGAAGCGGCGGCGGTGACGGCGGCGTACGTGTTGATCGTCGAGGTCTTCGTTCACCGCGAAGTCAAGATTTTCGCGGATCTCCCCCGCGTCGTCAGGGAGAGCATGATACTCGTCGGCGCCATACTCGTCATGCTCGGTTCGGCGATGGGCGTCACGAGCTACCTGATCGACGAGCAGATCCCGATGAAGCTGTTCGCGTTCATAAGCACGTACGTGAGCAGCAAGATCGTGTTCCTGATCATACTGAACTTCTTCATACTGGTGATGAACATGGTGGAGATCTTTTCCGCCATCATCATCGTCGTCCCGCTGATTCTCCCGGTGGCGCTCCAGTACGGGGTCGACCCGATCCACCTGGGGATCATATTCCTGCTGAACCTCGAGATCGGATACATGACGCCGCCGCTCGGACTGAACCTGTTCCTCTCCAGCATCCGGTTCAACAAGCCGCTCCCGGAGGTCTACAAATCGGTAGTGCCGTTTTTCCTTCTGTTGGTGGTGACACTCCTGCTGGTAACCTATCTGCCGCACCTGAGTCTGATGCTGGTGGGACAGGGGACGGGGCAGTAAGATCACTGCGGGGTACGGTGTGCGCGGGGTTTAGTCCCGCCTGAATGGCGGGGTTGTCAATCCCGCCCGAGGACGGCGGGACTGTTAGAAGAGATCGGACTTTTTCGCCAGGAGGATCGCGGCTTTCTTCTTTGCGATGGCGTTCGCCAGACGGAACTCCGGAAGTATCTCCAGAGAGGCATCGCGCACCTTTGTCAGCAGCTCGGTGAAGAGCGCTTCGTTCTGTGTCTGGACTGCGTACGAGCGGGCGTAGTACACATATGTCAGCAGGAACTTCCCCCCGGAGAGCCTGATGGCCGTCTCAAAATGCGCCCTTGATTTTTCCGGGTTCCCGCCGAGCATCTGCGGCCGCATCCCTGCAAGTGCCCCGAGAAACAGGTGAGCCCCTCCGTAGTAGTACTCTGAATCAACGCGGGCAACGAATTCCATCATCGCTTCCGCCTTTGGAAGCTCCGCAAGGGCAGAAGGCTCCGTGAGGGCGAGCTGTACATAGCTCCCGAGGCCGAACGCCGACCAGAACACGCCCGGCGCGTCGTCCTTCCCGCGTTTTGCAAGCTCCGCTTTCAGATCGTCGAGCGAGCCGGCCAGCGCCTTCGCCAGTCCGGCGTCCCGGCGCATGATGCGGTACCCGAAGTCCCGCGCGCGGACGTAGAAATCCCTCGCACGCACATCGTCCTTCTCTTCCAGGTATGCAAGCGCGTAACTCGCGTATCCCTGGCTGAGCAGACGCAGGAGCCGCTCATTGTCCGGGTCGCTTTTCAGCATGACTTCGAGGAGCTTCAGATTCCCGGGGAGAGCCTGCTCCGCAAAATCCAGATCACTCTCGGACGTGAAAGCCTCAAACCCGTCATCGGCGATCCCTCCGACAGCCGAAACCGCGAGCGTCCTGATGCAGCCGGAGAATGCAAGCAGCGCTGCGCAGCAGAAGAATAGTGTGATTTTCATCGGCGGGTCCAGGTTTGAGAACGCGACAAAGATAATAAAAAATCGTGCAAGTGTCCATTACCAGGAATTCGCGGACTCGCCGCTGGCCCAACAGAGCGAACGGGACCTGGATATGCCGCCAAGACCCCGGAGAGAGGTAACCCTCGCCGCTGCGAACATGTTTGCCGTCATCGAGCACATTGACCGCTCAAGAGATTCTGCAGGCATATTACGCGGGGAGCGTGGTCGGCAGGTGTGTCTGGTGAGACTAGAACAACCGAAGATAATCGCGGTCACCGTGAACGATCCGGTGCACGAGGATGGTTCCCTCTTCGAGGGTATAGAAGATCAGGTAATCCCGGACCACAAGGAATCTATATCCCATACGAACCAGTTCTTCCTCTTCCGGGATTCGCCCCAATCGGGGCTGCTGGCTCAGCAGCCGAAAATCTCTCTCAATTCGGTCAAGGACAGCCGCTGCGGCAGACGGATTGTCGGCGGCAATGTACTCAAGAATGTCGTTCAGATCTTCTTCAGCCGCACGAAGAAGCCGGACGGTGAATTTAGTCTTTGTCACGAATTTTTTTCCGCAGGTCTCTCACAACGTCGGCCAACTTCCGTCCCCGGTCACCATGTGCCTTCTGAGCCTGAGCAACCGCAAGTTTGCCAAAGAGATCGAGTTTTTGTTTCATCGCGCCGTAACTCGCCAGCGACATAACCACCAGATCACCTTCACCGTTCTTTGTGATGAAGATCGGCTCGTTGGCCTTGTGCGCAAGCTCGGAAATTCTCCTGGACTTGTTCCGGAGATCGGAAATAGGCTTAATGATCGGCATAGACCCTCCCTGTTCTCTATCAATATAGTATCATAATTCATATAAAGTCAACTTTCGGGGCAGTTATCCAGACACTTCCGGACCGGCATATTGTTTCAATCGAGGGGATTTCGTATCTCCATAAGAGAAGGTGGAGATTGCACGCTTGGATTCTCAATCGGCCCGGTGGGTCGGGAAAGACGCAATCCGGGAACTCACGAGTGCCGCCGTCCAGCGGCGTAGAAGGAGGCTTCCATGAGCAAATCATACAGGAGCGGAGGAGTCGGCGCAATGATGGACGAATACGAGCGCGCGGCATCGGATCTCGTCCGGATCGTCAGCGACATCTCCGACGCCGAGTTTGAACACGAGCGCGATGCACGTACAGCCGATCCGCACTGCCGGTCGGTTCAAACAATCACGAATCACGTCATCGGATCCGGATACGGCTATGCCGACTACATCCGGCAGGCGTTCTCGGTTCCGTCCGGACGACCCGTACTACAACTCCTTGCCAGGAGCCTATCGCTGGACCAGATCAAGCATATGCTTGCATATACTGCAGAGACACTCGAGGGGCGCTGGGAGTATTCAGACGAGCAGGTGAGCGCCGTGCGTATCAATTCCAGGTGGGGTGTGCAGTATGACATGGAGCAGATGCTGGAACATGCGATTGTCCATGTCCTCCGCCACAGGCGACAGATCGAGCGATTCCTCGAAAAGAAGTAGCGGGGATCAGTGAATCGAGAGCGTTCTGCGCGAGATTTCGGACACGGAACACTTTTGCAAGTCGCGATAAAATCCGCTATTTTTCCGATGACATGACATCACCGAACGCGACACAGGCTATGCGCATCCTCGTCGTGGAGGACAACCCGAAGGTTGCCTTGATGATTCAGGTTGGGCTGAAGGGGGAGAAGTACGAGGTGGACACTGTACCCGACGGCAAAGAGGGACTCCGCATGGCGCAGGCCGGCAATTATGATCTCCTCATCGTCGATGTAATGCTGCCCGGGCAAAGCGGGCTCGAGCTTACGAGCTCGTACCGGAAGGGGGGAGGGACAACGCCGATACTGATCCTGACGGCAAAAACCGCCACCGAAGACAAGGTAGCGGGACTCGATAGCGGGGCGGACGACTACCTCACCAAACCGTTTGCATTCGCAGAACTTCTCGCACGCATGCGCTCGCTTTTTCGCCGGGGCGTGCTTGATAAAACCACGCTTCTCACATTCGCCGACCTGGAGCTCGACACGGTCTCACACAAGGCGAAGCGCGCGGGGACGCCGATCGACCTGACCGCCAAGGAGTACGCGTTGCTCGAGTTCTTTCTCCGGAACAAAGGGAGCGTGCTGAGCAGATCGATCATATCGGAGCACATCTGGGACTACAGTTTCGACACCGGGACGAACCTCATCGACGTGTACATCAACCACCTGCGGGCGAAGATCGAATCGGGATTCCCCGGGAAGCTGATCCATACGGTGCGGGGGGTCGGGTACGTCCTCCGGAAGGAATGAGACAGTGAAACTCCGGATACAATCCATTCGGGCCCGTCTGACGCTCTGGTACACGCTGCTCGTGCTCTCCACCATGCTCCTGTTCGGCGCACTCTCCTACTATTACACAAGCAAAACCCTCTCGGAGAACCTTGATCTCTCGCTCAAGAATGAGGTCCGCTGGGTGCGCGAGTTCATTCAGCCACAGGAATCGAAAGTGAAACCGGGGAGGCGCTCGATAGACACGATGATCCGAAAAAAAGCCGGCCAGCTCCCCGCAACTCAGGAGGCGGCCGGAAAGGACACTACCGAGGAGGCGGACGAGATCTGGAACCAGATATTCAAGCACACGCTCCAGAGCCCCAAGAAGATCTACATACAGTTCGCCGACAGGAGAGGGACCATCATCTACCGGTCGTATAACCTCGGGACCGACAGCCTGGTTTTTGCGGACACGGTTGCCGTGAGCGCGACGGTCCTCACCACCGGCTGGCTGAACGGGGAGCCGGTAAGGATTGCGCTCGCACGCGACGACAGCTATACATATCTCGTCGGGTATCCCCTTTCGGAAGTGCGGGACCTGCTGCAAAGCCTTTATGTGATATTCCTCGTATTGTTCCCCCTCGCACTGGCAGTCTCTGTTTTCGGCGGGTTTGCGCTCGCCAAGAAATCACTGGCTCCCGTGGACGAGATTACCAGGCGCACCCGGCGCATCACCGCAGAGAGCCTCGACCAGTCGCTCCCCGTGAGACCGAGCGACGATGAGATCGGCCGGTTGACACTGACAATCAACGAGATGATCCGGCGACTCCACGAGTCGTTCCTCCGGATACGGCAGTTCTCCGCTGACGCGTCGCACGAGCTCCGCACGCCGTTGACGATCGTCCGCGGGGAGATCGAGATCGCGCTCCGCAGCCCGAAGACCCCGGAAGGATACAGGCGGGTCCTGGAGAGCACGCTGGAAGAGATTCTCCGGCTCACATCCATCATCGACAACCTCCTGACGCTCGCGAAGGCTGACCGGGGGCTCTACCGCGCCGACTTCTCGGAGGTCGACATGAAGACGCTCCTCGAGGAACTCTTCGAGGACAGCTGCATACTGGCTTCCGAGAAACATATCGCTGTCACGCTTGAGGCGGGTTCACCCGTCATGATCGTCGGCGACAGGCTCAGACTCCGGCAGCTCTTCCTGAACCTCATCGATAACGCGATCAAATATACGCCCGAGGGAGGGAAGGTGACGCTGGTGCTGGAAAGGCAGAACGGATCCGTGGTGTTCCGTGTGAGCGATACGGGGATCGGCATACCGGAGGCAGATCTTCCACGGATCTTCGACCGGTTCTACAGGGTGGACAAGGCACGCTTACGCGAGATGGGGGGGACCGGGCTCGGACTTTCCATTGCGAAGTGGATCGCGGAACTGCACCGGGGGACGATCACCGTGGACAGCGAGGTGTTGAAGGGGTCGGTGTTTACGGTGAGGCTGCCGTTGAATTAAGATTGAATCGACGAGGATTGCCGTGTCGCAGAAAGAGCTCCCCGTTGAGATAACGAGAAGCGCTTTCGTTTCCCCGGATGGCAGGTGCTAGAAATCTGTGCCGAGTGAGAAGTAATATTTGGGCGGGGAGAAGGAGTGAACGTCCCAGGCCCAGGCGATATCGAACCGGACGAGGAAGGCAAGGAAGAATATCCGCGCGCCGGTCCCCATCCCCATGAGCAGATCGCGGGAAACGAGACTGCCGTTCTCGTCATGCGTGAAGGCCACATAATCCCGCCCCCTGTCCCACGCCGAACCCATATCGAAGAACATGACGCCCGCAATGCTCTGAAGTCCGATCGGCAGGGGTCCTGCCTGAAGGAATGCGAAGAGAGGATAGCGGAGCTCAAAGTTGAACAGGCCATAGTGCGAACCGATCTGAGCGTTGTAGTCGTATCCACGCAGCGGGACACCCGCCTGGAGGAAGATGTAGTCCGAAGCGTTCGTCAACGGGATGTAGTCGTTGGTGAATGTCCTGTTGATCCAGTTGGACGTCCCCCCGACGATGAACTTCTGGGGATTCCCGCCGAAGCTCCCTCCTCCCGCCAGGCGGAACGCGATGCTGTAGTTGCGTCCGAGGCGGAGGTACGTCCGGTAGTCCCCCGTAACGTTGAGGAAACTTATCCCGCTCAGGCCGAATTTGGGCGTTCCGAACAGCATGAACTTGTAGCGCGAGCCCAGCATCGGCGCCGTGTATCCCCAGAGCGATGTGTCGTGGACATAGGAGAGTTGAGGCACAAGCACCGTGAGGTTCTCGGCGGGCGCATCCGTGACTTCCATGTTCTCCTTGGAAATTGTAAACCAGTTCAGGGCCATCTCTAGGCGGTCGAACCGGTCGAACGGGTACATCGCTGAGAGCGCGGCGCCGTACGTCTGAAAGCGGTAGATGCTCCCCCCGTACTGATCGAGGAGCGCGATGAAGCGCGCACTGTGGAATCCCCCGATGCCGAAATCCATGCGATTGGGAAGGTAGTAGTACTGAAGCGCGAAGTCGCTGTTCTTCAGGTCGAGAAGCAGGTTCGTCGAGAATATGATCTGATGGTCTCCCATCAGATCACTGAAGGCCATGATCGTGGAGCCGGTCACGCCGTAGAATGTGTCGTAGCCCGCATTACCGTAGACAATGTCCGGCGTAAAATTGAGCTTGTACTTGTTGATCCTGTAGTGCCCCTCCTTGTCGAGGTTCTCGGTGATCTTTGGCATTTTCTGGATCGTCGAGTCCTTCGGCACCACGTCGGTAAATGTTTCCTTGAACACATAACTGCTGAAGTCGATCTGCACGTCTTTTCCGTACATCGCCGAGTCCACGGCTGCGGCAGGTTTCCCCGCGACCTGCACGGTGTCACGGGTCTCGCCGGCGGGATTCCCCGAGGCGAGGGGAAGCAGTGTATCGGAAAGCACGACCCCACCCTGCAGGATCGCCGAACTGTCGCGCCGGGCGGCCACTGATTTCGTCACCACGGCTTTCTCTTTCTCCTGCTCCTTCGCGGGCGGGTAGAGCACCTTGAAATACTCGGTCGGCTCCAGTTCGGCCATCTTGATGTCGCGGTCGAACGGGCTCCTCATCAGGAAAATGTTGAAGCCGCCGTTGATAAGGGACGAGAAGACCATCTTGCTCCCGTCGTGCGAGAGCGAGAGCTGGTACACGCCGCTCAGCGAATTGGTGATCGGGCGCCATTTCTTCGTGTCCAGGTTCAGCTCGTAGATGTTGTTGATGCCGTTCCGGTCGGACACGAAGAGAATCTTCTTCCCGTCGGGCGATACCACCGGCGAGCCCTGGTTGCTTCGGGACCAGTCGGTGAAACGCTCGATGTTCCGGGTGGCAACGTCGATCGAATAGATGTCGTAGCTGCTGTAGTCGTGAAAGCGGATGTCGGTGGAGTCATGCGAGACCACATCCCCGCGATCCGAGGAGAAGTAGAGCTTCTTTCCATCGGGGGACCAGGCAGGACGTTCGTCACTGTAGATGTCATCGGTCAGGTTGACAAGCTTCTTTGTCCTGAGGTTGTATACGAATATATCGGACTGGCTCGGCGTGTTCCCGACAAATGCGATCGCGTCCCCCTTCGGTGACCAGTCGATCGAAAAAATCCCGGCCAGGTCGAATGACAGCTGTTCCTGCTCGCCGCTGGCAACGTCGATCAGGAATATCGCATCCTGTTCTCCGGCTTTGCTTGCGATCGCGATCCGCTTGCCGTCGGGTGACCAGCTTATCCCCGGGGTGAGAAGGTGAAGTTCTTCAAAGTTGTTCGTAGTCTGCCCGTTCACGAGCTTCTGGATGATGCTCCCATCCGTGGCGTTCATAATGAAGACATCGAAATACTCATTCCGGTTCGAGATGAACGCGACCTTGTCCCCCTGAGGGGAGATGGCGGGACTGGTGTTGTAGAACGATCCGTCTTTCCGCGTGTCCGTCAGACGCCGGGAGTAATCTGCGGGCTCTTCGCGCCTGGCGATGTCGGGCCAGTAGATAACCTTCATCTCCTTCTGCCATCTCTCGTTCAGCTCCTCCAGGGTGAGACCGAGGGATCCCCGGAATCCGCCTTCCACGCTTCTCGTGCTCTTGATCCGGTTCAGGATCTCCCCCACCTTCTGTTCCCCGTATTTTCCCGCGATGTACCACCAGAGCGACTGGCCCCCCCGGTAAGCGAAATACCCGTAGAGCTGGCTGATTGGCGGAAGATATTCGTGCACCGTGGCGTCGCGGAGGAACATGTCGGAATCGGTGTCCCATTTCAGCGCTTCGTACTCCGCAAGTCCCTCGTTGAACCAGAGGGGGAGCTGGAGCGTGATGTTGTTCGAGATTATCGACTGGATGGATCCGCCGTAGAACATGTCGTTGAGGACGGCATGCGATAGCTCGTGGTGGATGACGTGACGAAACTTGCTGTACTCCCCTTCGAACGGAAGGATGACTCGGTTCTTGAAAAGCTCCGTGACCCCGCCGATCCCCTCTTCAAGGTATTCGCTCACGACATTCGTCTGCTGGAAATCGTTGTGCGAGTTGTACACGATGATGGGAACACGGTTCACGAGCTGGTAGCGGAATGACTTGCTGAGCGATGCGTAGGCAGACTCGGCGGCTGTGGCGGTGAATTCCGCCAGGTATTGTCCTCCGTCGGAGAAGTAGATGTCGAAATGATCCGACTGTATATACGACCAGCGGAACCGCGTGTACTGCACCTTGTTCTTCCCGAACTGCTCTTCCTGAGCCCGGGAGGCCCCGGTTGCACACACGCACAGGAAAAGGGCAGCGGCCCAGCGTACAACGCCCCGCTCGAACAGTTTCATACTCCCCTCGCTCGATGAATGTCCCCGTGCCGCCAGAGATGAAGCGGGGATCGTCCGCTTTCAATGTATGAAAAATCCCGAAGATGAAGCAAACAGGCGGGGATCCCCTGTATTAAACACCCGACATCCGTTAATGGTTTAACACATTCGCGGCGGAAAAGGCTCCACTACGGGACCTCTCTGCAGTACGCCCCGACGGTACACCCTTACGGAACAATTGCGAAATCGATCCTTCGCCCAGCCGCGTTGACGGAGAGGACCTTGATACGGAGGGGGTCCCCCAGCCGGTACACCTTGCCGAGTGAACGCCCGCGGAGCGAATAGTGCTTTTCGTCAAAGACGTAATAGTCGTCCGAGAGCTCCCGAACCGGGATCATCCCCTCGACGAGAAGGTCGCTGATTTCAACAAAAATGCCGAAATTCGTGACCCCCGTGACGACGCCGCCAAACTCATCCCCTACGTGGCGCTTCATGTATTCGACCTGCATCACCTTCACCGAAGCCCGTTCCGCGTCGTTGGCACGTCTCTCCCGTTCTGAGGACTGGCGGGCGATGTCGGGAAGCCCCTTCCGGATCTCCTCGAGGCGCGTCCCGGTGACGCCCTTCCCGTACTCTTCCAGAAGACGATGGACAACGAGGTCGGGATATCGCCTGATCGGGGATGTGAAGTGCGTGTAGTGCGTGAATGCCAGCCCGTAGTGGCCGATGTTCCTGGTCGCATATACCGCTTTGGCCATGCAGCGGAGCGCTACTTCGTTGATGACGTTTTCCACTTCGGAACCTTCCACCCTGTCAAGAAGCTTCTGCAGCTCACGGGAGGAGACGCCGTTCTTCGCCTCCAGAGAGTACCCGAACTGTTTGACGAAGCCGGCGAGCTCCTGAAGTTTCACCGGGTCGGGAAGGTCGTGAACGCGGTACAAAAAGGGCTTCACCTCAGTTTCCTTTTTCTGCGCGCCGATGTGGCGGGCGACCGTCTGATTTGCAAGGAGCATGCACTCCTCGATGAGCCGGTGTGCATCCAGCCGGATCTTCTTGATGATGCGCGATGGGAGCCCTTCCGCGTCGAACTGGAACTTCGCCTCGCCTGTGTCGAAATCGAGGCTTCCGTTTTTCCTCCTCCGTTTCAACAACACGCGTGAGAGATCGAACAGGGGGAGAATGATCTCTGCATGCTCTCCCTTCCCCGAATCGATCACCTTCTGGACCTCTTCGTAACTGAACCGGCGGGCGCTGTGTATGACGCTCTTGCCTATGGAGTACCGCTCGACCGCACCGTCCGGAGCGATGTCCATGAAAGCACTGTATGTCAGCCGGTCGACATCCGCTCTCAGGCTGCAAAGGTCGTTCGAGAGACGCTCCGGGAGCATCGGGACGACTTCGTTGACCATGTAGACGCTCGTCCCCCGCGCATACGCTTCGGCATCGAGCGCCGTCCCCGGACGCACGTAGTGGCTCACGTCGGCGATGTGGACGCCCAGTCGGGCGCTCCCGCCCGGAAGCGGCTCGTACGACACCGCGTCGTCAAAATCCTTCGCGTCCTCGGGGTCGATGGTGACGCACGTGATGCGGCGGCAGTCGATCCGGCCCCGTATCTCCTCCCCCGATATTGTGGCATTGAGCGCAGCGGCTTCATTTTCCGCCGCCGGCGGAAAATGCGCCGGAAGACCGAACGTGCGCGCGACGCTGAGAACCTCCACGCGCGCGTCACCGGCCGTCCCCAGTATTTCCGTGATCTGCCCCTCCGGGTTCAGGTGTTCGTCGGTCCACTCGAGGAGACGGACGACGACCTTGTCGCCGGGCTTTGCCCCGAGCGAGTCCTCGCGCGCAACATAGATATCGCGCGCGATGCGCTCGTCATCGGGGACGACAAAAAACGACGACCTCCCCGCTTCCAGGCGCCCGGTGACGGTCGTGATCTTGCGCTCGAGTATGGCGACCACTTCCCCTTCGGCCCTGTCATCCTCACGCCCTTTCCCCCGGCCGCCGCGGCCGGCCCGGCCGGCGAACTGCACGACCTCCACGACATCACTGTGGAGTGCGGTGTGAAGATATTTCGGTGCGATGTAGATTTCTTCGTCGGTCCCTTCGATTGCGACGAACCCGAATCCGCGGCGCGTCATGAAGAGCGTCCCCCTGATGCGGCTGGACGTCTTTCCCCCGTTCTCCCGTTTCTCCTTCCGGCGGCTGTAGGTGAACTTCCCCTGATCGTCAGCCGTGACGATCCCTTTCCGTTCGAGCTCGTCCATCATGTCACGAAGGGCGCGGAACTCATCCTTCCCTTTGACCTTGATGTGCCTGGCGAGGTCCTTGACCGTGACCGCGGCGGCGTGCGACGTGAGGTAAGCGAGGACCCGTTGCTTGATCTGTGCGATGTGCGTCTCCTCTTAGAATGAAAAACGGTAAAAGACCCTGGCGGAGTTGATCCGCTTGAGGTCGTTGGTGATGACGGATGGCTCGACGTGGCGTTCAAGCTCGAACATGAGATTGCGCAGTGTGGGGTTGTCGAATATTGTCCCGAACGAGTAGAGGATGCTGACGTTTGCATTGGCGAGGGGATCGTTGAGGATGGTCCCCCCGTACCGCCAGTAGCCGTTCCAGGCTGTGCCGCTCAGACGGAGTTCGGTGGCTTCCCTTCCGGCGACGTTCAGTTCGACGTTGACATCGATTCCCGTCTGCCGTCTGAGGAAGGCCGAGAACTTTTCCGTAAGCACGGACGACGCACCGGTGAGTGTGGTGTTCAGGGCCATCGACTGGGCCTGGGTGGTGAGGTCGCTTCTCTGATTAGCGTTGAGCGGGAAGTTCCCCGCAACGATAAAGGAGATCGCGTCGGTCTGCAGATCATGCGATGTCGTCCCGCTGTAGTTGTAGTAATCGACATCGTTGATCGTCATCCCGAATTCGACCTTGGGGGCCTTGCGGGTCCCGCTGATCTTGAGTGTGACAATGACCTTTTCCGACCGTTGCGGCGGGGAAGAGGCCGAGGTATCCTGAACCGTCCGCGTCGCCTGGTACGTCGCGTTGATGTTCAGCTCGGGATTCAGAAAATCCCCCGTGTAGCGAATGCTGCCGGTCGCATCGAACCGCTTGAAGAAGTTGTAGTACGCACGGTTGATGGTCAGTTCCCCCGTCCAGCGCTTTCCGTCGCCTGTGATCGTGAACCTGCCGTCAATTGCGGCCACGAGCTCTTCGCTCGTCGCAGGATCGAATATCATGCGGATTTCGGTGTTCCCGCCGCTTGCATCGATATCGAGATCGTACCCAAGGCCGTCCATGAACGATTTTGTTTTCTTCTCCCCTGTCGCTGCAGATGCCGCGCTCCCCGATGTGTCGGCAAAGTATTTTGCAGCGGCGGAGCGTTCGGGCCTCCGTGTCACCCTGAGCGTGTCATTCACAAACACGAGCCGGACGGACTCCGGGGATTCTTCCTTGACGTTTGACTGTGCGGGCGGGAAGATCAGCGTGGAATTCCCGACACTGAGCGAGCCCTTCAGGAGGGAGTTCTCGATTTCTCCCGTGAACTGAAGAGGCCCGGGGCCGATCTCGACGAAGAGATCACCGTAGACTCCAAGAGAGGATTTTTCGGTAGTCTCCTTAACGACCAGGAGCCTGCCGGCGGCGGTCAGGTTAAAGTCGCCGGGACGCAGATCGCGGAGAGAAAAATCGCCGCCGAGGTGCAGGATCCCCTCCCTCCCCCCACGCACGTCCTCGGGGACGTTTCGTACCGTGCAGTCGAGGACACTGATCCGTTCCCCCCCGGGCCTGAATGTCCCCTCAAGCGTGTACCGGATGTTGTTCGGCAGGAAGAAGAACGAACACTGCGAGATCCCCAGCGTGCCGGTGTAGGTCGGCCCATTCATGGGCCCGGTCAGATTGAGGTCGCACGTCATCAGCCCCGACAGGTCTTTGAACGTATGAAGCAGGGGCTCCAGTATGTTTATCTGGACCCCGTGGGCGAGAACGTGGAGGTTCATTTCCTTCCGGGCGGTGTCTTCACCCGATTTTTCCAGGCGAAGGTCCACGGGGAGGGTCCCGTCGATCGTCATGATGGGGGTCGTCTCAGCGGGCTTGCCCGGTTCGACGACCCGCACATGTCCATCGATAGTCCCGTCCCGGTACCGGAGGTCCGACATGATCCGGCCGAAGGGGAGGGAACGGAATGTGACGCTGTCGGCTTCAACGCTGGCGTTCATCTCGGGATCCGAGAGCGTTCCGGACCCCTTCGCGCTCAACCGGGCTGTCCCGGTAAACGTCTTCACTTCACCGGGGGCTTCCTCTCCCCCGAGGAGATGTTTCAGTCCCTCGAGATCGAGGTTCTTTCCTTCGACGGAGGCATCGAAAGTACGCCCCTGCCCGAGGTTCATATTCACGGCGACGGACTGCGAATCGCGCCGGAGGATCAGTCCGGTGAGCCCCGCACCGACGTGGTTCACGCGCAAGGCCGCACCCGAATCGGCACGCCAGAGGAAATCACGGTACGCGATATCGAGCGTCGAGGGGAAGATGCTGAAACTGTTTTCGTCCACATGCGCGCTGCCGGTGGAACCCAGGCGGTAAACATTGTTGAAGATCGCGCGGGTGGCAAACGAGGCCCGTTCGTTTCCGTAGGTGACCGTGACGTCCAGACTGTCCAGCGTATTCCTGTTGACATGGACCTTCCCGGCGCTCGCCTCGAGATGAACCGAGGCCCCCTTGAGCGGGAATTCCGGCGCGAGACCACTCACATCAAGCCGGACCCTGCCGTCCTCGATCAACATTCCGGCATCCGCCTTTCCGTAAAAGAAATCCTCCAGTACCGCCTCCGAGGTGAGCGCCAGTCCGTCGTACCCACCACGGACGGTCCCGGTGAGCAGCCCCGTGCCGTCGAAGCTCGTGCTGCCGGCGGCCGACGAAAGGGGCTCGAGATCCTTCACGTGCAGGATGTAGTGCGCATCGAGATGCCGGGGCCCAAGGATGAGGGGACGGGCGCTCGCGTCCAGGTCCGCGCGATTGAACCCGGCCTGAAACGAAGGATCGATGAGGGCAATCCTGCCGACGATCGCCCCGCGGAGGCTGGCGGCCTCGAACCTGGCCAGGTTGGCCATGTACTTCAGGTCGAATGCACCTGTGAGCGTCAGATCGGCGATGTTGGATTCAAACTGGAGGCGTTTGTTCAACGAGTCCTTCTGATCCAGCATGAGATGGACGACACCCTGGTCCAGCGTGTAATCCCGGTAGCGCGACGAAGAGAGGTCGACAGTCACATCGCCGTTGACGGTCCCCCATGAGGATCCCGACCCCTGGACTTTGAGCTTCATCGTGATGTCGCTGTTGTAACTGCTGTCGTGGAGTACGTTCTCGAGATTGAGAGACGACACGTCCCCTTCGAGATGGAAGGCGGGGTCTTTTCCCGTTGCCTGCTGCACATCCCCGGTCAACTCCGCCTGCATGTCGCCGAGCGAGATTTTCGTGCCTCCGCTGATCCTGCCGCCCGCACCCTGGAGCGTTACCTGCGTCCGCATCAGCGGGAGGCCGCGGAATGAGGAGCTGTCTATCGTAAGATCCATCACGGAGGCCAGACCACGGACAGTGACGCCTTTCCCGCGGACCACAAGCGTCCCGTTCAGATTGCTCTTGAGCCCCTCGTCGGCCAGTGCCCTGCCGAGATCCAGCTTCCTGAAAAGTATCGTCCCGTCATACCCCAGGACCGACGGGCCGCCGACCGTCAGCCTGAGCCCGGAAGACTGGACTTTTCCGGCGGCCGTCTCGACGAGGAATTTCGTCCGGATGTCGGCCGGCGTCCCTTCATACTCCAGATTCAGCGTGGTTGTCCCCAGCGGGGTGAGATCCGGGAGATCAAGACCGGGAAGGAGCGCCTGCACATCGGTCCCGTCGACTGTGCTCTCTGTGACCTTCACATTGAGCGCGACACGTCCCGGATCGTGCAGGTTGGATATACTCCCTCTGAGGAACAGAGAGGATTTGCCAAAACGCAGATCCAGCTTCCTGACGTCAAGATCCCCGAACGGCCCGGCAGCCTGCAGCGTGATCTCCGCGGCCCCCGAGAGAAATTCCAGGGGATCGAGGAACGATTTGAGCTCATCGAGGTCTATCGGACGGGCCCGGAGTGACAGCTCGACGGGTGCAGCCTTCAGGTTCCGCAGGACTATGCCGCCGAGGAGGTCGATGTCTTTTATTGACGCGTCGAGAGAGAGGTTCGTCTTTCCGGTAATAATGCGCATGCTGTCCACCCGGGCCTCCCCCGGCGAGAGGCTGAACACACCGCAGAGCAACTTGAGCCGAAAATCGGGTGCCGCCGAGGAAAAAGAGCAGGATGCGATTACCACGCGCTGCCTGTCCCTCCGGATATTCGCCGCAAGGACGAGATTGACTCCCTCGAGCGTGAAGGCATGGTACTCGACCGCCCCGCCCTTCACTTCCCCGTGGTGCTCATCGGCAAGCGACAGAGAGTCGAGCAGCGAAACGGTACCGTCGAGTATCTCGAGCCGCTGGACGTCGATCACCCAGTCGAAGGGCTTCGACGCCGTGGTATCAGGGGACCGCCGGCGGAGGAGATCCGCCAGGTTCCACCGGCCGCCACGCGCCCGGGAGAAATGGATTTCGGGGCGCGTGAGCGTCAGCTTCCGGATGGCAATGGTCTTCCCGGGGAGTGCGAAGAAGTTGTATGCAATCTCCAGACGCGGGATCCGCAGGAAGGGTCCGTCGTTAACGTCGATCGAGATGCTGTCGATCGTTATCCCCGTAATCAGGTCGCCGTCCAGACGGCCGATGTGGACTTCACCGTTGAGGAGGGAGTCAAGCTCGGAGAGCGCGGCGGCGCGAAGCCGGTCGCGGAAGATCTGGGTCTGCGTGATCGCGATGATGACGCCGATAAAGAGCGGTATCCCGATCAGCAGGTAGAGCGCTATTGTGCGAATCTTTCTCACGAACCTCACTCCCCGGCGGACGGAGCGCCCCTCATCCCACGCGGCGGGCATACGCCCGCAGGACACGGTCAATGACGTTCGTCGTCGAGCGCCCCGGTGTGAGACGGACGGTCCTGACCGAACCCCCGTTCTCCGTGACCACGTCACTCCCGACGATCGCCCCCTTTTTCCAGTCGGCCCCTTTCACGAGAACATCGGGGAGGAGCCGCCGGATCATCCGGTAGGGCGTCTCCTCGCCGAACGAACAGACATAATCCACGGAGGCGAGCGCTGCAAGCACTGCCGCCCGGTCGGCTGCGCGGTTGATGGGCCGCTTCGGACCTTTGATGCGCCGAATGGAGGCGTCACTGTTGAGGCCGACGATCAGAACGTCCCCCATTTTCCGTGCCGCTCCCAGGTACTCCACGTGTCCCCTGTGCACGATATCGAACGTCCCGTTGGTGAATACCACGCACTTCCCCTGCCGTCGAAGCCGGGCCCGGATGCGGGCAAGCGCGGGAAGGGAGACGACTTTTCCCATCAGTTTCCGTCCCTGTACATGTCCATGTTGCGAAGCACCGCCCCGAGCAGCTGTTCAGGGAGTATCGGCACGATCCCGACGGCACCCACGACGACCCCCCCGGCACAGTTCGCGAGGATGCACGATTCCGTGATACCGCCACCCGCAACCAGGGCCATCGTGAGCGTGGAGATGACGGTATCCCCCGCCCCCGAGACATCCTGCACCGCCCCGGCTGTTGTCGGGAAATGCGTGACACTCCCCCCGGACTGAAAAAGGGACATTCCTTCCTCTCCGCGCGTCAGAAGGACATTCTGCGCATTCAGCGATTCAAGAAGACTCTTCCCCGCCCTCTCAACGTCTGCAACCGTTTTCAGTTTACCTCCGACGGCTTCTTCGACCTCACGCCGGTTCGGTTTGAAGACGGTGACGTTCTTGTATTCGAAGAAGTTGTTGAATTTTGGGTCGACGGCCACGGGCTTCCCGTGTTCCTGAGCAGCGGCGATGACTGCATGGATAACGTCGCGTGTGACGACTCCCTTGTTATAATCCTCGATGATAACGCCGTCCAGAGAACGTATGCTTGAGCGGACCGCGTCGATCAGTTTTGCCCGGAGGAGCTCAGGACAATCCTGCTTTGATTCGTTGTCAATCCGGACGACGTGCTGTCCGGCGGCGATCACGCGGGTCTTGATTGTGGTTGGCCTGGCAGGGTCGATGACGATGCCTCCTGTTTCGAGACCCTGATCGGTCAGCATCTTCCTGAACATCACGCCGGGATGGTCGTCCCCCACGAGACCGATCAGGAACGCCCTGCCGCCGAGAGCCTGTATGTTGTTCGCAACGTTCGCCGCCCCGCCGAACCTGACGGATTCTGTGTCAACCTCGACTACTGGGACGGGTGCTTCCGGGGAAACCCTGTGCACAGACCCCCAGTAGTAGCGGTCGAGCATCAGGTCGCCCACGACGGCAACCCGTTTTCCACTGAAGTTGCCGAGCAGTTCCCGGAGGCGTTTTTCGGTCATGTGCGAGGTTCGTGCCGTTAGTAAAAATGTAATTTACCTATTAACTGATTGAGATGCAAGGAGTTGGAGGAGTTCAGGATGGCTGATCCTGTGCTCAGCGTGAACCGGGAAGCGTGCCGGACGACCTCAGGATCGCGGAGACGGTCTCGCCGGGAGATTGGGAGCCGGCGTCGACGATGATGTCGGCCCGGCGGTAAAGGGGCTCACGGGAGCGGAGGAGAGACGTGATGCGATCGCGGAGTTGTTCATCAGCGAGAGGCGTCCCGTCGTCCGCGGCGATCATGGGACGACCTCTCCTTCCCCGGAGGCGCGCGACGAGGATTTCAACCGGCACTTCGAGATACACGAGCAGACCCGATCCCCGGATGATTTCCCATGATCCGGGATCGGTGAGCGCCCCTCCGCCGGTGGCGACAACAATCCCATCCAGGCTGCGCAGGAGCAGGAGCTCACGACGCTCCAGAGACCGGAAAACCGCCTCCCCCCTCTCGCTGAATATTTCGGGGACCGCCTTCCCCTCAACCTCCTCGATGCGGGCATCAAGATCAACGAACTCGTACCCGAGGCGCGCGGCAAGCAGGGGACCGACGGTGCTCTTGCCGCTTCCCATGAACCCGGTAATATATATCCGGACCGCCGGGGGAGCGTTCATCCCTCCTCCTTCCGGAGAAACTCGGACAGTATGACGGTCAGGTCCCGTCCCCGGTGGTTCACGGGGGAGCGATGCTCGCTGACGGAGAATCCCCCCGATCCCGCCAGGCGGACGAATTCCCTGCCGGTGTCCCTGTCCGGGTCAGCGAGGAGAAACGCGCCGCCCGGTCGAAGCAGCTTGCGTACGAGCGAGAGGAGCGGCTCGAAGTTCCTCCGTTCATACGCGATGTCGGCACCTATGATGACGTCAAACGTCTCCGGGATCTCCGCGATCCGCCAGTCCATGCAGCGAAATGTCACACGGGAGAGCTCTCTGCACTCAAGGTTCATTGCCGCATTGAAACGTGCGAACTCGAGGGCATCCTCTTCGTAATCCGTCATCAGGACCGTGGCTCCTGACTGCGCCGCCGCGATCCCCGCCAGACCCAGCCCGCATCCCAGTTCAAGGAGTTTCTTCCCGGCCAGTCCCGGCCTCTGACGCAGATGTCCGGCGAGCGCGGGGGACGACGCCCAAAGATCGGCCCAGTACGGGAGCCGCCCGTCAGCTTCGAACTGGTCCGGCGTGATTGCGTCAAGAAGTCGGTTGGTATCGCGTACTGCAAGGAGTGACCAGCGAAAGCGAGAAGAGCTGACTTCCTCTGTCACGACGTCGAAGCGTGCTGTGATCGCCGGCGGGGGAAGCACGTTCAAAATGTGTAGGCGATTCCAAGCTGGAAGATGATCCCGTCTGTCTCGACGCGGGATTTGAAGGGTTGCGTACTGACGTTGATGACCGTGTCCTGGTAACGTATGACGCGGGTGGTGAATGCATTCACGGATTCAAACTGCAGATCGCGGAACTTCATCTCGAAGATGCCATGGAAGGAATTGAGAAACCGGTAGCTCATCCCCCCGAGGACATGGATGGCAAATCCGGGATTATTCTCCACCGTCGTTGCTTCGACCCCGCCGAGGGAGTATGTCCTGTTGCCGAAGTACATCCCCGCTCCTCCCCCCATGTACACGCCGAAGAACTCGCCGGAAAGAGGGATGATGAAGTACCCGGTCAGCTCCACCGGGATCGCGGTGTACCCGTCTTCAATGGGGATCGTGGTTCCGTTGAGCGAGCCCGTCCCCCGGCTCCTGATGTAGTCGGCGGACAATCCCAGGGCGAGGCTCGTCTCCGGGATTCTGAACCGGACCTCGGCGCCGTACCCGAAAGTCCCGGTCAGGTCGAATGTGTTTCCTCTCGCAACGGGATCGACCGCATCGGGCGTAACGTAGATCAGCGAGCTTGTCGTGAGGTTTCCTTTCACGAGTATCGAGAAAGGTCCATCGCCTGCACGGAGGGGGGCGGCACCCAGAGCCGCCGTGGCGACGACGAGGAGGAGCCTGACGCCCCTCCTCCGTCCGCGGTCGCTACCGGTAGAAGATGTCCCGCTTGTCTTCAATGTCGGCCTTCTCCTTCAATCGCGTGATCCACTCCGACAGGAAGCGATTCCGTTTCTCCTGAAACGCGCGCGAGCGCAAAACGTCTTTCTGCACGGCGTACGCGCTGGAGTCGAACATCGAACTACTGAGAAGCTGTATCAGGTACGCCCCGCGCGCACCGGACACGGGCGGAGAGATCCGGCCCACCTTCAGTCCCGTGGCGGCGCCGATGAATTCGGGGTCGCGCCCCACGCCCGGGATTGAACCCGATGCGGTGAATGAACCCGTCGATTGCACCGTGACCAACGGAGAGGTGCCGGTCAACCTTGTCAGACTGTCTCCCGGGGAGAGCTTTTCCCGCGCCTCTGCGGCGAGTTGCTTTACCCGCTCCATTTTCTTCTTTCGAAGCGCAGGCGGTTTCAGGGATTCCTTCACCTCATCGAACGCCCTGACCCCCGCGTCTTTCGCTTCGACCACGGAGAACACCGCGTAGCCGTTGGTGATCGTGTACGGTTCGCTCACCCCCCCCACTTTTGCAGCGAACGCCCAGCGGATGATTGCTTCATTGGGGCCGATGCCGGGGACGACCGTCGTTTTTTCCTGGATCTGCGATTCCCTGACTTCAAGCCCCGTCTGCTGCGCTTCCTTGTTGAACTCCGACTCGCGCGCGTTGTAGGCAAAATCCTTCGCTCTGTCCGCGACATCGTTCTTGCTCTGCGAGCTCGGGGTGATTTTCATGAGAACGTGCGCAAGCTTCACTTCGCGGTTGTCGCGGCCGGACACTTTTATGATGTGCAACCCGAACGGGGTCCGGACCGGTCCCACGATCTCACCCGTCTTTGCCGCAAAGGCGGCCTTCTCAAACGCAGGAACCATCCGCCCCTTTGTGAACCAGCCGAGATCGCCGCCGTTCTGCGCGTTCGACCCGTCCTTGGAGAACTCGCGGGCCAGCGCGGCAAAGTCCTTCCCGGCGCGAGCCTGCGCGACAATCTCCACGGCCAGGGTCTTCGCCGCCGCGGAGTCAGGACCCCCGAGGGGGAGCAGAATGTGCGCGGCATGAATGTATTCGTTCGTCCCCTTTTTCTCCTCGAGCAGCTTCACAAGATGCTCACCCTCCTGATCCTCGACCGGGCCGACAACCGCCCCGGGAGAAGCGGAAAACACGCCGTTGTCGAGGGCCGCACTCAGCTCACCGCGATGGAAGACCACGCCGCTGTCGGGCCGGTCGGAGTAAGTGTACACGAGCTCCAGAAAATCCAGCCCGCTTTTTGCCTTCGCAGCGACGTCCTCGATTTCCTTGCGGCGCGACGCGGTGTCCGATGAGGAAGCGTTTTCCAGGAAGAGGACGAATTTCAGCTTTCTCGTGGCTTCGAATTTGTACTGGTCAATGGTCTCCTGATAGAAGGCGCGCAGGTCTTCGTCGGTCAGCTGCACATCGGCGTCTTTGACCAGGAGCGATGGGTCAAAAAGCGCATACAGCGCGTCATAATGCACGGTCCCGTCGGCGAACCTCTGCATGAGCTCCCCGTCGGTCACCCGTACCGAGGCCAGTAGCAGGCTCTGCAGCTTGGCCTGGATTCGCTGCTGGCGGAGCATTTTTTCGAAATCCTGCAGCTTTTTCACTCCGTAATTCGGGTCCCGGCCGCTCGGATCCTGTATATACTGGTTGGGATTTGTGAGCACCTGCTCGTACATCTCTCTGTTGAAATTGCCCGTGGAGTCCGTAAAGTTCCTTCGGAGTTCCTGGGGCGGGTTGTCGCCGAAAACCCAATCGCGAAGTTCCTGATCGCTCACCGTGATCCCGAGCCGTTTGATCTCCTCGGCAGCGAGACGTTCGTTGACGATCGACTGCCATGCCTGGTTGCGCAGCTCGCGGGTCATCGCTTCGTCGGGTTCCTGCCCCGACTGCGACTTGGCATTGTCGCTCAAGGTCTTGAGCAGCTCGGAGAACTCGCGGTACGTGATCTTCTTTCCGTTCACCTTACCGACGAAATCCTGCTGCCCGCCGCGGATGCCCAGGTAATCCATCCCCCACTCGAACACGATGGTAATCAGAAACGCAATGAGCAGTCCAAAAAGAATCACTGGCATGCTGTCACGCATGCGCGTCATTATAGGCATACGAAAGAGAAACCTCCTTACTCAGGGGAAAGAGACAACGGGAACGAAAAAAAATATAACTGAAATGTCCAGCAAAAGCAACGCTTTTCTCGTTGACTTTTAGCCACCCCGGGCGTATATTCATAAGCTTGGACGATCCGTTGATCATCCCTTCCACGCGTCAGTTCCCCGTTCGTTCGACCTCGGAGGTTTTTTCGTGAAAAAATATGCCGGCAGATTTGTCATCATTGTTGCGTGCATTATCGTTGCCGTCTACTATCTCTACCCCACCTGGCGGGACTACGATCTCCACCAGCAGCTCAAGAATCTGAGCGGTGACGACAGCCTGCAGTTCGTCGCGAATCACGAAGCCGGACTGCGGGATGCGCGCGCACGGCGCATCAAGCTCGGCCTCGACCTCCAGGGAGGGATGCGCGTGGTGCTGGAGGTCAACGTCCTGAGACTCGTCGAGGATCTGGCAAAAAACAAGGACGACGTCTTTAACCAGATCATGAAAGAGGTGCGTGCCGAGGCAAAGACCTCCGAAGTGTCCCCGGTGCTTCTCCTCCGCCGGAAATTCGAGTCGCGCCAGATCAGGATGAGCCGGTATTACCGGAACCTCCGCGACAACAACGACGACATATTCAAGTTCCTGGAAGACGAATCCACCAAGGCGATCGACAGGGGGATGGAGATCGTCAGGAACCGCGTGGACCAGTACGGCGTGTCCGAACCGTCGATACAGAAGCTGGGGGGGACCAGGATCATCGTCGCACTCCCCGGCGTCACCAAGGAAGCCGAAGTCCGGCAGCTCCTTCAGGCGACGTCTCTCCTGGAATTCAAGCTGCTGAAGGAACCCGACGTCACATACCGCATCGCCGAGACGATCGACAAGCTTCTCGCGGCCAGCGCCAGGACCGACACGCTCCCCGGCGACAGCCTCTTCGCAGGCACCACGGCGCCTGACACCTCCCGCACCGACACCACGAATGCAGAGACCACGAAGATCAAAACGCCGGAGGGGGAGCTCTCGCAGGAAGAGTTCACGCGGAAACATCCCTTCTTCTCCGTCGCAATTTATACCGAGCAGTTCANNAGTTCAAGGGGGTGTTCCTTGTCGTCGAAGACAACAAAGAGAGGGTGCGGCGCCTGCTGGACCGGGAAGACGTCCAGAAAGTGATACCGAATGACATGGAGTTCATCTGGAGCGCGAAGACACAGCTCCTCGGCGAACGGGGGCAGGAGAAGAGATTCTTCACGCTGTACCCCGTCAAGAGGAACGCCGAGCTCACCGGCGGGGTGATCGTGAACGCGAAATGGCAGATCGACCCGAACTACAACCGGCCGATCGTCACGATGGAGATGAACAACGAGGGTGCGCGCGAATGGGCCCGGATCACCGGCGCCAACATCAACAAACGGATCGCGATCGTCCTTGACAACACCGTCTTCTCCGCCCCCAATGTCATCAACAAGATCACGGGGGGCCATTCTCAGATCGAAGGAATGGAGAGCGAGTCGGAGGCAAGGCTCCTGGAGATCGTGCTGAAGGCCGGCGCCCTCCCCGCCCCCGTCGACATCATCGAGCAACGGTCCGTCGGACCGTCACTGGGGGAAGACTCGATCCGCGCCGGCGTCACCTCGTCGGCGATTGCGATCGGGCTTACGGTACTGTTCATGGCTGTCTACTACCGGACAGGAGGCGCCATAGCGGACTTCGCGCTCGTGTTCACAGTGATATTCCTGCTGGCCGTCCTTGCGGCGTTTCAGGGAACACTGACCATGCCGGGCATCGCGGGGATCATCCTGACGCTCGCCGTGGCGGTCGATGCGAACGTGCTGATATACGAGCGCATACGAGAGGAGACCGCGGGGGGCAAAACGCCCCGGGCCGCCATCGACGCCGGATACAGCAAGGCGTTCACGGCCATTTTTGATTCCAACCTGACGACGCTCATCACCGGTGTGATCCTCTACCAGTTCGGCACCGGGCCGGTGCAGGGATTCGCGCTGACGCTGATGATCGGGATTGTTGTCAGTCTTTTCAGCGCCATCGTCATCACGCGCGTGGTGTTCGACATGATGGTCGACCGCTCAGGCATCGCCGTCAACTTCGGCTAACTCGCAAAAGGGATTCAGCACATGAGGTTCTTCGGAAAAACCAGCATTGATTTCATGGGGAAACGGCGTATCTGGTATGTCGTTTCGGCGACGGTGATAGGACTGGGGATGCTTTCTCTTCTCGTCAAAGGGGTGAATTACGGGATTGACTTCCTGGGGGGGACGGAGATCGTGGTCCGCTTCCAGAACGGCGTCGACGTGGGCGATATCCGGACCGCGATGGACAAGTCCGGTTTCACGAAGGCGGAGATCAATACGTTCGGCAGCGACAGGGATATCCTGATCCGGACGCCCGAGCAGGGGGAAGGGAACCTGGTCGGAGAGCGGATACGCTCAGGCCTCCAGACCCAGTTCCCAACGAACCCGTTCATCGTCCAGAAGGAAGACAAGATCGGTCCGAAGATCGGCGCCGAACTCAGGCGGGACGCGATCTACGCCGTGCTCGCCTCCCTCGCAGCGATCCTTTTGTACCTGGGGTTCCGGTTCAAGTTCCTCTGGGCGGCCGGTGCGGTGACCGCGCTTTTCCATGACGTGCTCCTGACGCTCGGACTCGTGTCCATTTTCGACGGGCTGATCCCTCACCTGAACCTGGAGTTCAATCAGACGATGGTGGCGGCATTCCTGACGCTCGTCGGGCTCTCCAACAACGACACCGTTGTCATCTTCGACCGTATCCGTGAGAACCAGAAACTCTTCAAGAGCATGGACCTGGTGGCACTCATCAATATGAGCGTCAACCAGGTGCTGAGCAGGACCATCATCACCTCCGGAACCGTTTTCGTGGTCCTTGCGGTCCTCCTCGTGTTCGGCGGCGAGGTGATACGCGGCTTCGCCTTCGCGTCGCTCGTCGGGATCGTGACCGGGACGTATTCCTCCATCTACATCGCCAGCGCCCTTGTCGTCGAGGTGGTCACAAAGACGAAATCACAGGGCAAACTGATCGATTGACCGGCCATGAACTTCACGACAGCACAACGCGGCGCAGTCACCGTCATCGGACTCCAGGGGAACCTCATGGGGGGACCGGACGCAACGGCCCTCAACAGCACACTGCATGAACTTGTCGGAAAGGGGAACACCAGGGTCGTCCTCGACCTTCGCGACGTGCAATTCATGAACAGCTCGGGACTCGGGATACTCATCGGGGGCGCGAGCACGCTGAGGACCGCCGGCGGGGGCCTGGCGATCGCCGGGGCCTCCGAGAAGATCCTGGCGCTGATCACCGTCACACGGCTGGGGAAAGTGCTCGTGACCTACCCGACGATCGACGCGGCGGTGGCAAGTTTTCCGCAGTAATTGCTTCCGGCCGGAAAATCCCCCACCTTCCCTCCGGGAAAGGCCGGGGATTTTTTGTGCCCGTACCGATGTTCCACAGCACGTCTGAAACGACATGCCAGTCCAGATCATCGTCGGCGCCCAGTGGGGCGATGAAGGAAAAGGGAAAATCGTGGACCTGCTCTCGGAGCGGGCGGACATCGTCGCCCGCTATCAGGGAGGAGCCAACGCGGGCCACACCGTCTGTATCGGCGACAAGCAATACGTGCTTCACTTGATCCCCTCGGGGATGTTCCACGAGAACATCACCTGCGTGATCGGCAATGGCGTGGTGATCGATCCGGTGGCGCTCATGAGCGAGATCGCTCAGCTCCGGCAGGCGGGGGTCAGCGTCACGGGCAGGCTGCTCGTCAGCCACAACGCACACCTCATCATGCCGTACCACAAATTGCTGGATTCGGTCAGGGAACAGACGTCCGACAGGATCGGCACCACGGGGCGCGGGATCGGTCCGGCCTACATCGACAAGGCGATGCGGTCAGGCATACGGATCGTGGATCTTCTCGACCGGGACGAGCTTGCCCGGAAGCTCACCGCCAACATCAACGAGAAGAACCAGATCCTGACAAAGATCTACGGCGAATCAAAGCTCGACATCGAGGCGATCATCGCGGAATACCAGGAGTTTGACGAGCAGATCGACGAGTATATCACCGACACATCGGTGTACCTGAACACTGCAATTGCCGCCGGAAAACGCATTATCGCCGAGGGGGCACAGGGGGCACTGCTGGATGTCGATCACGGGACCTATCCCTACGTCACGTCGTCGAACCCGACTTCGGGGGGGGCGTGCACAGGTCTCGGGATACCTCCGACGTCGATCAACGACATCGCCGGTGTCGTCAAGGCGTACTCCACGCGCGTCGGGAACGGACCCTTCCCCACCGAGCTCGGGGACGCGACCGGCGAACGCCTTCGCGCCCTCGGGCACGAGTTCGGCGCCACCACGGGACGACCGCGGCGTTGCGGATGGTTCGATGCCGTGGCGCTGAAGTACTCCGCGATGGTCAACGGCATTACGCGCATCGCCGTTACAAAACTGGACGTGCTCGACGACTTCGACGAGATCAAGGTGTGCGTCGCCTACGAGTCGTCCGGAAAGCGGCTCCGCTCATTCCCGACTGATGCCAAGACGCTCGAGAGCGTGCACCCTGTGTACGAAACGCTCCCGGGGTGGCGCTCGGACATCGCCGGTGCCGTGACGCACGGCGATCTTCCTCCGAACGCACGCGCCTATATTGAGACGCTCGGGCGCATTACGGGAACAAAGGTCTGGCTTGTGTCCGTCGGCCCGCGACGCGACCAGACGATCATGCTCTCCTGACACGGCATTATGAAGAACCCCTTCTCCGGACTCCCCCTCGGCCAGGCGGGGAAATTCAAGATCGCTCTCCTGGCGTTCGCCTCCCTCTTCGTGCTGGGGACGCTCTTCTACTCCCAGCGGATCACGCATCACCTTCTCGAACGGGAGCGGCAGGTGGTGGGGCTCTACGCCAAATCGTACGAGTACATCTCGAGCCCCCGATCTTCCTCGGGGGATTTCACGTTTCTCTTCGAAGAGGTGATCAGGACTGTCGATTTCCCCGTCATACTCACCGATTCGGCAAACGTGCCCATCCAGGGATACTGGAAGAACATCAGCATGGATAGCACGCTGAGCAGTGAGCAACAGCTTGCGTACGCGTCGAAGCTCCTGCGAAAGATGGACGAAGAGAACACTCCGATCAAGGTCGCCCCGTACGATTCCGTGGTCCTGAACTACGTGCACTATGGCGAGTCGGAACTTGTCGCACAGCTCCGCTGGCTCCCCGTGCTGGAAATCATACTCGCCGCGATGTTCATCATCGTCGCGTACGTCGGGTTCAGCTATGTCAAGCGGACCGAGCAGAGCAATATCTGGGTGGGTATGGCCAGGGAAACGGCGCACCAGCTCGGGACTCCCCTGTCGAGCATGATCGGCTGGCTGGAACGGGCGAAGACCGAGGGGGCGGGAATGCCGGGGCTGATCGAGAGCCTGGGGGAGATGGAGCAGGACGTCGTGCGGCTCAACAAAGTGGCCGCCCGCTTCTCCAAGATCGGCTCGCGCAGCGAGCTGAAGGAGGAGAACGTGAGCGAGGTGATTCAGGGCGTGATCACCTATATCGCCAAGCGCATTCCCCGTTCCGGGAAAAAGGTTGACCTCCAGATCGAAACCTCGGGGGAGTTCCTGGCCGACATCAACAGGGAGCTGTTCGAGTGGGTTATCGAAAACCTGATGAAGAACGCTCTCGACGCCATGGAAGGGGCCGCCGGCAAGATCACGTTCCGGATGTCACAAGTGGTGGGAAAGACGACGATCGATGTGATCGACACGGGGAAGGGGATAGATCCGAAATTCCACAAGGAAGTGTTCAGGCCGGGCTACAGCACGAAGAAGCGCGGGTGGGGACTGGGCCTCAGCCTTTCCAAGAGGATCATAGAGGATTACCACAAGGGGAAGCTGTTCGTGAAGCAGAGTGCGCCGGGGGCGGGGACGACGTTCAGGATCAGGCTGGGTTGAAATGGCGCCAGAGGGTGCCCCGGCTATGACAGGGCGGAGAGGACGCTGCGGGCTTTGGCCCTCCCCATCTCAAGTGTATCACCCAGCTTGGGCTGGACAAATTCGGTGTCCTGGACCGGAAGCTCTTCGTCGGGCGCGATGATGACCGGAGTGATCACCTGCTTCCCCCCCTCTTTGAACGAGAATCTCTCCTCCATTGTCTGAAAAATCTTCTCGATTTCCACACTCGCCTCTCCCCTTGACGCTGCCAGGACCCCCGTTTTGAGGTCCTCATACGTGCGCAGGTCGTTGTTGACGTCCTTCACCGTCTGCATGTCCCTCAGGAAATAGAGGTTCGGGAGAAGCTCCACGGCGGTCCGTATGAGCATCGAAAACACGTTCGGGAAGACCGCCCGGATGCTGGGCTCGGTGATGTTGGGGTACGAGGGATAGGTGTTGACGACGTACAGTTCGCTCACACTGCCGAACTGGAGCACACTCTTAAGTGGCGTCTTGTTGGAGATCCCGCCGTCGGCGTACAACTGCCTGATCCCCCGCAGGGGCACGGGGATCCGCGGATCCTCGACGATCGTCCGTACCGGGGAATACGCCACCGTCGTGATCGTGGATGCCATGATGTACTCCATGGCCTTGTTCGTGTCCGGTTCGTCCGTAATCGACCGGACATAGGCCGCGCCGGTGTTGAGGGAGCTGAGCGACACGTAGAACTGGTCCACGGTCCTCCGCGCCTTCACCATGTCATGGCGGAAGTACCCCGTGATATACTTGTTGTAGAGCGGCGTGTTATCGAACAGTGAGTCGGCACCCGGGACCATGGGCCACCGGTCCATCCGCGTCGTGACAAACTTCAGTATGAGCCCAAAAATCTCCCATCCGCGGATTTTGTATACGTCGGGGTTTGTCAGATGCGTCCACTGTTGCTCGATGTCGAGCGCCGCCGCACGGAGATCGGGCGCCTGGGCGATGCTCATGCCGTTCAGCGCACCGACGGATGTGCCGGAGAGTATGTTGATCCGCTTCCCGGTTTTTTCAAAATAACCGAGCAGCTCGATCAGAGCACCCGCCTGGAAAGCGCCCCGGGCGCCCCCCCCGGAGAGGACAACTGCAATTTTTCCCACGATGCGGCCAGCGTATCAGAGTGGATCGGAAAGGATGAGGTGAAAATATACAAAATTGGGGAGATTGATTCAACGAGGCGACTTGTATCTTTCCGCCCGAACACATAGATTGTAGGAACGGCATAGTTCATTGCGAAGAAACCTCTTTTGGCCATGGTTCGGCGAAAGAGGTTTTTTTTTGTATCAGCTCCTACCCTGCCACTCCAGGCGGAGAGGAGAAGGCAAAGGAATCGCGACATGCTATTGCGGCCCAGGTTTCTTGCAACGGGGATAGGAAGCATGCCATTCACGGACCCCGATCGGGCGGTGGAGATCTCTCTGACGCGGATGTCCGAAGCCCCGTTCTGGCCACAGCTGCCCAAAGCGGGGCTGAACGAGCAGATGGAGATTCAGTATTCGGAAGGGATCCCCTGCATCACCATCGACCGCCCGAAGAGCCGCATTTTCTTTGACACGTCGGGCGACTGTTCAGAGGCCCTGGCCGGTTTTTACGAGATGTATATGAAGGCGATGGATCCTTCTGAAGGGGATGGGGATTGTTCCGCCATGGCCATCAGTCCGGAGTTCTCCGGGGGGATCTATGCAATGGAGAAGAGGCTTCGGGCGGCGTCGGGGCGACTCCCCTTTGTGAAGGTTCAGACAACCGGCCCTTGCAGCTTTGCGCTTTCGATTGTCGACGAAAACAAGCGGGCGATCTACTATAATGAGGCGTTTCGTGATGTGATCGCCAAAGCACTCGCGATGAAATGCCGGTGGCAGATTCAGAAGTTCCGCCCGTTCGCAGAGCGGGTGATCTGTTTCGTCGACGAGCCGATCCTTTCCGCGTTCGGCAGCTCGACGTACGTCTCCGTAAAGAGGGGAGACGTCGTCGCCGCCCTGCACGAGATTGTTGAAGCGATTCATCGGGAGGATGCCCTGGCGGGCGTTCACTGCTGCGGGAACACAGAGTGGAGCATTCTGACCGACGCGGGCGCGGACATCATCAATTTTGATGCATTCGGGTACGGCGAGACGATCGCGATGTACCCCGACGCCGTCCGCAAGCACCTCCTCGGCGGAGGCGCGCTCGCCTGGGGTGTGGTGCCCACCTCGGTGTCGATCCGCGAACAGACGGTCGGGATGCTGGTCTCCCTTCTCGAGAGATTGATCGACCATCTCGCATCGCAGGGGATCGACAGGCAGTTGATCATCGATCAGTCCCTCCTTACCCCATCCTGCGGCACTGGTTCGATGGAACCGGCCGACGCGGAAAAAGTATTCGCCATGACGGAATCCCTCTCCCGCACGATGAGGGACAAGTACGGCTTTGCGGGCGTCTCGCCCTGATCGTCCGGACACAACTGCGGAAGGGAGGCTGAGAGGACGATGAAAGTTGCGGTGACGGGGAAGGGGGGCGTCGGCAAATCCACGCTGGCGGCGGGACTTGCCCTGCTCATGGCCCGGCGCGGGCAGAAAGTGCTCGCACTTGACGCGGACCCCGACGCGAACCTTGCCGCATGTCTCGGCCTCACGAAGGAGAGACGGCAATCAATCGTTCCGATTGCACGACAGGTTGCTCTCATCGAAGAGAGAACTGGCGCCAAGGTCAAACAGTACGGCCAGATATTCAAGCTCAATCCCGAGGTATCAGACATCGCGGACCGCTATGCGCTCATGCACGAGGGTGTCGCGCTCCTGGTGCTGGGAGCCGTCGAACGGGGGGGTGGCGGTTGCGCGTGCCCGGAGAGCGTCCTGATCAGGGCATTGGTGAGCGACCTTGTGCTGGGGAAGAGCGAATGTCTGATCATGGACATGGAGGCGGGCGTGGAGCACCTTGGCCGGGGAACGGCGAGCGGGGTGGATACGATGATCGTCGTCCTGGAACCGGGCCAACGGTCGGTAGAGACGGCGCACCGTGTGGTCCGCATGGCAGAAGAGCTGCATATGAAAAAAGTTCAATTTGTTGCCAACAAGATCACCGGCGAAGGAGATGCTATGTTCATCCGGCGGGCGTTTCCGGATGACCGGCTGCTGGGTATGATCCCGTACTCGGAGGAGATCCGGCTGGCGGATAGAACCGGGAGGTCCGTTCTGGAGGGACTGAGCGAAGAGATGCTCAAACACTTCGTTTCAATCCTGGAAAGACTTCAGCAATGAAGCGCACATGACACACGGGTGGAGCAGATGAGCTATGTCGTCGCCATAACGGGAAAAGGGGGGACCGGAAAGACGACCCTTGCAGCCTTGCTTGTCAAACACCTTATCGGGCGCGGCTGCAAGCCGGTCCTCGCGGTCGATGCCGATCCCAATACCTGCCTGGATGCGGCGCTGCATGTGACTGCCGGACAGACACTGGGGCGTGCGAGGGAACAGACCCGGGAGCTTGCCTCCAGGGGGATCGGCGCCGGCGTGTCCAAGCAACAATTGCTCGAGATGAAGATTGCAGAATGTCTTGTGGAAGCCGACGATTTCGACCTGATTGCCATGGGGCGCCCGGAGGGACCGGGATGCTACTGCTATGCGAACAATGTTCTGAGGGACGTCCTCTCCCGGACATCCTCCCGGTACCCTTTCGTGATTCTGGACAATGAGGCCGGCCTGGAAAACCTCTCCCGGAGGATCCTCCAGAATGTCGATCTGCTCGTCTTTGTCGCCGATTCATCGCAGCAGGGACTCCTGACAGTGAAAAGGTTGTATGATCTGGCGCGGGAGATGAATGTCCGGTACGGAAAGCTTGCAGTGATCGTCAATCGCGTTCAGGGAACGCTGTCCGGTTCGCAGATCGATGAGCTAAGAGAGGCGACCGGGGCTGACTGGGTGATGAGCCTTCCGGAAGATGCAGAAATTGCCGGACTCGGAAGAAACGGCGAAGGCATCTGGCCCGTCACGGCGGACAATCCGGTCAACAAACTGCTCGGTCAATTCCTGAGTGAGGCGGGGATTCACGGAGGATCGGGGGAAGTCCCTTTATGAAACATGTGATTTGCCGCATCGAAAAATGCCTTGGGTGCCGGTCGTGCGAGCTGGCATGTGCCGCTCAGCATTCGGAGTCCGGAACAATTTCCGGGGCGCTGCTCGAACCGGTGCCGCCCACCCGGCGCATTCGCGTCGAACGTATCGATGGGAGCGGGATACTATACCGTTCCCGGACGCTTGCGCTGCAGTGCAGGCATTGCGAGGAGCCCGTGTGCGTCCAGGCGTGCATTTCCGGGGGGATACGCAGAGATGTGAAGACCGGGGAGGTCCGGATCGATCCGGAAAAATGCGTCGGCTGCTGGTCCTGCGTCATGGTGTGCCCTTTCGGAGCGATCGTAAGGCACGAAGGGATCGGCCGTGCCATGAAATGCGATCACTGCGCCGGCCGCCCTTCGCCGGCATGCGTTGACGCGTGCCCGACGCGTGCTCTGGTCTACTGTGAAAGGGATGAAATTCAGGCACGTGCCTCTCGCACATGAACATTCTGATCGTCGGGTGCAGCGCAGCCGGCACGGCGGCCATCGAAGCCGTCAGGACATACGACTGGAAGAGCTCCATCGTTCAACTGTCGGACGAGCGTGATCCCCTCTACTCGCGATGCCTGTTGCCATACTGGCTTTCAGGCGCGATCGCAGAGGAAGGACTCCGGTACCGGGACGCCAGTTTCCACCGCGACATGCAGGTGACCCTGCATGAGGGGAAGCGCGCGGTCCGGCTCAACGCACAGAGCCAGCACGTCGTCTGCAACGACGGGAGCATCTATCCTTTCGACAGACTCCTGATTGCGACCGGCTCCTCCGCAAAGTTGCCTGACAATATCCCGGGCGACATCGGCGGTGTCTGCACACTGCGCACACGTGCCGATGCGGAGGCCATCAGGGAGTGCGCCGTACGCGCCGGAGGAGCGGTCGTTCTGGGAGGCGGACTCATCGGATTGAAGACGGCATGTGCCCTGGGCGAGTCCGGCATGGAGACGACAGTGGTGATGAAGTCGGACCGTGTCCTCTCGCAGATGATCGACAGGGAAGCATCGCGGATCATTACCGGGAGGTTGCGCACTCGGAAGGTCGGGGTGCTGGAGGGGTCCGATTGTTCCGGCATCCACCACCGGGAAGGGAGGCTTGTCGCCGTCGTGACCGATCAGGGACGGACGATCCCGTGTGAGCTGCTGATTGTTGCGAAAGGTGTCCGGCCGAACGTCTCGCTGGCGGAAGGGACCGGTATTGCGGTACGCTCGGGCATCGTGACAAGTGCCACCATGCAGACAACCCAGGAGAACATATTTGCCGCCGGCGACGTGGCAGAAACATACGATATCGCCAGGGAGGAGTATGCGGTGAACGCCCTCTGGACCTGCGCGGTGCAGCAGGGACGTGTCGCAGGGCTGAACATGATCGGCCGGAAAGCCTCCTACGACGGTGCAGTCGGAATGAATGCCCTGAATATCGGCGGCATTCCCCTCATCGCCTACGGCATGACAAATCCCCGGGAAGAGTCCGGGTGTCGCGTGCTTATTCACGGGAAGCGGGAGAGCGCGCTGTACAGAAAGATCGTCCTGAAGGATCACCGGATACGGGGAATCATCCTTCTCGGACGGATCGACGATGCGGGCGTGCTCCTGTCGCTCATCCGGCAGAGAACGGATGTCTCAGCGTTCGAAGAGGAGTTGATGAGCAGTCAGTTTAATTTCGCAGGCCTCCTGCGCAACGTCGGAAAGACGGTCATCGATGCATATCAGTCATCCTAGCGAGTGCCAAAATCCGAGGGGGTATGATAACAGGAAAAAGCGTTGACGCATCCGTGACGTACCTGCTTGAAAAGGTCGGCCAGGAGGAGATCGAAACAGTATGGCACCGCTCGGAGAATCAGGAACCCCGGTGCGGTTTCGGCGAACTGGGGATCTGCTGCCGGACGTGCAATATGGGTCCCTGCCGCATCGATCCGTTTGGCGAAGGCCCCCGCACGGGGGTATGCGGCGCGTCCGCTGAAGTGATCGTGGCAAGGAATTTCGCGAGGATGATTGCGGCGGGAGCCGCCGCACATTCCGACCACGGGCGCGACGTCGCCAACGCACTGCTGCTGGCTGCACGGCACCCGGATTCCGGATATGCCGTCAGGGACGCCTTCAAGCTCAAAAAGGTCGCCGCCATGCTGGATGTCACGGTGGAGAACCGGTCCACGCAGGAGATCGCCATTGATGTGGCGGAAAAAGCGCTGGAGATTTTCGGGCAACAGGAAGGGGAGATCCCCTTCATCCGGCGTGCACCAGAGCCGCGGCAGGCTCTCTGGCGCCGCTTGAACGTTGTCCCCCGGGGCATCGACAGGGAGATCGTCGAGATGCTGCACCGCACGACCATGGGGACAGACCAGGACCACCGGAACATCATGCTTCAGGGAACCAGGACGGCATTGTCCGACGGCTGGGGGGGCTCGATGATCGCCACGGAACTCCAGGACATCCTCTTTGGCACTCCCTCCCCCCTCCGGGGGGAGGTGAATCTGGGCGTCCTTTCGGAACGCGATGTCAACATCGTGCTCCATGGACACGAGCCCGTTCTCTCCGAGATGCTCGTCGTCGCTTCCCGTGAGGAAGAGATGGTGAACATGGCGAAGTCCCAGGGAGCGGGAGGGATCAATCTGGTGGGGATGTGCTGCACGGCGAACGAGATCCTGATGCGCCACGGGTTGCCGGTCGCGGGCAACGTCCTCCAGCAGGAGCTGGCCGTCATTACGGGAGCCGTTGAGGCGATGATCGTCGACGTGCAGTGCGTTATGCCGTCGCTGCCGGATCTCTGCAGATGCTACCATACACGCCTGATCACCACTTCTGCGAAAGGGAGAATGACGGGGGCACTCCACCGCCCCTTTTCGGAAGAGAACGCCCTCCCTTCGGCCCGGGCGATCGTTCAGGAAGCGATTATGAATTTCCCGAACCGGAGGCGGGTCGACATTCCGCGGGAGAAGATGGATCTCATCGCCGGTTTCAGCCATGAAGCGATCCTCTCCATGCTGGGCGGAAGCTTCCGCGGGTCGTATCTTCCACTCAACAGCAATATCATTAACGGTCGAATCAGGGGAGTTGCGGGGGTGGTGGGATGCTGCAACCCGAAGGTTGTCCACGACCAGGGGCATGTGGAGCTGGTCAGGGAATTGATCGCAAACGATGTCCTCGTCATTCAGACGGGGTGCTCGGCGATCGCCTGCGCGAAGGCGGGATTGATGACCCCCGAATCCGCCGCGGAGTATGCCGGGAAAGGCCTGGCGGAGGTCTGCCGCACGGTGGGCATGCCGCCGGTGCTTCACGCGGGCTCCTGCGTGGACAACAGCCGGATCCTTGTCGCCCTGTCCGAGATGGTCAGGGCCGGCGGCCTGGGCAAAGACATCGCGGATCTCCCCGTTGCCGGCGCCGCGCCGGAATGGATGAGCGAGAAAGCCATCGCCATCGGCCAGTACTTCGTGGCTTCCGGTGTTTTCACCGTCTTCGGCATCGGTCTGCCTGTCAAGGGGAGCGAGGCGTTTTATCGTCATCTTTCCGCGGAACATGAGAAGATGCTGGGCGGGAGCTGGGCGGTCGAGCCGGACATCCACCGGATGGCGGCGCTCATGATCGACCACATCGATCTCAAACGGAAGGCGTTGGGGATCGACAAAGGCAAGGAACGGGTTCTGTACGACATGGGAATGCGAAGAGAATTGGCCGTCTGACAGAGGACGTCTTCCACGAGAAAGGCCGGGGCATGTCAAAACTGATCGTCACGAGAGCGATACGTGGCGCGCACCAACTGGTGGCCCGCGCGGAGAGGGAACTCACGCAGGCGCTTGAGGAGAAGAGCGCCGATACAAGGGTCGAATTCCCGAACACCGCCTACTATCTCCCGATCTCCTACGGCATACTCGGACTGAAGATCGACACGCTCGGCGGCCTGAGCAGGCTGCTGGAGGAGGCAAAACGGCTCCTCCCCCCCCTGCCGGGCGATCGTCTCTGGCTCCCCTATCTCGGGCATGCGCTCGATGCCGGCATGGCGTCCCTTTTCGCGGACGAAATCATCGAAGGGATCAAGTACACCCGGGTTCCCCTTCCCTACCTGACGAAGTCCAATCCGGACAACGGATCCATCTGGCTGGGGGCAGCCAACGACGTGATCATGAGGGAGCGCGGAATCGAGTTCGTGGACGGCACGGCACCCGGTTTCGCCGCCTGCGTCGGCTATTGCCCGACCAATGCAATCGCGGTGAAGATTGCCCGCGAGTTACAGGAGAAAAACCTCTACGTCTTCCTTGCGGCCGGCACGGACGGAAAGTCCATGGCCCGGCAGCTGCATGAGGAGGGGGTCCAATTGGGGTGGGATACCCGGCTCGTTCCTTTCGGAGACGATGTCACGGCCTGCGTTCACGCCCTGGGTTTTGCGACACGCGCGGCTCTCTCCTTCGGCGGAGCCAAAAGCGGCGATTACGGGAGGGTATTGAACTACAACAAGAACCGGGTGTTTGCGTTTGTCCTTGCCCTGGGCCCGGTCGACGACGAGAAGCACGCACAGGCCGCGGGTGCGATCAATTTCGGCTTCCCCACGATTGCGGAGACCGACATCGACCAAATCCTCCCTTCGGGCCTCTGCCTCTATGAGCATGTCGTGTCCCCGGTCTCCTATGACGTCATGGTGGAGAAGGCGCTCGAAGTCCGGGGCTGCAAGGTGAAGATCACGAAAGTGCCCATTCCGGTGCCGTACGGTCCGGCCTTCGAAGGCGAACGCGTGCGGAAGGCGGACATGCATGTCGAATTCGGCGGGAACATCACCACAGCATTTGAATTCGTCACCTCGGCAGAGCTCGGCGAGATCAACGACGGGGAGATCAGGGTGATCGGCCCGGATATCGACGCGGTGGCAGAAGGGGGGGCGCTCCCCCTGGGCATCTGGGTTCAGGTCGCGGGGCGGAAAATGCAGACCGATTTCGAGCCGATTCTCGAGCGGCAGGTTCACCATCTGCTGAACGGCGCCGAAGGGATCTGGCACATGGGGCAGCGCGACATCGTATGGACGCGCGTATCGAAGGCCGGTTTCGCCAGGGGACTGCGCCTGAAGCATTACGGCGAGATCCTCCATGCTAAGCTCCTTTCGAACTATCCCGCGATCGTCGACAAGGTGAACGTCACACTCATCACGGACCAGCAGGAAGTCGACAAGAGGCTTGCGATCGCCCGCGGAGTGTACGACGAGCGGAACCGGCGTCTTGAAACCATGACGGATGAATCAGTGGACACGTTTTATTCCTGCCTGCTGTGCCAGTCATTCGCCCCCAACCACGTCTGCATGATCACGCCCGAAAGGCTCGGCCTCTGCGGGGCGTACAACTGGCTGGATGGGAAGGCGGCGTTCGAAATCGACGAGACCGGTCCCAATCAGCCGGTCAAGAAAGGCGCCTGCCTGGATCCCGTCAAGGGAGTCTGGAAGGGGGTTGACGATTTCGTCTACATCAACAGCCACAAGACCGTTGCGAGTTTTTGCGCGTATTCGATCATGGACCGGCCGATGACAAGCTGCGGCTGTTTCGAGGTGATCTGCGCGTACGTCCCGGAATGCAACGGGGTGATGGTGGTCAACCGTGAGTTTCAGGGAGAGACCCCCGTCGGCATGACATTCTCAGCGCTTGCCGGGACCGTCGGCGGAGGCCAGCAGACCCCGGGGTTCATGGGTTGCGGCAAGATTTTTGTTTCCTCGAAGAAATTTCTCCGTGGCGAAGGGGGACACAGGCGGCTTGTGTGGATGCCAAAGGCGTTGAAGGAGTTGTTGAAGGAGGATCTCGAAAAGCGGTTTGACGAGGAAGGCGTCCCCGGTCTTCTCGATCAGATCGCGGACGAAGTTGCAGCAACGGACGCGCATGCAGTCCGCGCCTTCATGGAACGGGCGGGACATCCGGCCCTTGCAATGGATGACATGAGCGCACTTGTCGAATCGTCAGTCTCTCACGCGACGTCCGCTTCTCCCGGGTCGACGCCCGCCGGGGCTACTCCTCCGTCACCGGCAGGCCCGCCGGAAACGAAAGAACCGGCCGGCGTGCCGGCGGCCCCTCGCCCCCGCACACAGAGCGCATCAGAGCGCCTTGCGCAGGTGACGGCATTTACGGTCCGAAAAGAGAAATGCGAAGTTCCTGTCTGGAAGGTTCAACTGGGCGCCACGGCGAAAGAAGGGGGAACCCGGGGCAGGTCGTACACGATCGGGGGGGAGAGCTGTATGCCGTTTCATCTGTTCGAGGGAGAGATGCCATTTCGGCCCCTGGTGGCAATGGAGGTGTTTGACGTCACCAGCGATAAATACCCACCGGTGCTGCGCGAGGTCTACGGCGGCCTCCTCGACAACCCGGCTGAGATGGCCCGCGTCTGCGTGGAGAAATACGGCGCCGACATGATAAGCGTCCGGCTGGAAGGAACGCATCCCGAAAAAGGAGATCGTTCGCCCGGGGAGGCGGTCGAAGTTGTCCGCAACGTGCTCCGGGCTGTGGATGTGCCGCTTATCGTTACGGGCCACAACCATTTTCAGAAGAACAACGAGGTGATGAAAGCTGTCGCCCAGGCATGTGCCGGTGAGAATCTGCTCCTGAACTGGGTGGAACAGGACAACTATCGGACCATCGCGGGATCCGCCCTCGCCTACGGGCACACGCTTGTGGCCCAGAGCCCGATCGACGTGAACATCGGCAAGCAGCTCAACATCCTGCTCATGAACATGGACGTGAAGCCTGAACGCATCGTGATGGATCCCATGACAGGGGCAACGGGGTACGGGATCGAGTACACGTACTCGGTCATGGAGCGTATCCGGATGACCGCCCTGAATGGAGACAGGATGCTGGCAGGCCCGATGATCGTGACGCCGGGACAGGAGTGCGCGAAACTCAAGGAGCTGAAGGCAACGGAGGACGCCTTCCCCGCCTGGGGGGCATTGCACGAGCGCGCCTCCCTCTGGGAACTGTCGACAGCGGTCAGCCTCCTCTACGCGGGCGCGGACCTCTTCATTATGTACCACCCCGAAGCCGCGATGGCGCTGAAGAGGACAATTTTCCAGTTGCTGGACGGGAGGGAATAGGCCATGGCGCTCACGGGATTACAGATTCAGAAGCTGCTGCCGAAAACCAACTGCAAGGAGTGCGGTTCCAACACGTGCCTGGCGTTTGCGATGAAACTGGCCGCGAAAAAGGCCGACCTCTCGCAGTGCCCGTACGCCTCGGACGAGGCGAAGCAGGTACTGGGCGCAGCAAGCGAACCTCCGGTCCGGTGCATCGAGCTCGGGACGGACCGTTCCCTGAGAGTGGGTGGGGAGACCGAGCTCTACCGCCACGAAAAAACGTTCGTTCATCAGACCGCAATCGCCGTGAACGTCAGCGACACGGACTCCCCCGAGGAGCTCGAGCGCACGCTCAGGCTGGTGCGGGAGTATGAGCTGGAGCGCGTCGGGGAAAAGCTGCAGGTGGATATGATTGCCGTCACGCAGCGGGGGGGCGACCCCGCCCGGTTTGTCTCCCTCTGCACGAGGGCGCAGGACGTAACGCACCGCCCCCTGGTGATGCGGAGCGCGGATCCGGGTGCATTGGTCTCCGCCGCCGCGGCCACGAAAGGAGCGCGGGGCGTCCTGGCGTTCGCCACGGAGCAGACCGCCGGGGTGCTTTCCGCCTCAGCACGGGACAATGGGCACGCGCTCGCCGTGACGGCGCCCGATCTGAACGGCCTGGCGGCGCTTACAGCCCGGTTGCGGGGCGAAGGCGTCAACGACATCATTCTGCATTTCGAAACCCTTTCGCCGGCGGAACATTTTCAGACCAACTCCATCGCACGGAGGGGGGCGTTGAAAGACAATTTCAGGCCGCTTGGGTATCCCGCTTTGAAATTCGTCGACCGGGGACACCCGCTGGATGAGACGGTCGGTGCTGTGACGGAAATAACAAAATACGGCGGGATCTGCGTCCTCCCTTCCTTCAATGCCGCGCAGATTGCATCGCTCATGACGCTCCGCCTGAACATTTATACGGACCCGCAAAAGCCCATTCAGGTGGAGCCCAGGGTGTATGAAATAGGGGAACCCGGCCCCGATTCTCCCGTGTTCGTCACCACCAATTTTTCATTGACCTATTTCATAGTCTCGGGCGAGATTGAGAACAGCAACATCAGCGCCTGGCTCGTCGTCCCGGAGTGCGAGGGAATGAGCGTTCTGACCGCCTGGGCTGCAGGAAAGTTCACGGGTAACTCCATCGGGAAGTTCATACGGGACATCGGTCTGGAAAAGACCGTCTCCTCCCGGGAGATCATCATCCCCGGCTATGTCGCCCAGATCAGCGGGGAATTGGAGGAGAATCTTCCGGGTTGGAAGGTGACGGTCGGACCCCAGGAAGCCGGCGATCTCGAAGGATTCGTGAAAGCGAGACTGCATTCCTGATGACACGGGTCGTCTTCACACCTTCCTCCAGAAGCACCGACGCTGCTCGAGGGACGCAGCTGCTGGAAGCCGCTCGCGGGGCGGGAGTCGATATCGATGCTCCCTGCGGAGGCGAAGGGGTCTGTGGAAGATGCATCGTCCGCGTGACTGCCGGTCGCACGAACGCGGACAGCCTGGGGATCCTTCCGCAGCAGGCGGTCGACGAAGGATATGTCCTCGCCTGCAGAACGACGGTCCTCGATTCCGAATTGACAGTCGATGTGCCGGAGCTCGCGGGGCGCACCGGAGGGAAGTTCATTGAAGACGGGGACGACTCCTGGCCGGACGACAGCCAACCGCTGGTGGAACAGTCGAAGATCGACCCCCTGGTCCGGACGATGCTCCTTCACGTGCCGGAGCCTCAACTCGAAGATGGTCTTTCAGATCTGGAGCGGCTCTCCCGTGTACTACGGAAAGAAAACGGGATTGAGGAGCCCGAGTATCCTCTCCCTGTGGTTCGCACACTGGCGGATGCATTGAGGAATGACAACGGGGCGGTCAGTGTGACCCTCATGCCTTCCCGGGGCTCATGCGCGGTGATCGACGTCAGGCCGGGAGATCGGCCGCCGTCCACGTACGGCGTTGCGGTCGATGTCGGGACAACGACCGTGGCTGTTCAGCTTGTCTGTCTGGAGACCGCGCGGGCTGTGGCGACGCGGACCGACTACAATGGACAGATTGCCTGCGGATTGGATGTCATCAGCAGGATCCACTATGCCCGCGACCCGGTGCGCAGGGAGGAACTACGCATCCGCGTCCTGGGTACCATCAATAACCTGATCCGGAAAGTCGCCCGGCGCTGTGACCTTCCGCCGGAGGAGATCACCGGCGCGGTGATCGCCGGCAACACGACGATGATGCATCTGCTTCTGGGACTCGACCCGGAGCACATCAGGCTGGCTCCGTACACGCCAACGCTGCTTGAAGCTTCCCGGTACACGGCGGGTGAAGTCGGCATCCATATCCACGCACAATCCCGGCTTTTCTTCTGTCCGGGAGTCGGGAGTTATGTCGGCGGCGACATCACCGCAGGGTTGCTCTGCGCAGGGTTGACCGGGGATTCCGGCTCCGTGAGCCTTTTTATGGACATCGGCACGAACGGCGAATTGGTCGTCGGCAACCGCGATTTCCTGCTCACGTGCGCCTGCTCGGCCGGACCGGCGTTCGAGGGGGGGGGGATCGGGCAGGGAATGCGTGCGGCCGCGGGGGCGATCGAGCGCGTCGAAATTGATCCCGAGACCGGCTCCGCAAAGTGCTGGACAATCGGCGATACCAGACCGGTGGGAATCTGTGGCTCGGGAATGATTTCCCTTCTGGCCGGCTTGTACCGGACCGGGTGGATCGACCCGGCCGGAAAGTTCAGGCGCGAGAGGCAATCTCCAGCCATTGCGATAGACGGCAGGCGGGGAACCTACATGGTCGTCCCTGGAGGAGAAGACGGGACGGAGGCGGCAATCTCGGTCAGCGAAGCGGACATTGAGAACATCATGAGGGCGAAGGCAGCGGTGTATTCTGCAATCGGGCTTCTGCTTACCCACGCCGGCATCGGAATCGGCGAGATCGACCGTGTCTACATCGCCGGCGGTTTTGGAAGGTTCTTGAATCTGGAGGACGCCATTACCATAGGGCTGATCCCCGATCTGCCGCGAAGCAGGTTCAGCTACCTCGGGAACTCGTCTCTTGCCGGGGCATCGAAGTCGCTCGTTTCAAGAGAGTATAGGGAGCGAATGTCAAAGCTGGCCCGGAGCATGACATATGTTGAGTTGAACACGAATCCTGCGTATATGGACCAGTATACAAGCGCCTTGTTCCTTCCCCACACCGATAGCACCCTCTTCCCAACCGTCAAAACGGCTCCCGTCGTGCATCGTCAATGACAGCCTTGTCGCGTTACGGCGACGGCGGCGCGGGCGGTGCGGAATATCCGGTCGAGCATCGGCATGGTGAGCCGCCCGGTGAATGTGTTCTGCTGGCTCGGATGGAATGAGGCGATGAACGTGAACCGGCCGAATCTGTAGCGGGCGCCGTGAGCGAAGAGGGGCCTCTTCCTGTAGTCGATCAGGGACATCTCCCGGAATGCGGTGAGGGCGGCGTCGAATCCGATACGGCCGAGGCCGACAACGACCCGCACGTTCCCGAGCAACGCGATCTCACGGTGAAGGAACGGGCGGCAGTTCCGGATCTCGAGGGGGAGGAGCTTGTTCTGCGGAGGGGCGCAGCGGCACGTCGCGGTGATATAGCAGTCGGTGAGCGAGAGCCCGTCGGAGGTGCCGACGGATTCGGGCTGGCTCGCAAACCCCGCCCTGTGGAGCGCCCGGAAAAGCCAGTTGCCGCTCTCGTCGCCGGTGAACATGCGCCCCGTGCGGTTCCCTCCGTGCGCCGCCGGGGCCAGGCCGACCAGGAGGAGCCGGGCATCCGGGTCTCCAAATCCGGGGATCGGCTTTCCCCAGTATTCATGTTCGGCAAAGCGGCGAACCTTGCTGCGCGCAGTCTCCTCACGCCAGCTCACGAGTCGCGGACAGAGGCGGCAAGCGATCACCTCGCGCCGGAGCGTGACGAATCCGCCCGCCGCCACAGGCTTACTTCCCCCCTTCCGGAGCCAGTCCGAGAACGTCGTCTATCGTGAGGAACTTCGCGGGGGCCAGGTTCAATGCCGTTACACGGTCCCCTATTTCCTTCCTGTCCCCGACAACGATGAACGCCAGATCATCGGTGTTGATATATCGGTGGGCCACCCGTTCGACATCAGATTTTGTGACTGCAAGTATGCGGCCGATGTACCCGTTGAAATAGTCGTCGGGAAGGCCGTAGATGGCAAGCTCCTCAAGCTGAGAGGCGATCTGGGCCACGGACTGGAACCCACCGGTGTATCCGAGGGCGAGATAGTTCTTCACGCGCTCGAGGTCTGCATCGGGAACAGGGTCCAGTATCCCCCTGAGCTCATTCACGAATTCTGTGAGCGCCTTATCCGTGACCAGAGTCTGGACCGATGCCGCTGCGACGAAAGGCCCCGGAAGGGGAAGAAAATCAAACTGGGAGCTGGCGCCGTAGGAGTAGCCGTGTGCCTCCCTCAGGTTCATGTTCAGCCGGGATGTAAATGGGCCGCCAAGGAGCGCATTCATCACGACGATTGCGTAGTAGTCGTCCGTCAGACGCGCTGCAGCGATGCGCCCTATCCTGATGACGGATTGCGCGGCACCGGGTCTGTCAACGAGAACGAGCGTCTTCTCCCTCTTCTGCGGGACGGGGGGGACAGGAGGGGGAGAAACTGCTTCCCCGCCCCATTCACCGAAGGCTTTCTCGAGTTTCGGCATGAATTCCCCGCCGGTGATATCCCCGACGACAATGATCGTCGTATTGGCAGGGACGAAATAGGCTGCGTGGAAAATCCTCAGATCATCCACCGTCATGGAGGCAAGCGATGCGGCATCACCCATGGACGGTGCTCCGTACGGGTGCTCACCGTACAGCGTGCGCTTGAATATCAGTGATGCGAGGATATCCGGGTCGTCCCGGAATTGCAGAATGGTTGTCAGGCGCTCGTTCCGGACTCTCGCGAGTTCGCCGGCAAGAAAGGTCGGCCTGCGGACCAGATCCGCGAGGAGGACCAGGCCGGAATCGAGCTTCGACAAGGGTGCATGGAGGGCGACGGTTGTGGTATACAGGCCTGCGGAAGCGGCGATCTGGGCGCCGAGGTAGTCGACAGCGTCTGCAAACTCCAGGGCGCCCCGTGGTCCCGCACCCTCGGTCAGCATGGCAGCAGTGATGCTCGCCAGTCCCCCTTTTCCCGCCGGATCCATCGATGTCCCCGCCCTGACAAGGAGATTGATCTGCACGATCGGGACGCTGTGCCTTTCCAGGAGCACGACGTTTGTCCCGTTGGAAAGCCTGTAATGCTGTATGGGGGGAAGTCTCAGCGCCGGGGGAGGACCCGGCCGGGGAGGAGCCGTCCGGTCAGGTTGCGCCCGCAGGACCGGCGCGAGGAGCGTGGCAAGCGCCGCCAGAATCAGGAGAGAATGCGAGCATGGCCGGTGCGGTGTCCTGCTGCGCTTTTCAACCATCAGCGTGCTTCCTTTGCCGCGGCAAGGTCCCTTTTCCCGTTCGGCACGACGCTCAGCACCACACGGGAGTCGTCCGGGAGCCAGGTTCCTGCCATGGCCTGTACGTCGCACGGGTCAACGGCTTTGTACCGCGCGAGATCCTCGTTGAAGTAGTCGGGATTCCCCGTGAGCCTGAAATAAGTATTGAGCAGATTCGCCGTAGTGCCGATGTTTTCCAGGCGGTCGAGGAAGGACGCTTCATACTGATTTACCGCCCGTTCGAGTTCTCTGCGTGAAGGCGGGTCATTCTTGACTTTGTTGAGTTCCTCCTGAACGATGTGTGCAATCTCGGTGAGCGTGTGACCGCTCCGTGCAGTCACCACGATCCAGAACTCCGACCCCATGCGGGCTGAGACCTGGGCTGCGGAAACATCCTGCGCGATCTGCAGATCATAGACCAGGCGCCTGTAGAGGCGCGAGGTTTTCCCGCCGGCGAGAACGATGGCGAGCAGGTCAAGCTCCGCGTCGCCGGGTGTGAACTCCGCGGGCGTGTTCCACGCCATGTAGAGCCGCGGGAGCTCGACCCGGTCTTCGTGCACGACACGCTTCTCGGCCGTGAGGTGCGCTACCGGCACCGGTTGCGGCGGCACGGGGGCTCCCCTCCCTACATCGCTGAACCAGTACTGGACTGCGGCTTTGGCCTGCACCGGATCGATATCGCCTGCGATGACCAAACTCGCGTTACCGGGGACATAGTATGTCCTGAAAAACTGCACCACATCGCTGTAGCTGGCGGCAGAGAGGTCCGCCATCGAGCCTATGGTGGGCCAGTGATAGGGATGGTCAGGCGGGTAGAGATTCTCGTCTATCAGTATCGGGGCGAGCCCGTACGGGACATTCTCAATGGTCTCCCGGCGCTCATTCTTGACGACATCGCGTTGGGCGTTCACCTTCGCCTCCGTCATGGAGTCGAGAAGAAAACCCATGCGGTCAGACTCCAGGAAAAGTGGCAGGGCAAGCGCATTGCTGGGGGCATCTTCGTAGTAATCGGTCCGGTCATCGGTGGTGCTGGCATTGTTGTCCCCTCCTGCCGCTTCGAGCCATTGGTCGAATTTCCCCACGGGGACGTCCTTCGAGCCCATGAACATGATGTGCTCGAAAAGATGAGCAAAGCCGGTCCGCCCCGGCTTCTCGTTGGCGGACCCCACACGGTAACACAGGTTTACTGCGACCAGAGGGACCGTGTGGTCCTCATGCAGTATCACGTCCAGTCCGTTAGGCAGCGTGAAGCGGGTATACGAAACGGAAATCCGCGGCTCGCCCGCCCGTGCGAGCGAGAAGGCAATCACCATGAGCACGGACAATCGCCGCATCCATCCTCCTTCGACACACCTGTGCCCGTCAACGGCCGGCATCAAAAACCTGTCCAACGATAAGCGTGTACCCCGAGACAGTCATGTCATCACTCCCCAGCGCGCGTTCCACCCCCTGCTCATCCGCCTTCCAGCGTGTGGAGTCCTCCAGTGTATGGCTGACGCGCTCGGTCAATGCGTCGAACCCGCCGCTTTTTTCGTACTGCTCCGCATCAGGCTTTGAATTCCATATCGTGACGGAGATCAGTTCATGACTGTCGTCGCTCCCTCCCGACAGGAATGCGAAGCGGCATCCCGGGATGCGCCGGAGACCCGGGATGATCTCCTCCCTGTAGAGCGATTTGAACTCCTCCAGCATGCCGCGCCGGACATGGAGTGAGACGATCCGGAGATAGAGTCTCCCCTTTCCCGTCGCAGCGAACATCGACGGGTCGGTCTTGCCGGTTGATTCATACCGGGAGACGGGCGGCTCCTGCACCACCGGCGCATATTCGAGCTGCATGTCGTCGCTCATGTGGACGGTCCATTCCGGTGATTCGGCCAGAAATGGTCTGAACTGATCCTGGAGCTTGCGGTATGTTCCGGTCCTCTCGTACGACTCGGCATCCGCCGCCGAATTCCAGAGCGTGAGAGATATGCCGTTCTCAGGGTTATCGTCGCTCTGCAGGAGGCCCCAGTACAGACAGCCGGGAGTGTGTGAGAGCTCGGCGATGATTATCGGGGGATACTTCTGGAGGAGCTCCAGAATGCGATTGGGATCAAGCCTGTGATGTACGGTGCGCATGAACATGGCGCGAGCCCTATTGGTGAGAACAGGTGAGTCGAACCGCAGACGCTCGTCATGAATAAGATCAAGAAGTCGCCTGGGAAAAGCAACAGATCAGACCCTCAGGATCCGGCGGAGCTGTTCCTCGGGGGTGTGCAGAAACGGCTGGAGCACGAGCATCCCCGTAGGACCGATCGTTTTCCGCAGGTAGCGAAGTTCGGCGAATTTCCCACCGACCTCAGGGTCGGGGGGGATCTCGAATCCCATCTCCCTCATGAGGAGGAGTCCTTTTGCCTGGATTGCAAGTTCAAGCCGGAGGCGGAGCAAGCAGAGCATGTCGGCAAGGATCTCCCCGGGAAAACGGGCCTGGAGCGCCTGGAGGTACAATCCTATGCGGGTCTCGTCGAGCCGTCCGCTGGAGATCATCTCCAGAAGTTCGCGGTCCGTGTCGAACCCGACCCCGAGCCACCGCCGGGTGGCGACTTCGCTCCTCGCAAAGACGACCGACATCAGCACCGGAAGGAGCAGCACGATGAGCATCGTGGAGGCGACGGCCGGAAGGAAGAAGTGATTAAATGCCGAGTGAAGGATGACTGCAAGGAGAATCCCGGGAAGGAGCGTTCCCGCACGCGCATCCCCGGCACGGTCGGACAACACCTTTCCCACGAGCCCCGCGATCGACGTTGCCGCCCCGTGCATCATCGCCGTGCCGAACCCGCGAACGAGCCAGAGGACGGCACTCTGCGACCCGAGCAATGCGACGTAGGAGACGTTCTCGATCAGCGCGAACCCGGCGCCTACCGCAAACCCCTGTATGGCGGTGTCCACGAGGAAGCCGGTCTTCCTTGTCGCCAACAGGTAGACGAGAAATGCCGCTTTGAGAGATTCCTCCACGAGCGGCGAGACGTAGCGGCTGAAGCCGGTGAGCCCGATGCCGCTTGAATCCAGGAGGAAGGCGTTCACAGGATAGGCAATGCCGGCGGCGACACAACCGGCCGCGAGCGCGACAAAGAGTGACCGCGGGGGAACGAGCTTGTAGCTGTCAAACAGGAAAAGCGCCGCAAGAAAGACGCAGACGGGAACGAGGCCGAGCAGGAATTGCATTGTTTGATCTCAGCGCAGTATCTTGAGCGACACCATGACCTCCTGCGTCATCTTCTCCCGTTTCTCCACGGCGGTCGCGTAGCCGAATGAGAGCGTCGATTCGAGAGCCGAGAAGAACACAAACCGGAAATCGAGTTGTGCTCCGATGTCGCCGACCGTCTGAGCGAGCGCGGGGTCGTCCATGTTCGTGGCGATCCCGCCGGAGAAGAGCGCAAGCTGCGCCCAGGTGCAATAGGCGGATTCGCCTCCGGCCCGCCTGAACCGGAGCGGTGGGAGCACCCATTCGAGAAGGAGTTTGCCGAAGTTCGTGCCGCCGATGGAGTTCAGCGTGGCTCCGGGGAATGCATAGTACTCGCGGTAGCGGCGTATCACGCCGTGATCCACCCAGTTGTTGCCGAAGCCTCCGAAATAGAAATTCGAAAACGGTTCCGCCCGGTTCCCGGGGGAATAACCTGCCGCCGCACGGAGCCAGACGGAAGAATGGTCGATAGGGAGGAGCGTCCCGCTCTCGAGCGAACCGTAGACTCGGGGGTAGACCACGCCGTTCACTTCGTCATTGAGCGAGGAGAGCTCCCAGCGGATGCCGTTCTCTTCCTCCACCGCCCCGAGTGACCGTGTCAGGAGCGAGTATTTCACTGCCGCGTTGAATGAATAGAACCTACCGAATGTCACGGCGATGTTCTGATATTCGGGGAGGCGCTCGAGCCCCCAGTACCCCGCGAGGTCGCCGGAGAATTCCAGGCTTTCCGGCTCTTCGAACGTCAGGTAGTTCCTGTAGTTGAGCCCCAGCGACGATCCCTTCCGGCTCACGCGCGTCGGGCCGAATATGTCATAGAAATCCGCGCCGTTCCATGCGCCGTTGAGTCCCCATTCCCAGAAGTTATAGTTGAAAGCGGCGTGAAGCCTCTCGTCCCCGGGGACTGACCGGTTGGGTGTGTAGGAGGCGCTCAGATCGATCCGGTGGAGAAAGAGGGGGTCGGAGAAATTGAACCGGAGGCCGTACCCCGGATAGACCTTGTAACCTTCCACGATCGGATAGACCGACGCCAGTCGGATGTTCCCCATCGGGCTGTATACGCCTGCGGATGTCGTCACGGAGTCTGCGTTGATCGCCGAGGGGGGAGGAAGAGCCCATGTCTTCAGCACCGGGAAGCTGTCGACAACGGCCTGGCCGAGATAGCCGACGGGGTTCACGTCCGTCACGGTCCGGTCCGCGATCACGACCGGTTCAAAGCCCCTGCCGGTGAAATGATACGCCAGGAGGGAATCCCGGGAGAGGGGCAACGGCCTGAAGAATCCCGTTTCGCCGTTGGTCACCCACTCCATGGCACGCTTTGCGATGTCATACCGGACGATGTTCGAGACGCCGCTGTAGTAGGAGCTGCCGTAAAGCCTGGTTCCGTCTTCCGAGAAGACAAAATTGGCCGGCGTGCTGTTGACGAAATCGTACAGCGTGTCGAAGGACGCGTCCCCCGCAAGGAGCGCGGAGGTCTTCATGCGGATCAGGAACTGCTTCCCGTCGACATGCGTCAGGGCACCGATAAGCTGCGAGCCGTCAGGCGAGATGTCGATATCGAATATGTCCTTCCCGTAGTCGAACGAGAGGACCTGGTTCCACTCGTTGTACGGGTAAGGGATCCTCACCAGTGTGGAGATCCCGTTGAAGTGACGGACCCCCCAGAGGGAGCGGTCCCCCCTGTTGAACGCGAAGTCACCCGTCCTGACATCCTTCATGAGCAGTCGAGACGTGCCTGTCGGGACTTCGTACGAATACAGGTCCCGCCAGTGGTTGTTGTCTGCCGTGTAGAAGAGGGTCCGACTCGCCGGATCGTACGTGAGGGACGTGACATAAAAGAGCGCGCCGCCCCGCACTTCGTGGAGATTTTCGACCGATCCCGTGGTAACATCGATCGAGGCGATGTGGGGCGTCTGTCCCGGGAAGTTGACTGCAACGTACGTCCGGTTTGCCCCTTGATCGAGAAATGACCGGGAGACCGATCCCATCGCGCCACGGGTGACATTGCGGTACGGCGTGATGGGGTATCGTCGGAGGGAATCGAGGTTCGCCTGTTGCCAGCGTTTCTCCCAGCCGATCCACCGCTGCCACTCATCGTCCAGCGATGCGTGGTAGACTTCTTCAAACTGGGCGGAATATCCGGCGCTGCAGCCGGGAGACTGTATGAACCACTGGAGAAGGGGGCCGGGGCCGTGCTGGAGGGCCAGGTAGCTTATGAACCGCGTCCCGTAGAGATAGGACGCCGCCCCGACCTGGAAATCGACTTTCGTCCCTTCCGCCTCCAGGCCCACCACGTCAAATATGTAGCTCGAGTCCCTCACCATCGTGCGGAAGACCATCTCGTCGTACGCGCCGAGCGCACGCCCGAGTCCCCCCGCCATCCACGTTTCCATGAACACCGCTATCGATTCGACGTACCACCGGGGTGCATACCAGCGGGGGCCGGTGAAGTATGCGTAAAGCATGGAGAGGGGCTGCTCAGGAATCGGTGCGACCTTTCCCAGGAACATCGATCGGAAAAAGCTGTCCCTGGGGGAGGGCTTGTCCATCGTCATGACGTGCACGAGCTCGTGCATCATCATGAGATTGAATCTTTCCTCCGCGGGCATTGTCTCGTAGACGTAGCTGAACGGGGCGATCCCGATACTCATGAAATCGAAAGGGACGGTGTTTGCCGCTCCGGAGGCGTAGTCCCCGAAATCCTGGAGGAGAACGTTGACCTTTTCTGCCGGCCTGTAGTCGAAAAGGCGGCTCTCGAAACGGAATGCGTTCTCGAAGCAGCCGACGATGTGAGGGACCAGGTACTCGTGGGCTTTGGAGTAGTAAACGAGGCGGAGGTTGTCCGTCTCCCGCTCGAAAAGCTGTCCGTAAAGTCCGGAAGGGGACAACGCGGCGATCAAGAGACTCAAGAGGAGCGCCCGGAGCGGGTAGTGCACCCGGAGAGCGGAACAAGCACGGCGAACTCGATGCGGATGAACGGATTGAGACACGAGGCGCAAGGGGCGTGCCGGCTGTGGAGGGAAGATGAGACAGAACTGGGGAGATTATCAGGCTTTCAGGCACAAAAAGCAAGACCCGGGCCGGCTTCATCGCTCAGATCAAAAAAAGAGGAGGCGTTCTTCTCAATCAAGAAGAACGCCTCCTGCAGTTTGACCGCAAATCCCGCACAGGCACGCGAGCTTATTGCGGGGCCTGGGCTCCAAATGCGCCGCTGGTGAGCGCGGATGTGAACGCCGCACTTGTGAGTGCCGCCTGGAGCTCGGGGCTCGTGAGCGCCGACTGGAGAGCCGGTGTCTGCAGTGCCGCCTGGAGGGCAGGTGCGCTCAGCGCCGCCTGAAGCGCCGGGGCCTGAAGTGCCGATTGGAGCGCCGGTGTCTGGAGTGCCGCCTGAAGTGCGGGTGCACTCAGCGCCGACTGAAGCGCAGGGGCCTGCAGGGCCGACTGGAGAGCCGGTGTCTGTAGTGCCGCCTGAAGTGCGGGTGCACTCAGCGCCGACTGGAGTTCCGGCGACTTCAATGATGCCTGAAGTGACGGGGCCTGCAAAGCCGACTGAAGAGCCGGACTCTGCATCGCGGCAGAGAGCGCAGGGGATGACAGAGCTGCCTGCAGTTCGGGGGTTTTGAGCGCAGATTGAAGTGCGGGAGAGGCGAGCGTCGCCTTAAGTTCCGCCTTCAGGGCGGGGCTCGTCAGGTTCGCAGCCGTCAATGCAGCCGTCAGGTGACCCTGGCTGAGAGCCGACGTGAACGCCGGGGATGCCAGCGCAGCGGTAAATGCAGGCGATGAGAGCGCCGCAGTGAATGCCGGGGCTGAAAGCGCAGAAGCCAGCTGGGGCGTTGCCAGCGCAGTCGTGAACGCCGGAGAAGCCATGGCGGCAGCAAGAGCGGGCGTCGCCAGCGCAGCTGCGAGGCCCGGCTGTGCAAGCGCGGAGGCAAGCTGGGGAGTGGCAAGCGCGGCCGTAAACGCCGGGCTTGACATTGCGGCCGTGAATGCCGGCGTGGCAAGTGCCGATTTGAATCCGTCGTTGTTGATGATCGCCTGTATCTTGTCGTTTTGCAGGATCTTCTGCACTTCGGGATTCTGCAGGCGGACATCCTTCTCGCTCATCTGGCCGGCGCGGTACTTATTCGCCGCCCCGATCGTCCCTGACGCGTTGTCGATCGGGGGCCAACCGTGAAACGCTATATAAATCACGAAGCATGCTGCCACTACTCCCACGCCGATCCATAAGGGGCGCTTCGATTTCTTCGGGGGTGTTGCCGGTGCGTTATCCATTCTTTTCCTCCTGGGGGGGATGGTGATTGAGACTCCGAACCTGGGTTCTACATATCAACGAACGTGAAAATCCTGTATCAACGAACCTGAATGTCTTTGTTGAACTTCCCTCCTTCTGCAGATGCAATCTGTACCGTGACCCTGGAATCACGGTATGCGGCGGTGAAGGCGAGCGTACACCTCTGCGGTCCGGTTCCGGTCATTTCGACAACGCCTTCATTGACGACGACGGGGCCCCCCGCGGATTGTACTTCGCGGACGTTCTCGAGTTTCACCCTCGACGGGTCATACGTGATCTTTGTCGTTGTCGATGTGCCGCACGTGAGGCGGAATGTCAGCTCCTTCCCGGTTTCGGTCGGGATCGCAGTGAGCGTCCCTTTCGCCCCGTTGACGTCGACCGGGAATGTCTCGGAGTGAGTCAGGAGCGTGCCTGTGGCCACATCACCGGAGAGGTTTGCGGAGGGCTGGGGATGAATCACGAACATGAAGAGGAGAGCCCCGGTGACGAGGCCGCCAGTGAAAACGGTACCGTAGCGGAGCACTGAGGGAGTCTCGAGGAGCGCACGGAAGGATTCGACCCACGTCCGCCGGGGGGTGGGCGTGCTGATCCTGGAACGGACCTCCGCCCTGATCCTGTTCCCCAGGTTCGCCGGAGGTTCGACCTGTCGTACCGAGGAGAGCGTTGTCCCGAGAGCCTTGATTTCGGCGTGGAGTTTGCGGGCCGACGCGTTGCGCCGGAGCGCCCCGGCGAGCTCTCGCCGCTCGGAGGGAGAGAGATCTCCATCCACATCCCTGTGTATCAATTCACGAAGCTGTTCTCCGGTCATTCCTCCGCACCCCTTTCTTCTTCAGAATATCCTTGAACGTCTGCCGTGCACTGAAGAGCCGCGATTTTATCGTCTTCTCCGGGAGATCAAGAACCTGGGCAATTTCGCGGTACGACAGCCCCTGCATGTGTTTGAGCACGATGACCGCCCGCTGGTCCACGCTGAGCATCATCAGCCCATCCTGTATCCGCCGCTCTTCCCTGACCGTGTCGTCGTCTTTTTCGTCGGCCGTGTCTGCTGCCAGATCGTTCCCCTCGAGACCTTCGAACCGCTTTTTCTGCTCCAGGGCATTGAGGGACTCATTGACCGCGATACGGTAGAGCCAGCTGAAAAACTTGAACTGCGGGTCAAACCGTTCCAGATTCTCGTATGCCTTGACGAAAACGGACTGCGAAACGTCTGCCGCATCGTCAGAATTTCTCATCATTCGGAGAGCGAGATTGAAGATTATCCGCTGGTGTCTCTCTACGAGCAAATCGAAGGATTTGATTTCACCCGCCCGGCATTGGCGAACGAGATCTTCGTCACTCTGCTCTGTCATAAATACAGTCCGTCGTCAAAAAAGTTGGTGTTATTCGATCTCAAAAATCAGGTCAAAACGGGCTATTCTGAAGACATCCCGTACCATACGGTTCATGTTGACGAGCTTTATGGCCTTTCCCCCCTTCTTCAGTCGCTGCTGGGTCGCAAGCAGAACTCCCAGCCCTGCGCTGGAAATGTAGTCCAGGTCCTTGAAATCCACCACCGCGGAAGCATCCAATCCTGAAAGAACTTCCCTGGCTTTGTCGACCTGCGCGGCGTCTAATCTCCCTGTTAAGACTATGATCCCTTTATCGTTGACGGAAATGCTGAACATGCTACGTCTCCAGGTGTTTGGTCAGTGTGATTCTGCTCGTGCCGTCAACGTAATCATATGTCAGGCCGTCGAGCATCTCCCGGGCTATGTGAATACCCAGTCCGCCCGGCTTCCGCTCGGCGAACGGGGTGTCAAACTGGGTCTGCGTCGGGCGGGTGACATCAAACGGCACGGGAGTCTGTTCTTCGAGCCGGACTGTGACCGTCCGCCCGCTGCGGATCGCTTCGAGGTGAACGTCGTTGCCGGTCCCCCGGCCGTACTTCACGATGTTGGTGAAGAACTCCTCCACGGCCAGGTCGAGAACGTAGGAGGCCCGCTGATCAAGGCGCTCCGCTTCTGCAAACCTGCGAAGAAAGCTGAAGACCGCATCGAGCGATCGAATGTCCTTGTCGAATTGCTGGCGCATCATCCTCACCGGCCGGGCACTGGGCCGCCCCCGTCTTGTTATAAGCGCTTGATGACGACGATGGTCATATCGTCCGCCTGCGGAGCTGTCCCCGCATGTTCACGCACCGCACCGATGATGCTGTCGATGATCCCGGCCGCGCCCAGAGACGTGCGCGAAGAGACAATGGATTCAATTTGCTTGTCGCCGAATTGCACCTGGGCGGGATTCACCGCCTCCGTGATGCCGTCAGAATAGAGGACGACGACGTCGCCGGGGGAGAGCTGTATCACCTCTTCCTGGTAGGGAAAATCTTCCATGATGCTCAGGACGAGCCCGCCCGTCGCCAGACGCCGTGGTGCCCCTGTTCCGGAGAAGTGGAACGGGTTGTCATGCCCGGCGTTGCAGTAGGTCAGGGTGTGATTGCTCATGTCCAGCCGGCTGTAGAAGAGTGTGACGAACTTGTCGGAACTCGTGCTCTGGTGAAGGAGCCTATTTGCCCGCTGCACGCAGACGGCGGCGGTGGGACTCGCGAGCGTCTGCCCCCGGAGAGTCGCCTGAACGTTCGCCATCAGGAGTGAGGCAGGGAGCCCCTTCCCCGAAACGTCCGCGAGGCAGACCGCGAGGTGCGTGTCGTCAACCGGGATAAAGTCGTAGGCATCACCCCCCACGAGCTGGGCCGGGATGCTTACTCCCGCAATGTCGTACCCGGGGACAACGGGGGGGGTCTTCGGGAGGAGGTCCATCTGTATCGTCGACGCAAGACGGACCTCCTCTTTCATCTTCTGCAGGGCCCGTTCGTCTTCATACAGTCGCGCATTCTCCACGATCTGCGCGGATTGCCCCGCGATGATCGCCAGGAGGCGTTGATCTTCGTCCGTGAATGACGCCCCATCCCTCTTGTTGTAGACGGTGAGGACACCCACCAGCGTCGATTTGACCATCATCGGGACGCACAGGAGCGAGCGGATCGATTCATCCCACTGGACCCCACGGAAACGTTCATCGGTCCGGGGATCATTGATTGTAAGAGGCTTCTTGTTGAGGTGCATCCAACCGAGGAGGCTCTGGCTGAAATGGTACTGGGGGGACTCCAGGGAACTGGCCATCGTGCGGACGAGTGTCTTCATCACGTCCTGCGAGCGGTGGTCGACGAGCGTGATAACCCCCTGCTCGGCCCGGATCGCGCGGATCGACCGGTGAATGATTGTCCGCATTATGTCCTGCAGGTTCACCGAGGCCCCGATGGCCCGGGCGAGGTCATTAAGAATCGACAGCTCTTCGACCGCCCTCTTCAGCCTGCGGTTTTCCTCTTGCTGAGATAGTCCACCTGTGCCTGGAGCGTCCTGGGGAGCCATGGGGATGAACGTGAAATGAAAAGAGAAAATTGCTTTAAAAGTACGGAAACGATGGGTCAAAAAGCAAGGGGTGCAATCCGGCCCGAGCCGACTCTCGGCGCCGGATTTATACCGGTTGAAAACAAATTCCGGATCCGCATTCCTAGAAACGGGAACCACCCTCTCCCCCGGGCGACCGCCGACCCCATCTTTGATGGTTTATCCCCATAGCCCGCTGCCGGGTTTTCGGGCCCGGTATTTGTTGCCGGTAGGTACCAGGATATCAGATGACCACCCAACCGCGTTACAGGGAAATACCGTACGATTACACCTCGCTCTCCGACCGGGAGATCATCCTCAGGTACTTCGATGAGGAGACGCTCTCCCTCATCGACCGGCTCCGGGGCCAGCGGATCACCGGCCGGAGCGCACGGATGATCGCCGAGATCATCGGCGATATTTTCATGCTCGACCGCAACCCGTATGTCCTCGAGGATTTCGTGCAGGATCCCGGGAAACTCCCCCAGCTCATGCGCATCCATCAGCAGCGGATGTCGGCGGTCGAGAATGCGGCACGCGGGAACACGGAGGCGTTGGAGCTTCTGGGTCGCCTTCGGAAGGTCGACGCGGAATTCTTCGAGAGGGTGCGCGGGGTCAGACGTCTCCGGAAACAGGTGCTCTTCTCGCTCATGGAGGCAACGTCACAGGAGAACATCAGGTTCGATCCGTTCGATCGCGTCGCACATTCCACCGATGCAACCGACTGGCGCGTTGAGCATCCGGTGGCCGTCGTGTACCCCGATTCCGTCCAGGAACTTCCCCGCATCATCGGGGCCGCGCGGACGCTGGGCCTGTCGATCATCCCGCGGGGGGGCGGCACGGGTCTCACAGCCGGCGCGGTCCCGGTCAACCGGCACACGATCGTCGTCAACACCGAGAAGCTCAACACGATCCACGGGATTACGATGGAGTCAGTTTCCGGAGGCAGCATCCCGATCGTCGAAGTCGATGCGGGAGCCGTCACCGAAGACGTTATTGAGTATTGCAGGCGCCGGGGCTATATCTTCGCCACCGATCCCACCTCCGCCTGGGCGTCAACGATCGGGGGCAACATTGCCGAGAATGCGGGGGGGAAGAAGTGCGTCCAATGGGGAACCGCAATCGACAACCTCTACGCCTGGCGGATCGTTACCGCCGACGGCGACACCGTTGAAGTCCGGCGGCGCGACCACCCGTACAGAAAAATCGTGCCCGGGGATATCGTCATCTTCGACGTCCACAGCCAGGGGTCCGGGAAATTGGTCCGATCCATCGAGCTTCGCGCGACGGACATCCGCAAAAAGGGGCTCGGCAAGGATATCACGAACAAGGCCCTGAACGGCCTCCCGGGGGTTCAAAAGGAAGGTGGCGACGGGATCATCGCCTCGGCCCGGTTTGTCCTCTACCGCCCCTTCGCCCACCGCCGCACGCTCTGCCTCGAGTTTTTCGGATCGACGATGACCAGGGCATCGAAGGCGATACTGGAGATCCGCCGGGCCTTTGACGGAAGCGGTCCCGCGTTTCTCACGGCCCTCGAGCATTTTGACATCCGCTATGTCCGGGCAATCAACTACAGGAACAGGTCGGCGCGGACAGACATCCCCCAGGCGGTCCTCCTCGTGGACGTCGAGAGCAATGATCCCGCGGCCGCGGATGCCGCGGCAACGGAAATCGCCGCAATGGTCTCTCAGTACGACACCGAGGCTATCCTCGCACGGGACGAGAGCGAAGGGAACGTCTTCTGGGGGGACAGAAAAAATCTCGGCGCGATCGCCAGGCATACCAATGCCTTCAAACTGAACGAGGATATCGTCATCCCGCTCGAGGCGCTCGCCGAGTTCGCCGATTTCATTGAGCGGCTGAACCTCGACAAGGAGCTTTCCACCGCAGCCACCACCGCCAGGCGCATCGCCGAACATCTCCGCGGACTCCCTCCCGCTCGCGGGGATGAGCCTCTCACTTCCCGGCTTGCGGATTCGCTCACCGAGCTTGAACGTGTCGGGACACAACTGTCCGATTACAGGATCCTTCTTCATGAGTCGTCTCACGGCGCGACTCCCGCCCCTCCCGCGGGGCCCACACTCTTCGAACTTTTCAGGGAAGGCGCCGTGCACTTTGAAGCGGAGGCCGACATCCTGACTCCCCTCCGGTCGACGTTTCACGGCTACGAGGAACTCGCGGCCGATATCGAGCGGATCGCGGCTGATGAACGGCGGCGCATGATCATCATCGCCACGCACATGCACGCGGGGGACGGAAACGTCCACGTGAATATCCCCGTGCACTCCGGCGATTACCCGATGATGCTCGAGGCGCAGGAGACCGCGGCGCGAGCGATGCGTGAAGCTGTGCGACTCGGCGGGGTGGTATCCGGAGAACACGGGATCGGGCTGACGAAGCTCCCCTTCATCGAGGACGAGGTCCTTGACGCATACGGAGCCTACAAGCGCGCGCATGACCCGGAGGGGATGTTCAACCCGGGCAAGCTCGAACGGGGATTCCCCCTCCATCTTATCTACACCCCCTCGTTCAGCCTGCTGGAGCTCGAAGCGTATATCCTCGAAGCGACCGACCTGGAGCGGCTCTCCGAACAGATCGCCTCGTGCGTCCGGTGCGGCAGGTGCAAGGCGGTCTGCTGCACGCAGATCCCCCGCGAGGGAATGCTGTACAATCCGCGCAACAAGATCCTCGCCGTCGGCCAGATCACGGAGGCGGTCCTGTATTATGCGCAAACCATGGAGATGCGCTCGTTCAAGCATTTCCGCAAGTTGAAGGAGATCTCGGATCACTGCACCGCCTGTCACAAATGCCGTGTGCCGTGCCCCGTCAAGATCGATTTCGGGAAAGTCACGCTCGGGATGCGCGAGCTCGAGGCCCGGCGAACCAAGGTGCGTCGCGGACCGGCGGTCCGCTTCACCCTCTCGTATCTGTGGCGGCACGGGTATGCCGCGAATGCCGCCATTCGAAGACTGGTGCTGCGTCCCGGTTTCGGGCTCCAGCGACTCGGCCACAGGCTGTACAAAGCGAGCGGCGGGGCAGCTTCCCGCATCGCGCCGCGACTCAGCGCGCTGCTGGAAGGAAGAATAAGTGCCCGGGGAGACGCCTCGGTACGGGAGCGTCTCGGGCTCAGGGGACGGGATTGCTTCTACAGCCTGACCAACCGGTCCGTCCCCGTCAAAATGAACGTCGTTTATTTCCCCGGCTGCGGGTCGGAGCGTCTTTACCCGGAGATCAGCCTCGCCGCGCTGGCCCTGCTCCACCATTCCGGGGTCCGCGCGTTTCTGCCGCCGGAATTCACCTGCTGCGGATACCCGTTTCTCGCCAACGCCGAGAACGAGCGGGCCTCACTGAAGAGCTTTGAAAACCGGGTCGTTTTCCATCGCATGGCGGACAGCATCGGCTCCTCAGAGATCGACGCGGTGCTTGTCTCCTGCGGGACATGCCGCGAAATGCTCGAGCAATACGACCTTGGGAAGGTCTTCCGGAATGCGCCACTCCTGGACATCAATGAATTCCTGGTAGTGAGGGACCTTGTCAGACCTGACCGGGCAGACCGGCCGGCAAAGGGGAATCTCCTCTATCACGAACCCTGCCACACACCCCTGAAATCGCTCGGCTTCGACGCCACCGTCAGGGCTCTCCTCGGCGCCCCGCCCGTCCTGGTCCCGGAGTGCTGCGGCGAGGCGGGGACACTCAGCCTCTCGCGGCCGGACATATCCTGTGTGCTCCGGCGCCGAAAAGCGGGATCCCTGAAGGCGGTATCGGCAGACGGGGAACATGAAATCCTGACGACGTGCCCGAGCTGCGTCGCCGGGCTCTCCAAGCAATGGAACGGCAGGCAGATCTCGGGGAAATCGCTTATCGTCCGGGTCGCCGAGGAAGTGCTCGGGAGCGACTGGAAACGAGGAGCACTGCGGGAGTTGAAGAAGGAAACTGTGAAGAGAATTCCGTTCTGAGATCGGAGAAGAACGGGCGACAGCGATCGTCGCCCGTTCATGAAAAAGACTGAACCGCGCATCCCTCCCGCAGCCTTACCGCGGAGGCATGGGCGGCGGCACTGTTACCGCGGGGGTCTTCGACTTGAAGACCGCATAGCCGATGAGTCCGCCGATCAGACCGAAAAGCGGATCGATGATGAGGTGGAATACGAACGTAATGCCGACGAGCCCCCGATCGCTCATCAGTCCCTGTATCATCTTCATTGTTTCAGGTGGGATCTGATTCCCGAGTCCCATGTCCTGCAGCTTTTGCATCCCCCCCCCCATCGCCATGCCGAACACGAGGTGGAACAGCGCAGTCAATATCATTGTCACGACCGCCCCGACAACTCCGGCGAGCGCCCCGAGGCCGAGACCGTCACCGTTGGTGAGAGGAGGACTGGACTCCGTCAGATCCTTCTTGTAAAAGAAGACGGCCATGAACCCCCCCAGCATGATCCCCGCGCAACAGAAGCAGTTGACAAGGCTCAGAAACGGTATGCCGGAGATCACTCCCATGATCACGCCGCCATAGAGAGCAGGCATAAGTTTCCCCGGTTTGTCAGGCATCGATGAGTCCTTTCTCTGATTGGACCGAACGTGGATTGGGTTGGGTGAACAACAGGCTGATTCCTTCGACGGCGCCCGGGATGATGAGGAAGGGAAGGAGGACGCCGAACCATGCTCCCGTGACCGCACGCACGGCGTTCGTGGATTCATGAACGCCGGTCGCCTCGAGAATGACATCGAGAACCATCGGCGCGACCGCAACGACGATGAACATCCTCCCCGGCCGTGCCCCGCGGAGGAGATTCCTCGCAAAGGGGTACGCGATTGTGCCGAAAAGAAATCCGAAGTAAACGGCAGAGCACCTGCCGCACACTGCAAGCGGCCATCCGAAGAGATGAAACGACCGGGCGCCCAACTGATGGCAGAGCGGGCTGAAGAATGCGTACAGGATGCGGCCTAACGGCACGAATCCCGCCGAGGAAGCTGCCCCCGGCGCCAGCACGATGAGTCCGCACCAGGCTGCCGCGCCCGAGAGTATCACCGCATACGTGAGCCGCGCGAATCGCATGGCTGAACATACCCGA